>NZ_CP042464.1:300357-600714 GCF_015074785.1 Segatella copri
GTCACCTCAGGAATATGGCTTTGCCAATGGTACTGTGGGATTGATAGGTTTGCTGCTGGGTGGAATTCTTGGTGGTATTCTGGTGAGCAGGGATGGAATGAAGAAATGGCTTTGGCCTCTGGTTTGTGCCATCACCTTGCCTGATGTGGTTTACATCTATCTGAGTTACTCGCTCAATAGCAACCTCATCGTGGTTTCCAGCTGTCTTTTTGTCGAGCAGTTGGGTTATGGTCTGGGCTTCACGGTTCTTACCCTCTACATGCTGTTCTACAGTCAGGGAAAGTTCAAAACCTCCCATTATTCCATCTGTACGGGCATCTCCTATCTCGGATTGATGCTGCCGGGCATGGTTTCTGGATATCTGAAGGATATGGTAGGTTACCGCATGTTCTTTATCATCGTGATGGCATGTTGCGCCATCACCTTCCTGGTTACTGCTTTCCTGAAGATTGATCCTAATTTCGGAAAGAAAGAGGAGAAGGAAGAGGATGAAGTGGAATTGGACGCGATAGAATAAATGATGATGTTAACGTAAAAACGAGGATGTGCGAACATCCTCGTTTTTATCTTTATTCCCCGATAATCGTTGCGATGAGGTGTCGGCTTCCGCTTCCCTCTCTGAATTCACAGAGGTAGATTCCCTGCCATGTTCCGAGGTTTAATCTGCCGTTGGTAATGGGAATGGTGAGCGATACACCCACCATGCTCGATTTGGCATGAGCCGACATATCCGTCGGTCCTTCATCCTGGTGCAGGTATCTTGGGTCGCCATCTGGAACCAGTCTTTCGAAGATACCCTTCAAGTCATGTCTCACATCCGGGTCGAAGTTCTCGTTCAGCGACAATCCGCAACTGGTATGTCTTACGAAGAGATTCAGAATCCCTGTCTTAGGCAGCGCTGGCAGGTTCCTCATCACCTCATTGGTTACGAGGTGAAAGCCGCGAGGAAGCGGACGCAATGAAAATTCTACTTGCTGTATCATATCATTCTTTGTTTTTATATCCTTAATTCCGCAACACTATAATTTAACTTTATTTATAAGTTCCTGAGCAACAAAAAGTTGCCCAGGATTTTGCCATGTCAGAATTTTCACTTATCTTAGTGTTGCAAAAAGAAAACAAGCAAAACTCTAATATGACATGGCAAAAATACAAATTAAATCTGAGAAACTCACACCTTTTGGAGGAATTTTTTCAATCATGGAGAAATTTGACTCCATGCTTTCACCCGTTATCGACTCAACACTGGGTCAGAGATGCAGCAGTATCTTCGGATATCAGTTCAGCGAGATAGTCCGTTCGCTGATGAGCGTTTATTTCTGTGGCGGCTCATGCGTGGAAGATGTAACGTCACAACTGATGCGCCATCTCTCGTATCATCCTACCCTTCGTACATGCAGCTCTGATACCATCCTCAGAGCCATCAAGGAACTGACACAGGAAAACATCTCCTATACTTCCGACCAAGGCAAGACCTATGATTTCAATACTGCAGACAAACTCAACACATTGCTTATAAACGCTTTGGTTTCTACAGGCGAGTTGAAGGAAATTGAGGAATACGATGTTGACTTTGACCATCAGTTCCTTGAAACGGAGAAGTATGATGCAAAACCGACCTACAAAAAGTTCCTCGGCTACAGGCCTGGCGTATATGTTATCGGTGACAAGATAGTCTATATCGAGAACAGCGATGGTAACACGAATGTGCGTTTTCATCAGGCAGACACCCATAAGAGATTCTTCGCTCTTCTGGAATCCCAGAACATCCGTGTAAATCGCTTCAGGGCAGACTGCGGTTCCTGCTCGAAGGAAATCGTCAGTGAGATAGAGAAGCATTGCAAACATTTCTACATCCGTGCCAACCGATGCAGTTCGCTCTACAATGACATCTTTGCTCTGAGAGGATGGAAGACGGAGGAGATTAACGGCATCCAGTTCGAACTCAATTCCATTCTCGTTGAGAAATGGGAAGGCAAGTGCTATCGTCTTGTCATCCAGAGACAAAGACGCAACAGTGGCGACCTTGACCTGTGGGAAGGCGAATACACTTACCGTTGTATTCTGACCAACGATTACAAGTCATCGACAAGGGACATTGTTGAATTCTACAATCTGCGTGGCGGCAAGGAACGTATCTTTGACGACATGAACAACGGATTCGGTTGGAGCAGGCTCCCCAAGTCATTCATGGCGGAGAATACTGTCTTTCTTCTGCTTACTGCATTGATACACAATTTCTACAAGACCATCATGAGCAGGCTTGACACCAAGGCTTTTGGGCTCAAGAAAACGAGTCGCATAAAGGCTTTTGTCTTCAGATTCATCTCCGTACCTGCCAAGTGGATCATGACTGCAAGGCAATACGTGCTGAATATCTACACAGAGAACCGAGCTTATGCAAAACCCTTCAAAACAGAATTCGGATAAGAATCCTTTCTTTCCGGTTTGAATCTGCGTATTACCTCAAGTCGCATCGTGGGGTAAGGGGATGGTGGCTACATATTGATGTTGTGCTGTTGCTTTTTACTGAAAGCTGCTACTAACGACTCATAAATCTACCCTTAATCGTGTATTGGATGATAGTTGCGGATTTTAGGTATATTTCAATTGTTTGTATCTTTCTGATTGTCAATTTACAAAGGTAATTATAATTTTATTATTATAATACTATTATAATGCAAATATAGGAAAGTTTAACCATTAAAGGATTTCTCTTCCTTACTATCTGCTACCCCGAAAAATCTTCTTCTTTAGAAGAAGGAAAAAAACAGGAAAAATAATCCCGAAAAAATTTGGTGGTTTCAGAATAATGATGTACTTTTGCACCCGAAATCAAGCATTAAGAGTTGCCCAGTTGTGGCACACCAACCGAGTTTCGCATAGAGATAACCACGGTGGTAAAAGAATGTGTAAGTGTTTAACAACTTAAAATAATTATCTTTATGAATCCAAATTCAGATTTAAAGAACAATGAGAATGTAATGGCAGCTAATGCCGAGTCATCAACAATTAAGACAGTTATTGCTGAGTCATCAACTGTTGATGCAGGCTATGCCGAGTCAAGAATTTCAGAGTATGCAGCCCGCTTTGCCGCTTACAGCGATGAGCTTTTGAAGCAGACCATAGATCATGAGCGCAAGGTTCGTGGTTGGGGCAGCGAGCGCAGTTACTTCCTTGCCGCCTTGCGAGGAGAGTGTGAGAAACGAGGCATTGATTACTGCTGGAAATAGGGGGATGCTTTTCTGATGCATAGCACCAACCAGTCACAAGGATGCTGTCTTTTTACGCAGCCAAAATAAAAATCATTTTTCCATCAAAAAAATACGTTATTTCGAAATTTTTTCGTAATATTGCACCCAAAATAACATTAAAAACTATTGATATGAAACGAATCTTTATTTCAATGACAGGTATCATCACTTGTATGAACCTGATGGCACAAACTCCAGTCAGTTTTTATCCTCAGGAGAATGCCCAAGACATCAACATCGATACACATCTGGTCATCGTGTTTGACAAGACTGTAAAGACTGGCAGCAAGGGCATAATCACTGTTACGGACAAGACAACTCGAAAGGTGGTTGATAGAATCGACATGAGCATTCCGGCGGGACCAACCGAAGGACAGCCCAAGAATCCAAATGCTGTCTATACTCCCGTTCCCTATATATATAAGGTGGAGAATGTAACCAATCGTAATACCCGTCCTGGAACTCCATCAGGTGCTGCCAAGGAAGACAAGCGCAAGTATCAGAAGACCATCATTGGTGGATTCTCTGATGCCTTTCACTTCTATCCTGTCATCTGTCATGGGAACAAAACAACCATTTATCTGCATAACAATATGCTGGAATATGGACATGAATATGAAATCAAGATTAGCGAGGGTACAATTGAGGGATGGAATGGCAAGAAGTCATGGACGTTTAGGACTAAGAAAAACGCCCCTTCTGCAGATTTGCGCCATATAGTTGTGGCAGCTGATGGCAGCGGAGACTTCTCCACTCTGCAAGGTGCCATGGATTGGATACCAGATTCATTGCCTTCTGAAGCCAGCAGGAAAAAGGTCTTCGTGAAGAATGGAGATTATGAAGAGTTGGTTTATTTCCGCAATAAGCGATTTGTAACTATCCAGGGAGAATCCATGGATGGGGTAGTGGTACATTACTCCAATAACGAGGTGTTCAATCCTCACCCGGTTGATATCAAGACCAATGAGCAGAAAGGAACATTCCCTTCTCGCCGTGCAGCTGTGGCAGCAGACAACTGTGCCGACATGATTTTCAAGGATATCACCTTCAAGACGGATTGCAAGGGACAGGCTGAGGGATTCCTGCTCAATGGTGAAAGAAACTTTGCTGAGAATGTGCATGTAATCGGTGATGGTGATGCTCTTCAGGTGAATGGTTCTGCCTACTGGCTCAACTGCGTGATTGATGGAGGAGGTGACACGGTGCTGGGTAGAGGTCCATCCTATTTCAATCACTGTACCCTTTCCAGCTATGGTGCTTTCATGTGGATTAGAAATACCAGGGAGAACCATGGTAACATCTTCAATGACTGTACCTTCAAGGGATTGGGCAAGGATGCCGTGATAGTCCGCCTTCCTGACAACAAGGGCAGAAATTATCCTGATGCGGAATGCGTGCTGCTGAACTGTACGCTTGATGGTGTGCCTTCGGAAGGCTTTGGCCCCATAGATGAGTCGGCATCTACGGCAAATCTCCTGGAATTTAACAGCCATGACAGGAAAGGTAAAACCATAGATATCAGCAAGAGAAACAAGCATGTCCGTCAGCTTGACGCCCTCAAGGATGCTGAGACTATCGGAAAATACTCCAATGCAAGTTGGGTACTGAATTGGTAAGAAAGGAGATGAATATAAATACCGGATGCCTACATATCTAGCATGGTTTGCCCTTGATTTTTTATTTTTCATACAATTCAATCGGCAAACCATCTGGATCACTGAAGAATACAAATCGCTTGCCTGTATATTCATCCGTGCGTATAGGCTCATGCGCGATGCCTTTACTGTCAAGTTCATCAATTGCATCCGAAAGATCATCTACCTCAAAAGCAAGATGGCGCAGTCCGGCAGCTTCCGGATAGGAAGGACGTGCTGGTGGGTTAGGGAAGGAGAATAACTCGATGACATAGTTGTCATCAAGCCAGCAGTCAGCTTTCCAGGAATCACGTTCCTTACGATAGTTTTCACTCATAATCTTCATTCCTAGCGCATCAGTGTAGAAATGCTTGGATTTCACATAGTCGGAGCAAATTACGGCTACATGATGGATTTTGTTAAGTTTCATATTTTTTATTTCTTATGTTATATGTTATATTCAGTAATCAATGACAAGTTTTCAGAATATGCTTCGTTCATTTCATTGATTATTTGATGATTGTAAATCTATCTATATCCGTACGCCACCGCCAGGGTTGCGACGGCTGGCAAGGTTGAGCACCACAGGGTTATATCCTTCTTGCTGCAATTGATGTCCGCAATGTATGCTGTCATCATTCTCCACAATGATCTTTGTTTCTCCCTCAATGGTAGGTATGCTTGTAGCATCTAAAGCCTTGGTATAGAATCTACTACCCTTCAGCATCTTTGCTTTCTTTTGTGGCAAAAATACGATTATTTTATCAATATACCAAATATTTATCCAAAAAATGTGTATATTTCGATATTTCTTTGTATATTTGCCATGGCTTAATATAAAAAATATAAGATGGGCAAACTGGCATTGATATAGTGTTTCATTCTTTTTGTTTTCCTTGCTGATGCAAGTGAGAACAGAAAGCATATCCATGTGGTAAAACGTGGAAGCAAGAAGTCTCATCGAGGACATACTGTAGCTAAGATATGGATAGAAGAGAATGGACAAAAGAAAATAGAGATAGCTTGGTCTGAACTGTCGGCATCAGAAGAAGCTGTGATTATTGAAGCTATAGATAAACATTGGGATGAATTCAATAGAATGATTGACGATGTCTTTGCTGGCAAGAAAATTAGAATAAAAACAATAAAATAAAGGGAGGTCTATTATGTGCAAATATAAAGATACAACTTTAGAAATCAAAAAGTTAGATTTCAATGTGAAACGTGGAGCAATGGCAGTTTTCTTGACCGATGGTTGAGAGGTGATAGTTCCTGTAAAGATGTTTCCCGAGATAAAGAATATGAGCAAAAAGCAGAGGGAGGATTATATGATAATGGATGATCAATACTTCTCCTTTGATGCAATCAGCAAAATCTTCTCTGTTAAGGATATTTTGCGCCTTTGAGTTGCAAGTAAAAGATATAATAGAAGTCGTTGGAATATTTAGGGGATGTCTTCAGAAGATATAGGTTCGTCGGTCGCACAACAGCTGATGTGCACATGCACAACCCGTGTTGTGCACATGTCAATCAACTGATGGACGGCTATCTTATGGCTAATCATGTGGCTTCTTCTAGTTTTATAGCCTTCTTGGATTATACCATTTCCAATATCTTATCCAGTATCCCCACATAATAGAAGGGAAGATTGATAAGGCGGAAGGGATGACCTGTAGGGGATACCACTTCGTCTATGCTATATTCTCCTGGCCAAATGCGGATGGCAATGCTTGGGGCATCAGGCTGAGACATGAAGGAGTGGAGGGATCGAAGATGGGCATTTGTGCCAGACTTCACTTCTATCGGGAGAATCTGTGAGTGATGTTGCCAAACGAAATCTACCTCTGCTGAAGAACCCTTTTTGTCTCTTACCCAGTAATATTGCTCGTTGCGGAAGTTGCGATCCAAAACAATGCGCAGCTCTTGGGCTATGATTTGTTCCGCAGCATGTCCCTTCCATACATCCAAGAGAGAATTGCCTTGCAGATATTCTGCCTGAATGTCAACGGAGAAATTCATGATGCCCGTATCTACCCAAACTAGCTTGGGTTGTCTTGCTATGGCTGGTACAGCTGGGGCTTTCACTGATGTGACGGGATAGTCCAAATTGAGCAAGAATGCTTTCTGCATCACTTCCAATGCCTCATGTACCTCCTTGCTTGTGTAGTTGCTACCTCCAAATCGGGCGAAAGTAATGGATTGTCCTGCCTCTGCCCAGCCATGTGTAAGCAGATGGCGGATAACCTTTACTTGGTTTTCATTACGAGCATATTTTTCTACATCTTCATTGTAACCATCAAGCAGTGAACGATAGATAGGGGCTAACTTGGTTAAGTTATGAGTCTTGGCATATTCCACTAAGGCTTCAGGCATACCACCTATCAAAGTGTAATGATTGAAATGGTTCAGTAACATCTCGTGATATAGAGGTGATACGCTGACTTCTTTCACCATTTGTACCAATTGGTCTTCACCTATAGCATCGAGATATTCCAAGAAGGAGCATGGACGGAGGGATAGATAATCCACTCTTCCCACAGGGAAAGAGATGCGCTGCTTGATGAGGGTTTGAAGTCTGGAACCTGCTGCTATGATGTGCAACCAAGGCATCTCTTCATAGAAGTATCTCAGCAGACCAACTGCTTTTGGTTCGTTTTGTATCTCATCAATAAAAAGTAGAGTACGCTTACGTTCATCTACCTTGATTTTCTTCTTGAGGCAGATGTATTGATATATCTCTTTTACATTGTCTGATTTGGTAAAGATTTCTGCATCTGAGCTTTGTTCTAGATTCAGTTTGATATATACATCGTATTTCTTACCCAATTCATTGACCAATGTTGTCTTTCCAACTTGTCTTGCGCCTCGTAAAACCAATGGCTTCCTGTTGTCTCTTTCACTCCATTTCAGGAGTTCTTCTGTTAATTGTCTATATATCATAACTTTTCCTTCTCTTTAAGTTATGCTGCAAAGTTACTCTTTTTTCCTAAAACATAGGCAAAAATATAGTGAAACTTTCCTAAAACATAGGCAACTTATATGAAAACCTTCCTAAAACATAGGCAAAAAACGCAGGAGCTTACCTAAAACATAGGCAAACTCCTGCGAAAAATTACACTTTTTAATATAAAATAGGGGTGAAATAATACACTTTTCTATATCCGCTGCCCCTTCTCTAGAAGTCGCAAGGCAGGGAGGATAGCTGCTGCATGATGGTCTTTGCCATGCGGGAGTGACCGGCATCGTTTGGATGAAGACGGTCGGTATTCGGCTTGTTAAACATCTGCGCACCAGCATCGTAAAGAGGGAAGAGACCCGAAAGAGAGTTGAGGTCGATGACCGGAACTGCCCAGACATTGCCTGTTTCCTTGATAGCTTTCACGTATCCATCGAAGAAGATGCCACGCGCATTCTCGTACATCTCATCTGGCTGGATGTTCTTGTCACCACTGGCAAAGAGAGCACGATGCACAGGAGTCATCACCACGATTTGCTTGGTAGGATACATCTGCTTCAGCTTCGACATGGCGATGTTGATGCGGCCTTTCAATGTATTCTTGTCCATACAGAAGTGGCGGTGGCGGCGCTGTACCATTTCGCTTGGCTTGTGGCGGGCTACTCTCACGCTGTCGAAAGTCTCCGTGTACCATTCGCCTACAGGCACACCATTGTTGTAATCGTTGGTACCCATAAAGATGAGAATGGCATCAAAATCATCACCATGTTCCTTCTGAAGTTGGTCTGCCTGACGGGGAATATCGTTCCACTGTCTGCCGCTCACACCATAAACGTAAGGGGTGATGCCGAGCCAATCCTGCAGGAATCCCCAGTATTTTACTTTTGATGCCTTGATGTTAGGGTCTGTGATGGAGTCGCCGAAGTAAGCCACCTTCTTTCCCTTCCATGGATGCTGAAGGTTCTTGAAAGCCTTTTCTTTTTCGGCAATTTCTTTTTTGCTCATCGCCTTCTGGGCGAAGGCGGGTAGGGTTGGCATCGCCAAAGTCAAGGCGAGTGCCAGGGTAATCATTGTTTGTTTCTTCATTGCTAGTTTGTTTTTAATTCTTTTTCTGAGTGCAAAGGTACGGCAAAAATCTCAAACGGCGCAACATTTATTGTTCAAATATCAGTCTTTTTCTGTTTTTTTTTGTAATTTTGCAGCCGCTAATAGAAATGAGTATTTATAATAGGTATATTATTAAGGATGACAGTCAGTTTGAGTAATTTGAGTAATTTAAGTGATTTGGCGCGCAAGCGAGTGGCGGTTGCGGCTTATTATTTTGTTCCGGGAGTAGTGTTTGCCAGTTGGGCAAGCCGTATTCCGGATGTAAAACAGATGTTGCATCTGAGCAACGGCCAGTTGGGAACGGTGCTTTTCGCCATTCCTATCGGCCAACTTCTGATGATGGCTTTCTCGGGTATCCTGGTGAGTAGATTTGGCAGCAAGAAGATGCTGGTTCTCTCTGAGGTGCTCTATGTTCTGGTTCTTTTCTGCATCGGTAGCAGTACTACGGTTTTTCATCTGATTTTGAGTCTTATTGCTTTCGGAATGATGGCGAATCTGATGAACATTGCCACCAATACGCAGGCATGTCTGGTAGAGAAGATGTATGGGCGCAACATCATGTCGTCGTTTCATGGTCTGTGGAGTCTGGGTGGATTCTCCGGTGGTATCATCGGTGCCATCTTTGCCAACACTTTGCTCCCGATAGATGTCCACTTTGGAACTATCCTGGCTCTGAGTATTCTCATCGTTGCTGTCGGTTTCCGCTTTCTGATTAATGATGCCATGGCGAAAGCAGAAGAGGAGGATGTTCCGAAGTTCTCTTTCAAGACCATCGACCCGATTCTGTTCCTTTTGGGACTGATGGGATTTGCAGGCATGTTCTGTGAAGGTACCGTTTACGATTGGAGTAGCGTATATTTTTCATCAGTAGTAAAACCCGATGAGGCTTTTATCCGTGCGGGCTATGTGGCTGGTATGGGTGCGATGACGTTGGGTAGATTCATGGCTGATGGGTTTGTTACGAAATACGGCCCAGCCAGAGTATTGAAGGTTTGTGGTGGTTTGATATTGGGCGGTTTGTGACTGGCTGCTGCCTTGCCTTATCTCATTCCTGCCACCTTGGGTTTCCTGCTGGTAGGTTTCGGCATCTCTTCGTCGGTTCCTATCTGTTACAGTATCGCCGGAAAATTGGGAACCATCAAGGCGAGCATCGCTATTACCATCGTTTCAAGCATCAGCTTCTTCGGTTTCCTTGTAGGTCCTCCGGTTATCGGATGGCTTGCTGAGGCTACCGGTCTCCGCATTGCCATCAGCATTGCCGCCTGCCTGGGTCTGATGATAGCGTTTGTTGCCGCAAAGGTAGGAAAGAGATTATCCTGAATAAGGAAACGGTTGATGTCTTCTAATGATATGATTGATGTCGTTCAGGTATATGACTGATAACGTTCTAGTATATGACTAAAATCTTCCAAACAGTTACTTGAAGTCTTTCAGATATATAGAATAAGTCTTCTGGATATATTATATAGTAAGCCGCACAACAGCTGATGTGCGCTTGCACAACAGGTGTTGTGCAAGCGTCGCTCAGCTGTTGTGCGGCTGTCGTTCAGGTGTTGTGCGCTCTCTTTGTTTGTTTTCTTAAAGCAGACACCTTGATTAGATAAACAAACATCCTATCTGGAAGACCAGGGCTGATACTACCCATGCCAGGAGCGTGGTGTAGCCGGCGGCGAAGCCTGCCCATTTCCAACTGCCCGTCTCGCCCTTGATGGCAGCGATTGTGGCGATGCAAGGGAAGTAGAGCAATACAAAGAGGAGGAAACAGTAGGCGGTGAGCGTTGCCTTCGCTGCTGCCTCGGCATCGCTGTAACCGTAGGTCTTCTTCAGGTCTGAAGTCATCTGTTTCTTCAAAACCTCGTATTTTCCGTCTTCATCGTTGTAATCCTGATCATCAGAGAAACTGTCGTTGTTGCTGTAGAGCACGCCCATTGTTGAGGCTACAATCTCCTTGGCACCCACACCGGAAACCAAGCCCACATCCAGTTTCCAGTCGAATCCCTGTGGGGTAAAGATAGGCTCGATGGTCTTACCGATTCTGCCGATATAGCTTTGCTCCTGCTGGGCCTGGTTATCAAGTTCTTCATTATGAGGAAAATACCCCAAAGCCCATACGATGATACTTGCCACAAGGATGATACCACCCATCTTCTTCAAGTACTGCTTACCCTTCTCCCAGGTATGGCGGCCTATCGCCTTCCAGGTAGGGAAGCGGTAAGGAGGCAACTCCATTACGAACGGGGTATCTTCGCCCTTCACCACGAAACTGGCAAAGATGCGGCTCAATATCACGGCTAGGAAGATGCCGATGAGATAGAGCGATACCATGATGAGCGAACGGTATTGGATGGCAAAGAATGTTCCGATGACCATGATGTAGATTGGCAGACGAGCCGAACAGCTCATCAATGGCAATATCAGCATCGTAATCAGACGCGAACGGTGACTCTCGATGGTTCTCGTTGCCATCACCGCAGGTACGTTACATCCGAATCCCATAATCAGCGGGATGAATGACTTGCCATGCAGGCCCATCTTGTGCATCAGCTTATCCATGATGAAGGCTGCACGAGCCATATATCCCGAATCCTCCATATAAGAAATGAAGAAATACAGAATCAGAATCTGTGGCAGGAACACGATCACGGCACCTACACCACCAATCACACCATCTACCAGCATATCCTTTACAGGTCCGTCCGGCATCGTATTACTGATGAACTCGCCCAGCCATGCTACGCCGTCCTCAATCCATCCCTTAGGAATCTCGCCCAGAACGAAGGTGGCTGAGAACATGATGAACAGCAGGAGGACGAAGATAGGGAAGCCTACATATTTATTGGTCAGGATTCTGTCGATGAGGTGGGTTACCTGATAGGTATCCTTCGCCTTGCCCGGTTCATAGCCTGCTTCCTGCAATGCGCCATGGATAAAACCGTATTTGGCATCCATGATGGCGGTTTCGCTATCCTCCAGGGTCTCTTCCTTCACACGCTTGGCTGCCTCGTCACGGGCTGCGAAAATTTCCTTGGCCGATTTCAGATGACTTACGTATTCCTCGGCGTGCTTATCATTCTCCAACAACTTGATAGAGAGGTATCGGGTAGAGTAGCGCTGGCGGATGGAATCATCTGCCTTCAGATATTTCTGGATATGCTCGATACCATGTTCTATCTCATGTCCGTGGTTGATGTGGATATGGCGATAGTGAGCGCTGGAATCTTCCTTGCCTTCGTAGAGTTCGATGATGGTCTCGAAGAGCTTATCTACGCCTCGGCCATTGGTGAAGACGGTAGGAATCATCGAGATACCAAAGAGTTCGCCCAGTTTGTCGTAGTCGATGTTATCGCCACGCTTCTCGGTTTCATCAAACATATTGAGGGCGCAGACCATGCGGATGTGCATATCTATCAATTGTGTGGTGAGATAGAGATTGCGCTCCAGGTTGCTGGTGTCGATGACGTTGATGACGATATCCGGCGTATGCTCGATGAGCTGCTTGCGCACATAGAGTTCTTCTGGCGAATAAGCCGAGAGGGAATAGGTACCCGGCAAATCTACCAGATTGAAGTGGTAGCCGTTGAAATTGGCTTCACCTACTTTCGCATCCACGGTTACACCGCTATAGTTTCCTACGCGTTCGTGAGCACCCGAAGCAAAGTTGAAGAGGGAAGTCTTACCGCAGTTTGGATTTCCTACCAGTGCCACGTTGATGACGCGGTGGAGTCTTTCTGCTTCCTGTTCAGCCAGGGCTTCGTTGCTGGCATTGTCTTTTCTTTCAGCTACGAGCATCTTGTCGCCGAGCGCCTGCTCGTCGCTATCGTTGGAATCTATTACTTTTGAGTTAATTACCTGTTGGCGGTCTTCTTCTTCCGCCTTGCTGAGCTTTGCATCGTTCTTGGCTTCATCAATGGAAACCACCTCGATATGGTCGGCTTCGCTGTGGCGGAGAGAAACTTCATAGCCCATGATCTTGTATTTTACAGGGTCCTGGAGTGGGGCGTTAAGGAGTACATCTACCTTCTTGCCTTTGATGAATCCCATCTCGATGACTCTCTTTCTGAAGCCACCGTGTCCTGATACCTTGACGATAACGGCGCTTTCACCTGTTTTAAGTTCTGATAATTTCATATATCTTTCCTTGTTTTAATCTTGTTCTTTTCTTTGGGGCATGACCTCATGGTCAGCTCTTTTTTCTTTTCGACTGCAAAAATACTAATAATTTTTTGCAACTTGGTAGCAATAATGTAGTTTTAAAACAAAAATACCTAGAAATGATGAGAGTATCATCAAATCTAGGTATTCTTATCATTATTTCTGATGATGGATGTTCTTATACCTTATTATATATATAAGAGCATCATCATTTTCTGTGATTACAGGTTTCTGCCGTGGCAGTTCTTAAACTTCTTGCCGCTTCCGCATGGACATGGGTCGTTAGGACGTGGCATGTGCTCTGCACGGTAAGGAGTGCGGTTTACCTGTGCGCCCTCTCGGGTATCCTGGTTAGCAGCTGCCTCCTGTGCCTCACGCTCTGCATCCAAATCTACCTTGCTTTCTACATAGTTCTGCTGAGTGTGCTGCTCAGGAGCTGCCTCCTGAACTGGCTGCTCTTGCTCCATTACTGGAATCTGACCACGCATCAGGATACTTGCAATACGGTCGTACATGTCATTGATCATGGCATCCCAAACCTTGGCACTCTCCAACTTAAAGATGAGGAGAGGATCCTTCTGCTCGTAGCTTGCATTCTGTACAGAGTGCTTCAGTTCGTCGAGCTTGCGGAGGTTCTCCTTCCAGTCGTCATCGATAATCTGGAGAACAACGCTCTTCTCAAACTCCTTAACTACGTTCTTAGCCTCGCTCTCGTATGCCTCCTTGAGGTTGCAAGGAATATTGTACATGCGCTTGCCGTCTGTGATAGGCACCATGATGCGCTCGTATATAGCACCCTGGTTTTCGTATACCTGCTTGATGATAGGCATAGCTGTAGCCTGGATGCGGTCTGTCTTACGCTTGAATGTAGCCATAGCCTCCTGGAAAGCACGCTCTGCCAAATCCTCACGTCTGCCGTTCTCATACTCATCCTCGTTGAATGGAATCTCCATAGCGAGAACTTTCAGGAACTCTTCCTTGGCACCGAAGAAGTCGTTGTTGTTGACGATGTTCAATACGCGGTCCCAGATGATGTTGGCAATATCCATACCGATACGCTCACCCATGAGGGCGTGGCGACGCTTCTCGTAGATAACGGTACGCTGACGGTTCATCACGTCATCATACTCCAAGAGGTGTTTACGGATACCGAAGTTGTTTTCCTCAACCTTGCGCTGAGCACGCTCGATGCTCTTGCTGATCATTGGGCTCTCGATACGCTCGCCATCCTCGAAACCGAGACGATCCATAACCTTGGCGATACGCTCTGAAGCGAACAGACGCATCAGCTTATCCTCCAATGATACATAGAATACAGAAGAACCTGGGTCACCCTGACGACCGGCACGACCACGGAGCTGACGGTCTACACGGCGGCTCTCATGACGTTCTGTACCGATGATGGCAAGACCACCTGCAGCCTTTACCTCAGGAGTCAGCTTGATATCGGTACCACGACCTGCCATGTTGGTAGCGATGGTTACGGCACCCTTACCGTTTACTGAGCGACCTGCCTCGGCTACAATCTGAGCCTCCTGCTGGTGCAGCTTAGCGTTCAATACATTATGAGGAATGTTGCGCATCTTCAACATCTTGCTCAACAACTCAGAAATCTCGACAGATGTTGTACCTACCAAGACTGGGCGGCCAGCATTACGTGTTTCCTCGATTTCGTCGATAACTGCACGATATTTCTCGCGGGCAGTCTTGTATACACGGTCATCCAAGTCCTTACGCTGGATAGGGCGGTTGGTTGGAATCTCAACAACATCGAGTTTGTAGATATCCCAGAACTCACCTGACTCTGTACTTGCTGTACCGGTCATACCTGCGAGTTTGTGGTACATACGGAAGTAGTTCTGAAGTGTGATGGTAGCAAAGGTCTGTGTAGCAGCCTCTACCTTTACGTGCTCCTTAGCTTCAATAGCCTGGTGCAAACCATCGCTCCAGCGACGGCCTTCCATGATACGTCCTGTCTGCTCATCCACAATCTTCACCTGTCCGTCCATGACAACATATTCGTCGTCCTTATTGAACATGGTGTAACCCTTCAGGAGCTGCTGCAAGGTGTGAACACGTTCGCTCTGTACACCATAGTGAGCCAGCATCTCGTCTTTCTTGTCAAGACGCTCCTGGTCGGTAAGGTCTGTACGTGCCTCGAGTTCACTCATTTCTGTTGTGATATCAGGCAATACGAAGAGTTCCTTGTCGTTTACCTGCTTAGCCAACCAGTCGGTTCCCTTATCGGTAAGGTCGGCAGAATTCATTTTCTCGTCTACTACGAAGTACAATGGCTCAGTAGCCTTAGGCATCTCACGGTTGTTGTTTGCCATGTAGTACTCCTCGGTCTTCAGCAGACCAGCTTTGATACCTTCCTCAGAAAGATACTTGATCAATGGCTTGTTCTTAGGCAATGCCTTGTAAGAACGGAAGAGTGCGAGGAAGCCTTCATCAAGGAGTTCCTGATTCTTAGCTTTTGTACCTTCGTTAATCTTCTGCTTAGCCTCGGCGAGCAATTCTGTAGCCTGCTTGCGCTGTACCTCGTAAAGTTTCTCAACCAATGGCTGATACTGCTCGAACATCTGATCATCGCCCTTTGGAATAGGACCAGAGATGATCAATGGGGTACGGGCATCATCAATCAATACTGAGTCGACCTCATCGACGATGGCGTAGTTGTGCTGGCGCTGTACCAGGTCGGCTGGGTTGGTAGCCATGTTATCACGAAGATAATCGAAACCGAACTCGTTGTTGGTACCGAAGGTGATATCTGCCAGGTATGCCTTGCGACGCTCGTCGGAATTAGGACGGTGCTTGTCGATACAATCTACAGAGAGACCGTGGAACATATAGAGAGGTCCCATCCACTCAGAGTCACGCTTAGCCAAATAGTCGTTCACGGTAACGACGTGAACACCATTGCCAGTCAAGGCATTCAGGAAGATAGGTGTTGTACCTACAAGGGTCTTACCCTCACCGGTAGCCATCTCGGCAATCTTACCCTGATGGAGAACAACACCACCGAAGAGCTGTACATCGTAGTGAATCATTTCCCACTTCATATCATTACCGCCGGCTGTCCAGTGGTTGTGATAGATAGCCTTGTCGCCATCGATGGTAACGAAGTCGTTAGCTGGATTAGAAGCCAACTCGCGGTCGAAGTCGGTAGCAGTAACTATTGTTTCCTCGTTCTCAGCGAAACGGCGAGCAGTATCCTTAACGATAGCGAAAACCTGAGGCAAAACCTCGTTGAGGGCTTCCTCATACTTGTCGAGTGCTTCCTGCTCTAACTTGTCGATCTGGTTGAAGATACCTTCACGCTCATCGATAGGAGTGTCTTCAATTTTAGCCTTGAGTTCAGCAATCTTAGCCTTCTCTTCCTTGGCGTACTCCTGTACGTACTTCTGAAGTTCTTTTGTTTTTGCACGAAGTTCGTCATTGCTTAAGGCCTGCATCTTAGGATACTCTGCCTTGATCTTTTCTACGATTGGCTGGATCAACTTCATATCGCGAGTTGACTTGTTGCCAAACAATGACTGGAGAATTTTGTTAAAGTTCATTGTATATTTATTTTTTATTATTATTCGATGATGTTTGGGAGTAAAATCTCCTGTTGTTTATTACTAGCTTGCAAATTTACTAAAAATATCTGTAAATCTGCAAGGAATTGCCAATTATTACCTGTTTTTATGGCAAATCTTCTGAGTTTTGCTTACAGAAAGCATAAAATCAGCAGTTTGGACCTCGAATAACAATACTCCCATACGGAACTTTGTATCTATGCTCCGTAGGGGAATCATAATAAATATGTGAATGAATGTCTGTCAGAATGTCAGAAGAATTGGCGGCAAGTGTTGCCGCCAGGATAGGATGATGCGTTGCGATGCTCTCATCTTCTGATGCCGCTTTGATGGCTTTGAGCACGCAGAGAATGTCCTCCTCCAATGCCTTCGCCTCCGGTTGCTGGATGAATTCATCGTAGGATATATCCGTAAGCGCAAACTTCAGCGCCTGCTGATAAGTCTGCGCCTCCATGCCGGTTGCCGCCAGGACAACCAAAAGGGCTGTGATATATCTGTTTACCATCATTGTTGTTTATCTTCTTCTTCTGTACGGAAAACGATATTGTGCCAATCGTTTCCTTACGTATATTTTAATGTCTATTTATTCTTTCTGAATTTCTTTACGATATGCTTCTGCAAACCATAATTGTTTGGACTTAAATCCATCATGGTCGATTTGACGCAGTATCTCGCTAGCAAAGAAAGTGCCAAAATACTCATACCCTCAGCATAGTTCTGCCATATCTGCATGAACAGGGCAATGAGCAGAAGCCATCCCAGAAGTTCGAAATACCAATACTGACGACCTGCTTTCATCCTCTTGACAGTCTTCCAGGCAAAGATGAGGTTGAGCGGATTCAGTATCAGAATCTGGAAATTTATCTGTACGGTAGGATGCTGCGAGAAGATCATGGTAAAGAGAATCAGTCCCGGTAATCCTGTCAGGACAAGCAGGATGGCATCAAACCACCAGTAGTTTTTCTTTTTTACACATTCTCTTACCGTTGTTCCTATGATGATGATTGCCAGAGCTATGGCTATCATTTGTGGTGTAACAGGAGTATCGTCTATTATTTGTGCCTGGGCTGGGATAATATCGGATGTTTCATCTACCAGAGTGATATAGCCGCTGGCACTTGTTGCATTGGTCTTGCCGTCTGCAGTCTGAGATGCATCAATAAAGTCGGTTCTTCCTTCTGTGGCAAAGTCCTTGCTCAGATTGTCTGGCAAGAATTCCCATTCTCTTTGTGTGATAGGGCGGTCTGCCTGACAACCCAAAAGAAGGTCATTGCCGAATCTTGCCCAGCGGTGCTGTCCGT
This sequence comes from Segatella copri, assembly GCF_015074785.1. Classification (NCBI taxonomy): domain Bacteria; kingdom Pseudomonadati; phylum Bacteroidota; class Bacteroidia; order Bacteroidales; family Prevotellaceae; genus Segatella; species Segatella copri. Next base: position 318,343 of record NZ_CP042464.1, read on the forward strand.
TGAGTTTGTGAATCTCTTCCCTGTAGGTAAAAGTGGTAGGGGTATCTTTAAAGTTGGTACTCTGGTTCCCAATGTTGGAGAGAATCATCTCGCGTGCCCGGGTCGTACAGTTATCATAGAAGAAATTGTAGCGGTATACGCGGTTCTCCGGCTGTGCATTCTTGTCGATGCTTCTCAGAATTCCCAGTTTCTCTGTACGGGAGAGACGGAGGCGCTGCTGTCTTACCCATCTGCCTTCATGTGCATATTCGGCAATGAAGTCGCTCATCGGGTAGATGCCAATCTGATAGTCGGTGAGTCCGAAAACAAAACGGAGTACGAAGCAACTTTGGTTAAAACTAAACATACCCCAGTTGACGGCAACATCCGTTCCCATAGCTTTGTTCTGGATGCGTAGAGCGGTATGTCCATAATACGACCACACCTCCTGACCTGGTCCGCAAGTCAGGAGAGAAATGTCAACAGAATCGAGCCACGCAGTAGCTTCTTCATTGACACGACTGTTCTGCACAGAAATATCAGAGTCTTTGTCTCTTGAAAAATCCTGTGCAGCCACTTCAGTAGTTAAATTGATTAAAATTACTGCTAAAATGGCACTAAAAATATGCTTAAAACGTTTCACGATGCAAAAATACCTTATTATTTTCAATTATCCTTCTTTTTTCTAGATTTTTTTTAATACTTTTGCACTCTGAATATAATTTTGAATGATTATTAAAGAATGAGAAAGCTTTTTTTAGCAACCCTATTGTTGGGTTCAGCCCTTATGGTTAATGCCCAAAGTGGTACTAATTCGCCATACAGCCAGTATGGTCTTGGCATCTTGTCGGACCAGACTTCTGGTTTTAATCGCGGTATGAATGGAGTCGGTCTTGGCTTTCATGAGCATAATCAGGTAAACTATCTCAACCCTGCATCTTATGCTTCGATTGATTCGATGACTTTCATCCTTGATGCCGGTATCTCTGGTCAGGTGACAAATTTTGAAGAGAATGGTGTGAAGAAGAATGCCAACAACTCAAATTTTGAGTATGTTGTTGCAGGCTTCCGCTTGCTGCCACATGTAGGTATGAGCTTCGGTATCATTCCTTTTACCAATGTTGGCTATAATTATTCTGCATCAGAATGGGTGAATGCTGACAAGGAAGCTTACTATACTAATACTTATTCCGGCGATGGTGGTTTGCATCAGGCATACATCGGTGCGGGTTGGGAACCGGTCAAGGGCTTGGCCGTAGGTGCCAACTTCTCATATCTCTGGGGTAGTATAGACAGAAGTGTAGCAAACAGCTACAGCAATTCTTATTACAAGACCCTCACCCGCTACTATTCTATGCAGGTGAACAGCTATAAGGTTGATTTCGGTGTACAGTATACCCATCAGTTCTCAAAGAAAGATTGGGCTACCGTGGGTGTCACCTTCTCGCCAGGACATGGTCTCGGGGCTTCTGCTGATATGAAAATCATTTCTAATGATACCCAGAACGGTGTTACCGATACCACCGCTTACTCTATCGGCAAGGCTTACAAGTTGCCTACCATGATTGGTGCGGGTGTGATGTGGAATCATAACAACCAGTGGAAGGTTGGCTTTGATTACAGTCTGCAGAAGTGGGGTAGCTTGGGCTATCCTAGTTTCGATGGAACCAACTACGCCTTGAAAAATGGTATCTACAAGGATAGAAGCAAGTTCAATCTCGGTGCCCAGTATTGCTATGGAGAACGCAGCCGTGCTTTCTTCAAGCGTGTTCAGTATCGGGTAGGTGCCAGCTACGCCACACCTTATTATAAGATGAATGGTGTTGATGGTCCGAAGGAAATCTCTGTAAGTGCCGGTTTCGGTATTCCTATCATGAACTCTTATAACAACCGCTCTATGCTGAATATCAGCGGTCAGTGGGTGAAGAGTTCGGCTAAGGATCTGATTAAGGAAAATTCTTTCCGTATCAATATCGGATTCACATTCAACGAGGATTGGTTTAAGAAGTGGAAGATGGATTAATCTTCCACTTATATATAATAATGTATAGAATCTCTATATAATAATGTATAGAATAAAAGGCTCTTATGTTGTCGGTATCCTGATGTTCCTGATTTTGGCTGGTTGCCAGAACCAGGTAGAACATACTGCGCCCGCCATCCGTCCGCAAGACTCGGTGGCGATGATGACGTCGTATGGCGTAAATACATTGGTAAGCGACTCTGGAGTTATGAAATATCGCATCGTAACAGAACGGTGGGAGGTGAATACCAGCAAGAATCCATCTTTGTGGATCTTTGATAAGGGACTTTTGCTGGAGCAGTTTGATGAGAAATTCCATATTAATAGTTATATCCAGTGTGATACAGCTTATTATTATGATCAGCAGAAGATATGGAAACTTTATGGTAGGGTGAGCATCCTGACCAAAGATGGTTTGCGCTTCAATAGTGAGCAACTTACCTGGGACCAGAATAAGCACGAATTGTCAAGTAACGTATCCAGTAAACTTGTTACTCCTGAAAGAACGCTACAGGGTTCTCATTTCTGGAGTGATGAAAAGATGACGCGCTATTATGTGAGCAATTCGAAGGGTAGCTTTGAAAAGGGAGACCTGACTGGAGGTGGTGGTGGTGCCGATACGTTGAGCAGCCAGCCTGATTCTGTCAAGAATAACTTCCGTCAGCCGGCTACACCAGTCAGAGCCACTACGATTCCTATCATGCACTAATTAAAAAGAAAAAGATATAATGAATGAACAGGTGGATATGAGTTTAGTCGTAGGCATTCTCATTACGATGGTCTTCTCTGCATTCTTCAGTGGAATGGAGATTGCCTTCGTCTCTTCCAACCGTATGTTGGCGGAGATGGATAAGGAGAAAAACGGCCTTACGCAACGACTGTTATCTTTGTTTTATAATCATCCGAATGGCTTTGTCAGTACCATGCTCGTGGGCAACAATATAGCCCTTGTAGTTTATGGTATTCTGATAGCCCGTCTTTTTGACAATACGATTTTCGCAGGTTTTGATGCAGCCTTTACGGTGCCTGCAGATACCATTCTGTCTACGCTGATAGTACTCTTTACAGGTGAGTTTCTGCCAAAGACGCTTTTCAAGTCTAATCCGAACCGCTTGCTTTCTATTTTTAGTCCGATAGCTTATCTGTGCTATGTGGTATTGTGGCCTATCAGCAAGTTCAGTACTTTCTTGAGTAAGTGCCTGCTGCGTCTGGTGGGTATGAAGATGGATGCAGAGGGGACAGATGAAGGCTTTTCTAAGGTAGACCTTGATTATCTTGTGCAGTCAAGTATCGATAACGCTACCAATGAAGATGAAATTAATGATGAGGTGAAGATATTCCAGAATGCCCTTGATTTCTCCGATACTAAAGTACGCGACTGTATGGTGCCCCGTACTGAGATTCAGGCTGTTGAAATGGATACTTCTCTCGAAGAACTGCAGCAGAAATTCATAGAGAGCGGTAATTCGAAAATCATTGTATATGAAGAGGATATAGACCATATTGCGGGATATATTCACAGTTCCGAACTCTTCCACCATCCTTCACGTTGGCAGGATCATATCCGTACACTTCCTTTTGTGCCGGAAACGATGCAGGCGCAGAAACTGATGCAGACTTTTTTGCAGCAGAAGAAGTCTTTAGGTATCGTTGTAGATGAGTTTGGCGGTACTAGCGGTTTGGTGAGTCTGGAAGATATCGTGGAGGAAATCTTTGGTGATATAGAAGATGAGCACGATTCAGCCAAATATGTAGCTAAGAAAACCGATGATGGTGACTATCTCCTTTCTGCACGACTGGAGATTGACAAGGTGAACGATATGTTTGGTCTTGAACTGCCGGAAAGTGATGAATATATGACTGTAGGTGGTTTAATACTGCATGAATATCAGAGTTTTCCTAAACTCAACGAGGTGATTAAGTTTGATAACTTTGAGTTCAAGATTATCAAGTCAACATCCCGTAAAATAGAGCTTGTTAAACTCCATATCATCAAATAGCTGAGCGGGAAAAGGGAATTTTTTGCTTTTTTTGAGGTAATAGTCAAAAAAGATAGCAAAAAATTCCCTTTTCTCGTATTATTTTTGTATTTTTGCAGACAATTGGCTACTAGCATCAAAAGTGGTTCAATCTAAACTTAGGAAAAAATAAAAATAATAATAATAATTAAAACGTAATGGCAGCATTAGGAACAATTAGAAAAAGAGGCGTGATACTGGTTTGTATCATCAGTTTCGGCCTTTTCGCCTTTATTGCCGAGGAAGCTTTCCGCTCTTGCGATTCAGCAAAGAATAATGAGCGCCAGCAGATTGGTGAAGTTTTGGGCGAAAAAATCAGCGTGCAGGATTTCCAGAAGCTCGTTGATGAGTATTCAGAAGTTATTAAAATGCAACAGGGTCAGGAAAATCTTCCTGAAGAGCAGATGAATCAGGTGAAGGATATGGTATGGAATACCTACATCCAGAACCAGATTATCGCTAAGGAAGCTAGCAAGTTGGGTCTCACTGTGACCGACGAAGAGCTTCAGGACATCTTGAAGACAGGTACTAACCCTATGCTTCAGCAGACTCCTTTCGTTAATCAGCAGACTGGTCGTTTCGACGCATCTTCTCTCCAGAAGTTCTTGGCAGACTACAAGGCACAGAAGGCTAACCCATCTGCTAACGCACAGATGATGGATCAGTATACCAAGATTTACAACTACTGGTCATTCATCGAGAAGACTCTCCGCCAGCAGACTTTGGCTCAGAAGTATCAGGCTCTTCTCGCCGGTTGCTTCCTGTCAAACCCTGTAGAGGCAAAGATGGCTTTCAAGGAGGAGAATGAAGAGAGCCAGATTCAGTTGGCTGCTTTCCCTTACTCTGACATCCAGGATGATAAGGTAAAGATTTCTGAAAGCGATCTGAAGGCTAAGTATGATGAGATTAAGGCACGCTTCAAGCAGCCTGTTGAGAGTCGCGACATCAAGTTCGTTGATATCGAGGTGCAGGCTTCTAATGCAGACCGTGCTGCTCTTAACAAGGAGTTTGCAGGTTATCACTCACAGTTGGCTGCTGCTGCAGATCCTACAGAGGTTGTACGTAAGTCAGCTTCTACTGTAGCATATCTTGGTATTCCTGTTTCAAAGGATGCTTTCCCACGTGATATCGCTGCTCAGCTTGATTCTATGGCTGTAGGTTCTACCTCTACTGTAAAGGCTAATGCCGGTGACAATACATTGAACATCGTTAAGTTGGTAGCTAAGCAGGAATTGCCAGATTCAGTACAGTATCGTGTTATCCAGGTTGCTGCTAACTCAGTAGCTGAGGCTAAGACTAAGGCAGATTCTATTCAGGGCGCTATTGCCGGTGGTGCTGATTTCGAGGCTATCGCTAAGAAGTATGGCCAGACAGGTGACAAGGCATGGATGACTACCAAGCAGTATGAGTATGCCCAGTCTATGGATAAGGACAACAAGACATTCATCAATACATTGAACACAGCAGCTGTCAATTCTTTGAACCAGCTTCAGCTGGGTCAGGGATATGTAGTTCTTCAGGTTCTTGACCGCAAGGCAATGGTCAGCAAGTATACTGCTGCCGTTATCAAGAAGCCTATCGACTTCTCTCAGGGTACTTACCGTACAGCTTACAACAAGTTCTCTAGTTTCGTAAGTGCTAATCCTAAGTCAGAGGATCTCTTGAAGAATGCAGCTAAGGAAGGTTACAAGGTTCAGGACTTGAAGGATATTACAACTTCTGTTCACTATGTAGCAAACATCCATTCTACACGCGAGGCTTTGAAGTGGATTTTCGATAGCAAGGAGGGTGAGATTTCACCTCTCTATGAGTGTGGTGACAACAACCACCTGTTGGTTGTGGTTCTTGATAAGATTCATCATATCGGTTATCGTGATTTGAATGATGCAGTTGTCAAGGAGACTGTTAAGGCAGAGGTGCTCAAGGATAAGAAGGCTGAGATGATTGAGGCTAAGTTGAATGGTGTTAAGAACATCGCAGCTGCTAAGGCTAAGGGTGGTAAGGTTTCTTCTGTAAACCAGATTACTTTTGCTGCTCCTGTATTCATCGCAGCTACTGGCGCTAGCGAGCCAGCTCTCTCTGGTGCTGTTGCAGGTACTAAGAAGGGTGCTTTCTCTGCTCATGCAGTGAAGGGTAACGCTGGTGTTTATCTCTTCCAGGTTACTAACAAGACTAACCGTCCTGTTAAGTTCGATGACAAGACATACGAGCAGAAGTGCCGCCAGAAGGCTATGCAGTATGCAGGTAACTTCATGAACGAGCTTTATCTGAACGCTCATGTAGTAGATAACCGCTACTTGTTCTTCTAATTCAGACTAGTAAATTCATTCCAATAAAAAAAGGTGTATTGCTCTTGGCAATACACCTTTTTTATTTATTGGGATATCTTTTATTGTATCTACAAGAATATCTTTTGGAGAAGCATTTTATCCGCGGCTCCACCAATGTTTCTTTTTGGGAGCTTCCTGCTGTTCGCCGAACTTCTGTTTCAGTACTCTGCGATAACTGGTATGGTTGGTGATAATCTGATAAATCTCCCCCCAATCAGGCAAACCGCCGATACCTCGGTCGTCAATGAACCAGTCGGCTTTGAGCTTGCGGGAGAAGTGGTTATTGTTCTCCAGACTCTCTTCAGGATAATCCTTGTTTACAGCCCAGAATTCAACTCCTCTTTCTCTACACCATTCTACTGCCTCGTCCAGGAGCTTTCCTTCGCGTACGCTCCATAGAATAAGCTTGTGGTGGTCTCTAATCAACATCTTTAATGTTTCTGTTGCGAAAGGTAGCTCTGTACCAATCTTCGGGTACTCGTGGGTTACGATTGTACCATCAAAATCTACTGCAATTGTTGCCATATAGTCTTAATGTTTTTAAAATCTAAAAGAGTCTTCCTATCTGGATAGAAAGACTCTTTTCTTTGTTGTATGTATGTTCTTGATTACTTCTTGATACTGTTGTCGTTGGCATTGCCATAGTGGCTGTTGCTATAGTTGCCATAGCTGCCATACTGGCCGTAAGTTCCATATTTGCCATACTTGCCGTATGATCCATAAGAACCATAGTTGCCATATTTACCATATTTGCCGTACTTACCGACACCATAATAGAAGCTGTGCTTCTTCTTAGAGAGGTCGACGCCATTGAGTACTAAGCACATGTTAGGCAATTTATTCTCGGCTTTCAAACCATTGATCATGCCGAAACTAGCCTTTGGAGTATAATCTGCGCGGCAGACGTATACACAGAGATTAGCCAGACGTCCAAGCTGCAAACTGTCGTTTACAAGACCTACAGGAGCCGTATCGAGGATAACATAGTCGTAATGTTCCTTCAACTGACTGATAATGTCGTCAAGGCTTGCTCTGGTTACTAACTCTCCTGGGTTAGGAGGAACAGGACCAGCCATAAGGAGGTCGAGTTTACTGTTGATACCCGAAGAGAGAATCTGTTTCTGAATGTCATCCCATGTATTATGGTCGTGTATAATCAGATTGGTGATACCATTATGGTGGTTGTCAATCTCGAAGAGCTCTGCCAGACGTGGCTTGCGGATATCCAGACCTACCATGATAACCTTCTTGCCCAGCAAGGCGAGCGAGATACCGATATTGGATGCCACGAATGTTTTACCTTCACCTGATGTAGAAGAGGTAAACATCATCACCTTCTCACCTTCTTTCAGCATAAACTGAATATTGGTACGCAGGCCACGGAAAATCTCCTCCATCAGGTTGTTTACATTCTGGTGAACCACAATGTCAGCCTTTCCTTCCTTCTTGGCAGCGTCGCTTGCCACAGGAATATCGGCAATGACAGGTATCTGAGTGAGTTTCATCACGTCTTCATGTCCCTCAATCTTGTACTTGAAGAATTCTCTCAGGAAGAGGATGCCGGCAGGGATTGCAATACCCAGTACCAGTGCTATCAGCATAATGATAGGATTCTTAGGACTAACCTTTCCTTCCAATGAAGGAGCATCGATAACCTTACCCTTGTCTGCCGTTGCTGCTAGCGAAATGGAGTTTTCCTCACGTTTCTGAAGAAGCATCAGGTAAAGACCAGATTTTACTTCCTGCTGGCGACCAATCTGTGTAAGAACTCGCTCTTGTTCTGGCGAGTTACCTATCTGGCTGGCATACATGGCAGCTTGTTTGGCAATGCTGTTACGCTGGATTTCCATACCAAGCTTAGCCTGGCGCATGGCGCGCTTGATAGATTTTGTAAGGTCATCCAACTGGGCTGATAATGGTGTGACGGTTGGAGAATTCTCACTGGCAGAATGCAACATCTGGTTGCGGTTCAGAGCTATCTTGTTGTATTCGTTAATCAACTCTGTTGAACTTTCATCAGTCAGACCTACGTTTGATGGGATAGGCTGATATCTGTTGCCAGGTTCGTTCATGTATTTGCCAAGCTCATTCAGAAGTTCAACCTGTGTGTTAGCCTCCTGGAGTTTCTGGGCGTATGTGTCTGAGTTAGCGATGGCAGCTGTTGCGTTGAGCTTCATCTCTACAACATTGTTACGCTTCTTGTAGCTTTCGAGCTGGCCTTCTGTATTGCCCAGTTCGTTGTTGATCTTCTCCAGACGCTGGTTGATGAACTGTTCTGTGCGGAAAGAAATTTCATTCTTGTCCTCGTTGGCCTGGCGGTTATAAACATTTACCAGAGTTCTCAGATAGTCGATACTGCGCTGAGGATCTTCATCTTTCATCACCAGTTCGGCTATGGTTGTGGTCTTTGAAGTTTGGCTGACAGTCAGTGCTTTTGTATAGCCCTTAGCCGCCATTTCTGGTGACACGATAATCACCTTCAGGCTCTCACCGTCTTTTAATGCGTATTTGCCGTTCTGAGTGAAGTGGAGGGTTCCTACACGTGTATTGATGCTTGCTGGCAGACCAGCTAAAGTCTTTTCAATCTTTACAGGATCCTTCTGATAGGAGAAGGCATCTACAGGTATGTAGTATGAACCTGTAACCTGATACTGGCTGCCAGTTTTCTCTATAAGAAGCTTGATAGGAGCATTCAGTTTCTTGAGATGAGCCAGGTCTAAGTCAACGCTGACCTCCTGCTCTTTGTAGACTAACTGATCCCTGAAGGTTCCTTTATGGTAATAGTTCACGTAGCATTTCATGTCTACTACAGCCTGGTTAGCCAAGTCTTGAGCCGAAAGAATTTCAATCTCATTGTCTATACCGTTTGAGTTTGAAATAAAACCGAGGTTTGCAGCATTCTGAATCATGCTGTTACCCATTCCTCTGTTCTTTCTCTGGTCGTCATCCTTTATCAGTACCTTGGCGGTTGCCTGGTATTGCGGTCTTGCATGGCGTATGTAGAGATATCCCAATCCCAAACATACAATGAGTGATAGAACGAACCATTTCCAGTTGAGGATAAGAGTAGAATAAATCAGCTGGAAGTCAATAGATGACTTTTCTTCCTGCTCTTGATCACGTCCTAAATCAAAGTTCTTTGTTTCTTCCATTATTTTATATTCTATTGTGTTTACACCTTTTTATATTTGTATAAGATAAATGATAGAATCTGTGCTATCTGCTTGCCGCTAGTTCTTTCAGATACTGTCCATACCCGTTTTTGAGCATCGGTTGGGCAAGTTTCAGCAACTGTTCTTTGTCAATCCATCCTTGTTTGAATGCGATTTCTTCCAGACATGCCACTTTCAGACCCTGTCTCTTTTCGATGACTTCTATAAAGGTGCTGGCTTCCGAAAGGCTATCGTGGGTACCGGTGTCAAGCCAGGCGAAACCGCGCTGTAAGGTTCTTACCTTCAGAGCCTTTTCTGTCAGATAGTGCTGGTTTACTGTTGTTATTTCCAACTCACCTCTTGCGCTAGGCTTGATGTTCTTAGCCACATGCACCACGCTGTTTGGATAGAAATAGAGTCCTACAACCGCATAGTTGCTCTTAGGCATATCCGGTTTTTCTTCTATGCTCAGGCAGTTGCCGTTTTCATCAAACTCTGCCACACCATATCTTTCCGGATCGTTGACATAATAGCCAAATACGCTTGCCAGTCCTTCTTCTGCAGCTTTTACGCTTTCCTTGAGTAAACCCGTAAAACCGGCTCCATAGAAAATGTTGTCACCCAAAACCAGACAGGCTGTATCATTACCGATAAACTTCTCACCAATGATGAAGGCTTGAGCCAGACCGTCGGGTGATGGCTGTTCTGCATATTCGAAGTGTACACCCAATTCGCTGCCGTCGCCTAACAGACGTTTGAAACCAGGCAAGTCGAATGGGGTAGATATAATCAAAATCTCCTTGATTCCTGCCAACATTAGCACGGAAACAGGGTAGTATATCATTGGCTTATCAAAAATTGGTATCAATTGCTTACTGATACCTTTGGTAATAGGGTAAAGTCTTGTACCCGAACCTCCCGCTAATACGATTCCTTTCATATCTTCTCTATTTCTAATATAATGAAGTTGGATAGTCTTAATCTTAAAAACGCGGCAAAGTTACTAAAAAAAGTTGAATGCGTGAAATCATAAGCCATAAAAATGCATTTTTTGATAAAAAAAACACCGTTTTAGATAAAAAACATCGCTTTGATTTGGGTATTTACTGATTTTATTGTATTTTTGCAGAACAATTTAAATAGATATAGAAAATAAAATAATAAAGGAATGGGAATTTTTGCAAAACTATTCGGTCGTAAAGACGACGATAAAAAGGTAGGTGGAATGGAAGATTACATGACCTTGGTCCGTGTATACTTTCAGGCTGCACTTGCTTCTCAGTTAGGTATCACCAATTTGGCCATGTTGCCAGACTTGCGTGTCTTCAAGACAAGTCTGCATGTTCCGACGGTCAACAATCGTCTGGGTATTGGTGAAAAGGCACAGGTGAAGAAAATGATGAAGAATATCTATGATACGGATGATGCCTTCTTCAAGGAAATAGATTCCAGTATCCGTAAGAACTGCCACAAACTGCAGGATGTAAACGTATATCTCATCCAGTTCCAAAACTTTACGCAGGATCTGATGATGCTGATGGGCAATCTGATGAAGTTTAAACTCCGTTTGCCTAGCTTCATGAAGAATTCGCTATATAAGATGACTGCTAAAACTGTAGAAGATATCTTTACCAAGAACGATTTCTCTGATGCCAGTGTGCTGAAAACCGTGCTTCAGTTGCGCCAGTTCAACAAGCGCTTGGCATTCAGCCAGCAATGGGTAACCGACTTTACCTTCCAGGTATTGATGCTTGCCAAAAAAGAGCCACGTCCATCAGATGAAGACGTAGAAAAGGCGAAGCAGAAGATGGGAAAGTAACAAATGTTGCGCCCAAAATGAAAAAAAATAGCAGAATATTTGTTTTATTCAAATAATTCTCTTAAATTTGTAGCCAAAAATAATAGTCATGAGTGCAAATGAGAAAACAATTAATACGTTTGCCACAAGAGTAAGGCAGATGATTCTTAAGTTTGACGAGGTCAAGCAGGAGAATGCTGAACTCTATGCGATGGTGGATGAGCGTGATGCCAAAATCAAGGCATTGGAGGAAAAGTTGGCTCAAGCGCAGAGTGATTACGACAGCTTGAAGATGGCGAAGATGATGACGATTTCTGACAATGATATGGAAGCTACTCAGAAGCGCATCGCCAAGCTTATCAGAGATGTCAATAAGTGTATCACACTATTGGGTGAAAAGTAAAAATCGGAACGATGGCAGAACAAGAACAAGATAAATTACTCATACGATTACACGTCTATGATACAGATCTTTCGGTAAGAATACCTAGGGAAGACGAGGAGTATTATCGTAAATCAGCTAAGCTGATAGATGATATTGTAAACTCATATACCAAGATTTTCAAAGGCAGAAAGAGCGATAAGGAAATCCTGTATATGGCGCTCATTGATGTGGCATTGAGATATGAGAAGGAATCGGATCGGAATGATACGAAACCTTATGATGATATTCTTGAGAAGCTTACCTCCGAGATTGAAGACGCTTTGAAATAAGAATATTAATAAACATATATATAATATAATGATAGTAACTATTATAGCAGCCTTGGTGGCGCTTGTTATCGGCGGTGCTGCTGGGTATTTCATTTTCCGTTATGTCATTAAGGGAAAATATAATGAAATGATAGAAGCTGCCAACAAAGAGGCAGAAGTAGTAAAAGAGAAGAAGCTTTTGGAAGTGAAGGAGAAATTCCTCAACAAGAAGGCGGAACTCGAAAAAGAAGTGCAGCAGCGTAATTCTCGCATCCAGCAGAATGAGAATAAGTTGAAGCAGCGCGAGATTTCTCTCAATCAGCGTCAGGAAGACCTCGGTCGACGCAAGATGGAGATTGATCAGTATCAGCAGCGTGTTGACAACGAGAAGAAACTCTTGTCTGTCAAGCAGCAGGAACTTGATAAGATGCAGAAACAGGAGCAGGCTAAACTGGAAGAACTTTCTGGTCTGAGTGCTGAAGAGGCTAAGCAGAGATTGATTGAGAGTCTGAAAGATCAGGCTAAACTCGATGCTGCAAGCTATGTGAATGAGATTATGGATGATGCCAAACTCAATGCTAACCAGCAGGCTAAGAAGATTGTGATTCAGACAATCCAGCGTGTTGCTACTGAAACAGCTATTGAGAACTCTGTCAGCGTTTTCCATATCGACAATGATGAGGTGAAGGGACGTATTATCGGTCGTGAAGGTCGTAACATCCGTGCCTTGGAAGCTGCAACTGGTGTAGAAATCGTAGTGGATGATACTCCAGAGGCAATCGTTATCTCAGCCTTCGACCCTGTTCGTCGTGAGGTTTGCCGTCTGGCTCTCCATCAGTTGGTTGCTGACGGCCGTATCCACCCAGCCCGTATCGAGGAGGTGGTAGCCAAGGTGAAGAAACAGTTGGATAATGAAATCATCGAGACTGGTAAGCGTACAGCTATCGACCTCGGCATCCATGGTCTGCACCCAGAGTTGATTCGTATCATCGGTAAGATGAAGTACCGTTCTTCTTATGGTCAGAACCTCTTGCAGCATGCCCGTGAAACAGCTAACCTCTGTGCTGTCATGGCTTCAGAATTGGGCTTGAATCCTAAGAAGGCTAAGCGTGCCGGTCTTTTGCACGATATTGGTAAGGTGCCTGATGAGGAGAGTGAATTGCCACACGCATTGTATGGTGCCAAGATTGCAGAGAAGTATAAGGAAAAACCAGATATCTGCAATGCCATCGGTGCTCACCATGATGAGATGGAGATGAACACATTATTGGCTCCTATCGTACAGGTTTGTGATGCTATCTCTGGTGCTCGTCCTGGTGCCCGTCGTGAGATTGTAGAGGCTTATATCAAGCGTTTGAACGATCTTGAAGCTATCGCCATGAGTTATCCTGGCGTAACCAAGACTTACGCTATCCAGGCAGGTCGTGAGCTCCGTGTCATCGTTGGTGCGGATAAGATGAACGATGAAGAGAGCATCAAGCTTTCTGATGAAATCGCAACCAAGATTCAGAATGAGATGACTTATCCTGGTCAGGTTAAGATTACTGTGATTCGTGAGACTCGTAGTGTAGCTTACGCTAAGTAAGATAGAATTATATTTGAAGTTTAAATTGTCGTTTCTCTTCTGCAAGGTAGAGAGATGTATCTTGATAAAGCCGTACTCTGTTTATAGGGTGCGGCTTTTCTTTTCCCTTTTCAGAATATGATGAAAGCAGAACAGAAAGTATTAAAGCGATTCAATAAAGGATGTGTTGACTATCATCTTTTGGAGGATGGGGACCGGATTCTCATTGCCTTGAGCGGTGGAAAGGATTCTCTGGAACTGGTGCGTCTCTTGGCTCAGCGTGCCCGCATCTATAAACCTCATATCGAAGTGGAGGCGGCGCATATCATTATGGATAACATTCCTTACGAGACCGACCGTTCTTATCTGCAGGCATTTTGTGCAGAGAATGGCATCAAACTCCATATCCTGCATAGTTCTTTCGATGAATCCACCGATCCCCGAAAGACCCGTTGCTTCCTCTGTGCCTGGAACCGTCGCAAGACGCTCTTCGAGTTTGCTGTAAATAATGGTTTTAACAAGATAGCCTTGGGCCATCACATGGATGATATCCTCGTTACCCTGCTGATGAACATCACCTTTGAGGGTTCTCATTCCACCATGCAGCCCAGTCTTCCTTTAAAACATTATCCGCTCACCATCATCCGCCCCCTTTGTCTGGTGCATGAGGCGGATATCCGTCAGGTGGCAGAAGAGTTGCATTTCACCAAGCAGAAGGCGTTGTGTCCTTACGAAGAGACTACTCGCCGTTCGGATATGCAAGCCGTCTTCCTTCATTTGGAGCAGCTGAACCCAGAGGCGCGTTACAGTCTTTGGCGCTCTGTCTTTATGGAATAAAATATAGTAGAAAAAGCAATAAAAAACGAAAGTACTTTCATGAGCACATGAAAGTACTTTCGTTGGACAATGAAATAGGCTTCATTTGCCATTGAAGCCTATTGTATTTGTTCCTGGGGTAGATCTAGTAAATGGCAGTTACTAATTTTGGGGAGCTGCCCAGAAACGTGAAGTATCTGTTGTCAGTACTGAATGGTCGGGAAGTTCAAAACCTTTGAATCCAGAAGGAACAAGCACGATATGGCGATTATTGTTTCGATAAGCAGGATTATTATCTTCGCGACCATAGCCTGTTGTCTCCCAAGTATCAAACCAGTATAAGTTTTTTGCCCAATATGCCCTGTAATAAACAAAATCATTATCTGAATTCAAGAGAGGACGGTAAACGATTTCTCTGCCGTCAATATATCGCTCACGCATTTCTGCAAGAGAAAGTGGAGTGCCTTTTTCATCTTCTGCCCAAGCATTCATATCCGAGTCTAGCATAGCCCATTTCTGTAATTCTGGCAGCCACACCAGGTTAACAACATGGCAGTCGGAATCCTCGGAATCTGCGGGATGACAAGTTACAAAGCGGTTTACAATACCCTCAGACAGCAATAGTTCGTGTAAGAGGATGGAGTGTAATCGACAGTTGAATGCAGGCTCTATCGATCGAGTGTATTTCCAGAGATCTATAGCATTACGTCTCTTAGGATTAATCTTTTGATTGGCATGAGGAATGTTTTCCGCTACAAAACGTGCCAGTGAAATGGCCTTGTCCCATGTTGGCATTGTGGAAGATACAACAGTATCGAGTTTGAAATATTCACGGATTTTTTGTGATTGGACAGAATCTTTCTGATATGCAAAATTATAGGACGTAGTATCTGGTACATATTTGCCAGCGTCTTTTAATTTTTCTACCATTTCATTCTTCAGCGAATTGCAAAGATAAGCTTCCACTTGTTTATTGAAAACAAAGCGTGCCAACAGTAATGTTGCTACAGCTATGAGCAGGATTCCCAAGATGCTCCAGCCTACCAACTTGATTTTTTCCTTCATTTTTTTATTCTATTAGTTATTTCATTTTTTCTATCTGTTCCTGGGTTAGTCCGGAATACTTCTTGATTAGATTGATGTCAACACCATCGGCAAGCATGTTCTTGGCAATTTCCAAGGCTTTCTCATTCTTACCTTCTTGCTTTGCCGTATCAATAGAGTTTTTGATATCACGATATGCCATCTTACTTGCCTCCTACGTGCTCTGGATTCAGATACGACACGTCCTTCACAACCTGTCTGCCATTAAACAAGCTGTTGAGGAAGCTGATGAGCAAATCCTTGTTCATTGCCGTTCCGAATATTCGCTTGAAGCCGAAGTCGGTCAGCAAGCTGATGTATCTTTCTTCTACCTGTTTCATACGCCATTCGTTTAGTTCAACATCTAGTTTCACTGCAAAATTACGCTTTTTTTCAAAAAAACTCTTAATAAACTGTTAAAAAAATGATTGAACATTCATTCCTGCTCCTTATTTCATTTCATCCGAGTTGAGTATGGTGATGGTCTTGCCCTCAATCCTGATGGCACCCTTCTCCTCGAATTCGGAGAGGCAGCGGAGGAGCGAGAACTTCTGGATACCGAAGATATCCGCCATTTCCTGGCGGCTGACATCCAGTCGGATGGTTCTGCTCTGCTGTTCGGTAGCCATCTTGATGAGGTATTGCGCCACCTTCTCCTTGACGGAGAAAAGGGAGAGCATGCGCATTTTCTGCGAAAGGAAGATATCTATCCTTGACAGGTGCTGGATGAAGTTCCAGCGTATGCGCTCATCAGTATCTATTAGCAGTTTCAGTTCCGAAGGCCTCATACGCAGGAGGGTGGTCTTCTTGCTTGTCTCCACGCTTACGGGCATCTCGTTATTATGTGCGAAGATATAGGCAGGGGCTATCAACATCGATTCTCCCAGCCTATCTATCTGAGCCTGCTTGCCCGACAATCCCGACATGCGGGCTATCATCTCCCCCTCGACAATGATGTCGGCATATCTGCAGGGCATTCCTGCCAGCACATAGGTTTCCCTGGCAGCAAGCTCCACCATCCGGTAGCTTACCATCGACAGTGCCTCTCTGATTTCCTCTGGAGTAAACCCCTCAAACACCGTGCATTTCTGCAAGGTAACGAATATTGATTCTTTCATACATTTAAGTTTTATATTCAATAACGCATTTTCCCCCGATTTATTGTTTGCTCCATTTAGAATCTTGAAGGCAGAATCTCCACACGCCCTATAAGAGTGGAATCTTACTAGCTAAAGTTCTGGTAATAAGCAAGAAAAATACGAAAAAACTTTGGTGTCTTAAAATAAAGTCGTAACTTTGCAGCTGAATATTAATAAATGGAGGAAGAATATGGCAAATTATATCAGATTTGACTGGGCGATGAAGCGCCTGCTTCGCAACAAGGCAAACTATGCCGTGCTGGAAGGCTTTATGTGTTCGCTGCTGAACGAGAAATTCAAGATCAACCGATTCCTGGATAGTGAGAGCAATCAGCAGACCGAGAATGATAAATTCAACAGAGTGGATATCCTGGCGGAAAATGAGAAGGGAGAATTCATCATCTTCGAGATACAGAATACCCGTGAACATACCTATTTCCACCGTATGCTCTATGGAGTTTCCAAGGTCATCACAGACAATATCAGTCTGGGCGATGATTACGACAAAGTGCGCAAGGTATATTCTATCAATATCGTGTATTTCACATTGGGACAGGCTAAGGATTATGTATATCATGGCAAGACGATGTTCCAGGGACTGCATCAGCCGAATGATATTCTGAAACTCTCCAACCGACAGAGTGAACTCTTCTTCGGTGATGAAAACCCTCAGGGGCGCAAGACTAATCGCGAAGCCGGAGACATATTCCCGGAGTATTATCTGCTCTGCGTGAACAACTTTGACAAGCTGGCGGTGAACAATCTGGATGAATGGATCGAGTTTCTCAAGACCGGCGAGATCAGCGAGGCAGCCCAGGCCCCAGGTTTGGCAGATGCCCGCAAATGCCTGGATATAGATAAGTTGACCGTAGCGGAAAAGAATGATTATGTCCGTCACATGGAGAATCTGCGCTATCAGCGCAGCGTTATCAAGACGGGGTATGATGATGGCTGGCAGAAAGGTCTTGCCGATGGTCGAGAAGAAGGACGAGAAGAAGGTCGTGCTGAAGGACGAGCTGAAGGACGAGCTGAAGGACGAGCTGAAGGACGAGAAGAAGGACGAGAAGAAGGTCGTGCCGAAGGAGCCAAAGATGAGAAGAAGGCTACAGCCCGTCGTCTTCTTGCAATGGGCTTGTCTGCCGAGCAAGTGGCAGCAGCAACCCAGTTGTCATTAGATGAAATCAAGAAATTATAGCTGCTTTTTGCAATAGATAAAGGGAGATTTCGCCAAGAAATCTCCCTTTATTGTTGTATGCTCTGCATGGACGTTGTCTAACGGCTGCAAATTCTCCCTTAACTCAGTAGCTGCTGTTCCAGCAGCTGACTGCGAGGGAAGATGATCTCATTCTCTATATAGACATGCTCGTTCAGATCTTCTGCGAAATTCTTCAGCAGACTCAGTAGCAACTTATAATCTCCGCTGGCATCAGCTGCCGGGGTGTAGTTGTTTGTGAGCTTTCTGAGGCGCTGCTGGCGCTTGGTCTCATTATCATGTTCCAGTATCATCACGTGAATAGGCATGGCTACAGAGCCGCAATGTATCGGCGCTGCAGGCTGACCCGTAAGCTGCGATTCCATCAGTTGATAGGTGAACGGAAAGAGAACCTGCTCTTCCTTCTGCAGATGGTTCTCCAGGTCAAGCATGCACTCGCTGAAGAGACTCTCTATTTCTGCCATTAACTGATTCTCACCCATCATCGAGTGGATGAGACTGAGGATTTCCGGACCCTTCTCACGGATTCCACGGTGATGAATCTTGAGGGCATAATCGATCAGCAGATCGGTTGGCCACTCCTCGAATTGATATTTTGATGCTCTCATATCCTATTGTAATATAAAATTATTAAATTCCTTTTATCCTATATATTTTTTGATGTCCTCTTCTACCGTTCCGTTTCCGGCAATGCCAAAGGTATCTACCAGTACCTTCAGTACGGCTGGTGAACAGAAGGCTGGGAGCGTAGGACCCAGATGGATGTTCTTTACGCCCAGATGCAGCAGGGCAAGAAGTACGATGACAGCCTTCTGCTCGTACCAGGCAATATTGAAGAAGATAGGAAGGTCATTGATGTCGCTGGCTCCAAAGATCTCCTTCAGCTTCAATGCCACAACCGCCCAGGAATAGGAGTCGTTGCACTGACCTGCATCCAGCACACGAGGAATGCCGTTGATGTCGCCCAGATTGAGCTTGTTGTACTTGAACTTAGCACAGCCGCTGGTGAGTATCACTACATCCTGAGGAAGCGCCTTGGCAAACTCCTCGTAGTAGTTGCGACTCTTCATTCTGCCATCGCAGCCACTCATCACCACAAACTTGCGGATGGCTCCGCTCTTCACTGCCTCTACTATCTTGTCTGCCAGGGCAAAGACCTGGGCATGCGCAAAACCGCCGATGATCTCGCCTGTCTCTATCTCCCTAGGTGGCTGGCAGGTCTTGGCAAGCGCAATCACCTCGGAGAAGTCCTTGTGGCCGTCGGCACCCGCCTGGATATGCTTCCAGCCAGGGAAACCGGTAGAGTTGGTGGTGAAGACGCGGTTCCTGTAGCCTGCCGATGGCGATGGCGGTACGATGCAGTTGGTGGTGAAGACTACAGGACCGTTGAAGCTCTCGAATTCCTCCTTCTGTTTCCACCACGCATTACCGTAGTTGCCCACCAGATGCTTGTACTTCTTGAGCTGCGGATAGTAGTGGGCAGGAAGCATCTCGCCATGTGTATAGACGTCGATGCCCGTGCCTTCGGTCTGGATGAGGAGATCTTCGATATCCTTCAGGTCGTGACCGGAGATGAGGATGCCCGGATTGCTGCCTGTGCCGATGTTCACTCTGGTGAGTTCCGGATTACCGTATGCCTGGGTGTTGGCCTTGTCGAGGAGTGCCATCACATCCACGCCGTACTTTCCTGTTTCGAGCACCACGCCCAGCAGCGTGTTCATATCAGCATCAGGGTTGCTGATGGTGGCGAGAGCACGGCAGATAAAGCTGATAATCTCGCTGTTCTCTTCTCCCAGATGGGCTGCGTGCTCGTAGTATGCTGCCATACCCTTCAGACCGAGCATGGTGAGTTCCTTGAGAGAGCGGATATCTGCATTCTCGTGGCGGAGCACGGATTCACGGGCGCCCTCTGCCTCATAGTCTGTCTTCTCGCCACCCCAGGTTACCTCCTGATAGGCAGGGAGGTGGATATTCATGCTTGCTGCCTTTTGCAGCAGCTGTTTCTTCAGTACGATGCCCTTATCTACCTTTTGCAGGATATCCTGGTCGTTGAAGTTGGCGTTGGTGATGGTGGTGAAGAGTGCATCCGTGAGGAAATGGGTTACCTCTGGTGTCGGTTCTTCGCTTATGCTATGCTGTATGGTTCCTATGCCACGAACCACGCTGAGCAGCAGATCCTGCCACTTGGAAGTTGTAGCCTCCTTACCGCAAACACCCTTGATGGTACAGCCTGTACCCTTAGCTGTTTCCTGACACTGGAAACAGAACATCTTGTTTTCTGCCATATTGCTATAAATTAATGAGTTATTTTAATGTTTTCTTCCAGGCGGCAATCTGCCATTCCTGGTTTCCGGCTGCAAAATTACGGCTTTAAAAATAATCCTACGGTAACAATTGTGACCGTAGGATATTAAAAAAACATAAAAAAGTGTGGGGGAATGGATTTCGTTTTCTGCAGGGCTATTATTGCTGCTGCGAAATCTTCTGCATCAAATCATTCAGGCTCATGGCTCCGCTCTGTCGCCAGAGCATTTCTCCCTTTTTGAAGAGCATGAGGGTAGGGACCGACTGAATGCGGTACTGCATGGACAGTGCCTCGTTCTTATCTACATCTACTTTCAGGATTCTGATGTCATCGCCCATCTTCTCCTTCAGCTGTTCCAGGATAGGGTGCATCATCTTGCAAGGTCCGCACCAGGTAGCGAAGAAATCTACCAATGTCAGCTGTTCGCCGTTAATCATTTCATTGAATTTTTCCATCATTATTGATATTTAAAAGTTATTACTTGTTTTTATCGGTGCGAAGATAAGAAGAATCCGGCATTCCACCAAATCACTCAGTCAATGCGGCGATAGATGGAGTCTATTCATTTTAAGGTTACAACCTGATGCCGTATTTCCTGATGCCTTCTCCCATCATCTCCTCCGGAATGAATATCTTGAGGGTATCGACTAGGGTGTTCAGCATCCGCTCACGGATGTAATCCTCCCTGATATAGAGCGATATGCGCCGCTGCGACAGATAATCTCCTTCTATCTTTCTTACATTCCTCTTCTGCTCCTCACTCAGGAAGGGGAGGTGCATCTCTGGAATGATGGTGAAGCCACCATTCTCATCCACTATCCTTATCAGGGTCTCGATGCTGCCTGCCTCATAGATATGATGACCCTTGCTGCGCGCCTTGCAGAACGAAAAGGCACTGTTGCGCAGACACTGTGCCTCCTTCATAATCCACATGTTCTCATACTCCAGATTCTCAGGCTTGAAAACAGGAAGCTTGCGCCAGCAGCTCTCAGCAAGATATACATAGAACTTCTCCGTGTAGAGCGGTATCTCCAGAATGCCTTCACGGATATTGTCGGAGATGGCTATGCCGGCATCCGTCTCACCACGAAGCAGGGAATCGAGCATGAAATCAGCCTTCAGTTCCTGGATGTTGAGATCCACCGATGGATAGTTTTCCCGATAGTGTCTGATGAACTTGGGCAGAATGTAGGGGGCAATGGTTGGTCCCACGGCGAGCGACAGCTTTCCGCCTATCTCTCCCTTATCTTCCATCACGATTTCCGAGATGCGTTCTATCTCCTGCAATGCCGTTTCTGCCTGACGGATAATCTTCTTGCCTGATGCAGTGGGAGATACAGACTTATTGCTTCGTTCGAAGATACGGGTATCCAGTTCTTCCTCCAGTTTCACAAGCATAGCACTGAGCGTGGGCTGCGAAACCTGGCAAGCCTCTGCCGCTCTCGCAAAATTGCGAAAGCGGTTGAGTGCCACAATATATTTCAGTTGCTGTACATTCATATCGTTATTCTATTTATATCAGCCAAGTACAGGGCTTATCTTGCCTTGAGCTTGCAGATGAGTTGAGTCATGTTGCCCATCGGACAGAAAACACACCAGGTTCTCGGACGGTAGAAGATGGTGAGAAGCACACCCACTATCAGGGAAGTGAGCATGATGCCATAGAGACCGAAGGCAAATTGAGCCTTCCAGGGTTCTATCTCTACAGGATATGCCCAGTGCCAGGGAACATCAAAGGTCCAGAGCAGATGAATGGTCTGATGGAGATTCTCTGCTCCCTTTGCCACCATCACTGTGAGGATGATCATCTGGATGAAGAAGAACATGAAGAACAGCAGGAATCCATGACGGAACCATTTGGATGATAACCATCTTGGCGCTACCTTCCTGCGCGACCCTCCCAGGGTATTTCCTATCTGCAGGAAAAGCTGACCTCGTCCACAATAGTTGTTGCAATATCCCTTGCCGCCTCCGAAAACTGCCATAAACAGCGGAATCATAAAACAGATGACTCCCAGCCACGCAAACACGATGTTGAAGAATCCAAGGGTGAAATAGGTGGCGGATACCAGCCACAGATAATCACTCCACTTCTTGCTTTTTTGTCTTGCCATAAAAATGCTTTTTATCTGTTATCTCAATACCTTGTGCATGACTCCTGCCGGACAATTCCTTTCACAGATGCCGCAACCTATGCACAGATCCTCATTCACTACTGCATAACATCCCCGGTAGATGCTGAGGGCATCCTTGGGACACACCTTTACGCAAACACCACATGCCACGCAGCGGTCGTGCTCGCTTTGAGCCTTGTATTTTGCCATCGTTTTCTACTGATCGGTTAGTTTATCCAACAGCTCTTCCAGAAATTCTGCCGCATCGGCTACGCAGAGCGGGCATTCTCTGAGGACCTTTCCCGTACCTACGCCCTTGAGAAGCCTGCACTGGGTAGCTCCGTTGCGCTGCTGGAATTGGGTCATAATCTGTCGCATCGCCTTGATAGCCTTTGCCTTATCTTTGGTGGCAAGACCCAATACCACACCTGCTCCTACGAGGGCACCGCAGGTTCCTTCCATATTTCCCATTCCCGCTGCAAAGGCATTGCCCACATTTTTGAGGGTATCTTCGTCGATACCTGTATAATCATAATAGGTACAAACCACTGCCTGGGTACAGTTATGAGATCCACAACGCTTCTTTTCTGCTGCAATTTCTTTTCTTGTTTCCATTTTAATCTTGTTTATTTGAAATTTGCTGCAAAGATACGGCTTTTATGATAGATAAACGAAAGATTATGGCTATTATTTCATAGCATCTATCTATTATATTCTGCTTTCCGGCGGGCTATGCATATGAGTGCATGCCCGTGAGGAAATAGTTCACACCGAAGTAGGTCATGGCGATACTCAGGAAGGCAAGGGTGACGTATGCCTGGTGCATGAGGCGGATATCCGGCAGGTAGCATATAGTAGAAAAAGCAATAAAAAACGAAAGTACTTTCATGTGCTCATGCAAGTACTTTCGTTGTATGATGAAATAGGCTTCATTTGCCATCGAAGCCTATTTCATTTTTTTATGCATACGAGTGCATACCCGGCAAGAAGTAGTTCACACCGAAATAGGTCATCAGTACGCTGAGGAAGGCGATAAGCATATAGATATGTATATGCAGCGGCTTATGCATCCACCTGATGTCGT
This sequence comes from Segatella copri, assembly GCF_015074785.1. Classification (NCBI taxonomy): domain Bacteria; kingdom Pseudomonadati; phylum Bacteroidota; class Bacteroidia; order Bacteroidales; family Prevotellaceae; genus Segatella; species Segatella copri. The sequence goes on from NZ_CP042464.1 coordinate 341,654, forward strand.
TGTGAAGAGGAGCTGCATAGATGAGCATGGTGATGAGAGCCCATGTTTCCTTGGCATCCCAACTCCAGTATTTTCCCCAACTGACATTTGCCCAGATGGCACCGATGAAGATTCCTACTGCTATCAGCGCTACGGCAGGGTAGAGCAGAAACTGGGAGAGGGCTGCAAGCTTTGACTCCAATGCCGTGTCCTTTCTGATATGGGCGATAATGCCCTGAATGCCTATCAATGCCATCAAGCCGAACAGCGCATAAGAAAACATGATAACCATGACATGTACCGACAGTAATGGTGACTGCAATACCGGCATCAGCTGGGTGAGCTGCGGATTGCTGTCTGTAATCATGGCTACCAATAGCGCAAATGCAGCCAATAAAGGTCCGTAGTGCAGGATGATGCTGAATCGTTTTCTCAACAATAAGGTAATCAACAATACCGACCATGCCAGAAACTGCATCGTCTCATAACCATTGGATATAGGCAGATGGCCTGAGATATACCATCTTAATCCGATAACAATGGTAGTCTGCAGCAGCATGATTCCTGCAAGCGATGTACTGATGATGGTCTGAATCTTCCTCTTCCTGTCGTTGAGTCTGATGGTAGAAGCGATGACAGCCAGGAGTGCCACGGTAAGATAGAGTATGATAGGCCAGCGCAGGGTGTTGATGACGTTGTATGTCAGTTCTGCATAGATGGCAGTCTGCGAAGGAATCACCTTTTCTCCACGAATGTGCTGGTAATCGTATATCTTGCTGATCAGTGTCTTGGCACGATCCTCATTGTTCATGATGATACTTTCGGCAAGATAATCCATGGATTTCCTTACAAAGTACCACTCCTTAGGTGGCAGGTAGCCATGGACGTTCTTTTCGCCCGGTGCCAGCCATGTGATATTGCCATTCTTGTCGGTATAGGGATACATGCGAAGCAGTTCGCCATTATAGAGCATTCTGATGATGTTGAATTTTTCATCTGCATCACGGAGGTTCTTCTGCAGTTCCTTGTTGCCGCTACGGTAAGCCTCCTTCAGCGGCTTGTCGAGTTTGTACTCGTTGTATTGGTTCCAGAAATCAGAAAAACTAGCCCACTTGCCGGTTATTCCCAGTACCTCCTGAGCCTCTTTGCTTTTCACTTCAATCATTTTAGCATTTTCCCAGTTGGCTACATCAAATACCCAGCCGCAGAAAATCTGGTTGGCAGTCATCCCGTTCCAGGATGGTTTGCCGCTGAGTTTGGTGACGAAGGTGGTGGCTACTGTATTGATAGGGCAGATGCGGCTGTTGTAGAGTACGCAAATTTTGCCGAAGTCATCAGCTATCTGATTATCTACTTTTCTCAGTTCCTGTGCCTGGACAGGTGACAGGAATGCCGGCATAGCCAGCAATATGGTAAGCAGGAGCGTCTTGGCTGCCTGCTGATCTACGGCAAGATGATAGAATCTTCGCATGTTGGTACGCTTGCTGATGAGCATATTAAGCAATGCTACGAACAGGATGAAATAGCCTATGTAGGTGATGGCTATCCCATAGGGATCATAATATACACCCAGGTGAGTGCCCTTCATGTCCTCATCATAGCCAGCCTGGGTGAATCTGTAGCCTTGATACTGTCCGATATTGTTCATTGAGATATTCACGGGTTCGTTGTCGGCTGTGATTTCCGAAACATAATCCATCGGTGCATCGGTGCCCGGATAGTTGATGACCTTGAAGTCTTTCAGCTTCAAGGTGAAGTCAAGTTGTTCGATGGTCTTGTCTTTCAGCACCAGTTCCTTGCTTGGTACTCCCTGACGCAGATAGACATCGCCGCTCTTAGAGGTAAGCCAGGAGGTGAGTGCACCCAGCAGGATGATAAGGAATGCCATGTGGACCATCCATACAGAGATACGGCGGAACAGGCGATGCTTCAGCATATAGATGAAGCTGACTACCGCCAGAATAGCCCATGCTATGACAAACCATAGCGAACTGTAGATATGGGTCTGGGCAAATGCGGTTCCCTTGGAATTCTCAACAAAGGTAGCTGCCATCATCACAATGATGATGATGGCGGCTAAACTGATTATAAAACTCTTAAGCTTGTTCATTTAAATTGAATCTACAAATTTGATAACTTGTTGGCGCTGTTCTTTGCTCAGCTTGCGGAAGTTTTCTACCGCCCAGTGAGCATCGCTCTTGCCTCCTTCTGAGCAACAACCATGCCACATGATGGCTTCCAGTGTGTTGCGTGCCCTGCAGTCGTGCAATCTGTCAGAATGTCCTGCACATATCTGCATGAGTCCACGTCCCCAAAGTGGTGCCGTCTTGCACCAGCCAGTACGAAGATCGTTCTTCATGAACAATCGATGCTGTACCAGATCGGTATAAGGCCAGATTTTCTGGTTGGGATAGTGAACCATACGGGTATCATCTGAACTGAAACGATTGTATGGGTCTCTTATCTTGTCTTCTCCGGTTGTCCAGGTTGGTCGGTGACAGTTGGCACAACCTATCTGGCTGAAGAGACGCTTGCCTTCCTTGAAATCTTCTGTTGTCGTATTTCGGGCAGCAGGAATACCAATACCACGGTGCCATACCATATAGTTGATGTAGTCTGATTCTTTCATCTCAACGGGTAGGTCTGTTGCGTTTCCGAAGGTAATGATGTCTTTGGCAGGGTCTCCTGTTTTGTTCCATTCTGGATAATACTCGTAGAATTTGCTGGTTACCTCAGGATCCTGTGCGGCAAACTGCCAGTATTCCTTAGGTATATAATGCGAACGGAAATCATCTCGTGTTACGTTTTGAACTTCCCAGAACGAAGCATCACTCATCACTGAGGCACGGTCTAGTGCATAGTCAAACTTATAAACGATACCTCCATTCTCTACAGCCAATGTTCCGTCGGAATTCTTCACGAAATCTTTAGTATCATTGTTCCAGAATTGAGGATTAAGTGTAGCATGCTTGCCTTCGTTGCGATATTGTTGCAGGATGTCCTCGTCTGGGATGGCATCAATGAGACCTGTGCCTATAAAACCGATGGTTGATTCCAGTCTTACTTTTGCCTTCGACATCGGCACTTCCTTTCCATCCTTGTCTATGAGCTTTCCATAGATGCAACCTTCTTCCAGAGTTACCTCTGGATAGATGAGAGAGTAAGTCTCGCCGTCGTCAAATTTATTGCCCCATTCGTCGGTGTATTCATTCCAGTCGATATTTACTTTCTTCTCATCAAACTGTGGCTTGAAAGGAGCCGTAGCCTTTCCCATGGCTACCCATCCGAATGACTGGACTACTATGTCGTTTTCGTCTGTAATCATGAGGATATAGCCGTTTCCCTGTTGGCTTGAATCATATTTGGTTTGTCGCTTGCCATGTCCGTAGCCTAAGTGGCAGTGTTGGCATGATGAGCGTATATAGAGTGGGCCTAAGCCCTTGAACGGTTCTTCTGTTTGTGTGAAAGGCTTTTCAAAGAAGTATTCTCCCATAGAGAATGCATGGGAAAGGCCCTGTTTCTCAATAGCCGGAGCTGGTTGCTCGTAAGCGGCTGAAGAGAGATTGAAAACTGTTCCGAGTTCTCCGCCAGTATAGTAGTCTTCTGGCATATCTGTCTTTTCGGTTGGTTTACCTATGTCGATGATGTCATCTATGGCTGACGTTGATGTACTGTTGCTGCAAGAGATGCATGCTAGGCTTAATGATAGTAATCCTGCTGTTTTTGTATATTTTGAAATCATATAATGTATTGTTGTAGCACAGTGAAGGCCACATGCTTCTTTCCCCTGTCTGGGGTAGAAAGCATGTGGCTTTTTATGATAGAAGTTTAAATGGATTCACAGAAGAAGATGATGGCTGCTCGCTGATCTGAAGTGAGGTTACGGAACTTCTCGATAGCGAAACGGGCATCACTCTTAGCATTGCCATGCCACATGATAGCCTCCAGCGTGTTGCGGGCACGGCAGTCGTGCAGACGGTCTTCAGCACCTGTACAGAGCTTAGACAAGCCACGGCCCCAGAGTGGAGTGGTGCGGCACCAGCCGGTACGGATGTCGTTCTCCATGAAGAGACGGTGCTGTACGAAGTCGGTATATGGCCAGATCTTCTGGTTGGCATAACGAGGCATATCGCTGTTGGTCAAGTACTTGTTTGGATCCTGAATGTTGTCGTCGCCAGTTGTCCAGGATGGACGGTGGCAAGATGCACAACCAATCTCATTGAAAAGTTTCTTGCCCTCCTCGTACTTCTCTGTACCCACATTGCGGGCTGCAGGAACAGCAAGACCACGGTGCCATACCATGAAGTTCTTATACTGCTCGCCAGTCATCTCTACATCGAGGTCTTTTGCCATCAAGTAGTTGTAGATGTTTTGCTTTACATCGTCGGTGTGCCAGTCGGTATGCTTCTTCTCAGGGTCAACCTTGTTGATATACTCAGGGAAACCCTTCTGCACGTCTGCATCGTTCATGGCTGTGGTAGCATAAATCTTGCCATCAAGACTGAGGTAGTGGTAGCGACGGTCTGGACGGGTAACATTGGTGATGTTCCAGATAGCGTTGGCACCGGCAGCATCGAGCAGCGGACCACGGCTCAAAGCGTATGTATAGCGGCGGACATATTTGGTACCGTCTCCCTGCATAGAATTGGAATAGTAGCTGTTCCACTTGTTCTCAGCCTGGTTCCACATAGCTGGGTTCAAGGCATCAGTCTTGCCCACAGAATTGAAATACTTGCTCTCAGATTCCCACTGCTTGGTGATTTCCTCATCAGGAATAGCATCAGTAAGACCTGTACCATAGATACCGATGGTAGATTCAAGACGGATACCGATTTCTTCTGCCACCTGATCGTTTGGAATCACTACTTCCTTGCCGTCCCTCTTCACGGTAACTGGTGAGTAATAGGCATCTGCAGGGATGGTTACCTCAGGATAAATCAGGTCGTAAGTCTCACCATCAGCAAACTTGTTGCCCCATTCGTCTGTATAGTGCTTCCAATCGATATTGATCTTCGTTTCATCAATCTGTGGCTTGAATGGCTCAACAGCACCAGTCTGTGGCATACCTGCTACAGAGTAGATGTAGGCGTTGGTCTTCTTGTCGTAGATAACCAGCAGGTATCCGTTACCCATATCTGAGTATCTGTAGCGCTTCTGGCGCTTGCCATGACCATATGCAGGATGGCAATAGAGGCAACCCTGACGTACATAGAGCGGACCAAGACCAGCGAATGCTCCATCGGTATTGGTATTGAAGTCGCGCTCAAAGAGTGCCTCACCAATCTGGAAGGCTGCTCCGAAACCTTGCTGCTCTACGGCAGGAGTTGGCTGCTTGTAGGCATTGGCACCTTGGAGTGTCGTAGTACCGAGCTTACCACCAGCATAATACTCTTCTGACTTTTCAGAAGTGCTGCCGCCTCCACCGAGATCAATCACATCATCTACAGATGATTTGCTGTCGCTACAGCTCATCATAGCTAGAGCGGCGCAAAATAATGGAATTAATTGTTTTTTTTTCATAATGTTGTAAATTTACTTTATATGATTCACGTATTTTGCTACGTTTTTCCCGTATCTGTTTTATTACGCAAAAGGTTGGTAGTCTTTTTTAAAAGGCTACCAACGTTTGATCTGCATATTTTCGTATTTTAGAAACTGGAATTACTTTTTCCAAGTAATCTTCTTCAATGAGTTGAGGAGTTTCAAGTCATTATCAGCAAGAGCACGGTAGGTTGGGATAACGGTGTTCTTGACGAATGCCTCGTTTACCTTCTTGAACTCAGTCTCGAGTGTTGCGTTGCCTGAGAATTTCTCGATTTCTCCATCGAGTGCATCGAGTGCACTTTCCAACTCATCAAGGGCAGCCATTGCATCCTTTGCACTCTGGTCTGTGTAGAAGAGTACGAAAGGCTTCTTCATGTTGCTGATCTTGTTGAGAGCTGCATCCAGCTTGGTCTGTGCATTCTGTGCAGCTGCCTTCATATCTGCATTGTTTACCTTGAGGCAAACACCCAGAAGTGAAGTTGCTGTTGGCTGATCAACTACATTCCAACCGCCATAGAGAGCATGCTTGCAAGACATGATGTTATCATAGAAGTCAATGATAGAGTTGCGAGCAAATGGAGACTCGATATAGTTAACGTCCGCACCAGTAGCAGGAGCGCCGATCTTAGAGTCACGTACCTCACCGATGATCTCGTTGGCACCAGCAATGATCTCACGGGTTGCCAGGGTGATAGAAGAGTACTTAGAACCTGGTTCACCTGCAGTCATGAAATCCTCACCGTAGTTCTTTGATTCAAACTCAGCATCATCAATAATCTTCTGCTCAGCCTCTGACAATTCGCCGCCCCATGCGGTAACCAACTTCAAAGAGCTGAGATACAAATCCTGTGCTGCGCTCTGAGCGAAGTAAACCTCATTGGCTGTCATATCCTTGATCTTGCGAGCCTCACCGTCGCGGAAAATCAGATACTCTACAGCGTGGAAACCTGTCAGGTTCTGACCATTTGCAATCGCATCATCAATCAGGGCTGCATCATCCTCGTCGGTTGCTGGATTGTATTTCTTCATGTACTTATCAAACTGTACGCGGTCGAATGGCCATGTGTCAGTGTGTGGGTCCAATCCGAAGTCTGTAGCAGGACCGAAGAGGAAAGCCTCAGACCACTCCCAGTCCTGGCGAGCCTCTCTCCAGTTTTCACAAGCTTCTCTCACAATTGCATCAGTACCATTCAAGTCTGGATTGACACTTGATGGAGCCTCTGGCTCGTCATTGTCATCACTGCAGCTTGCGAAACCTAATGACAGTGTCAAGGCTGCTGCAAAAAGCATAGAATACTTAAAAATCTTTTTCATTGTTTTTTTTGTTTTATTTATGTTTTTTTGACTATTTATTTTCGCTGATGGTAATCAGGAATTCAAGATTCCTGATTACCTTTTTATAAATTTGATAAAAGCTTACTTCTTAATCTGTTTCTTCAACTCCTGGAGTTCCTTGGTGAGCTGGTTGATACGCTCCATCTGGTATTTATCTACTTCCTGGGCTTTCTTGAATTTCTTGTTAACCCAGGTAGTTGTATCGAAGAGGCCAAAGAATGTGATACCCAGATTGAGGCTTGGCTCATTGTTGTAAGCACTCTCGAGGAATCGGTGGCTATACTCCGCCTTGATGGTGACAGGCTTGATAGGAGAATAGTTGATACCGGCACCCATTCTCTTCACGTGGTCGTACTCGTAAGCTACCTTCTTGTTGCCACTTGCGTATGTGTTGTAATCTTCGTAACGGCCGAAGACATAGAGCTTCTGCTTGTTTCGGAGGCTCTCTATCTGAGAGAAAACATTGTAACCGGCTTCGATACCTACAGAATAAGCACTGCTGGCAATTGGCGAGTGCTTGGAAGGAGAACCATCCTGCGCATTGTGCTTAGGGAAGGTGTTCATGAAAGCAGTCATCTTGGTAGCATCGTCCAGATGAGCATAGGTGGCATTACCACGTACTATCCAGTTCCATCGGTTCAACTCGAAACCGAAGCTGCCGATAGACAAGGCTCCATGTACATCTTTATAGGAAGCACTGGCTTTCTTTTCTGTATTCTTGAAAGTATAGCCGTAGTAGCCGCTCAAACTGAGTCGCAAACCTGGTATAGAATAGTTGTCGATGCGGGCCGCACCGGCATAAACATTGCCAATCTTGTATTCGTAAGGACTTGTAGCTCCATAATGCACGAAACAGTTGTGACCGAAACGCTCAGCATCGAGACCCGATGTGAAGATGGCCTCATAGCGCCAGTCCTTCAACTTACCCCACAGGGAAATACCCACCTGGTGCCAGGTGTTAGGAAGAATTTTGGCTTCGCCCTCAGAACGGTAAACTGAGAAGAAATTATTTGGCATGTGATAGGCGTTGATCTCACCAACAGGAATAATGATTTCACCAGCCTTGATATTGAACTTGCCACCCCAGAACGCTTTGTTGAGCCAGAACTGCTCAAGGGCAACCTCACCGCCACGCTCAGTCTCAGCCTCGTATTCACCACTTTCATCAGCATCGATTTCTACAGCATTCTCTGTTCCACCATGCTCGAACTCAATTTCCATTCCCATGGTCCAACCTTTTCCGAAATCATAGCCCAGATTGAGGGTTACGTGTGGCAAGTCGAAACGGCCATGGCTGTCATCGTCTTTATAGGTGGCAGGGTCTCTGTAACGGTTGAAATGCTGGCTATAGAAGTTGCGGCTCATTACGGCCTCTCCATAACCACCAATGGTAAATCGGGGTTTTGCTGCTGTACTGTCTGTGCAACACTGTTGTGCACTTGCCGTTGCCAAACCGGCAACCAGGGCAGCTGACATCAATCCAATTCTTAAACTGTTCATCTTTATTATTTTGAATTTATTGTTATCGTATTATCCTTAATAAAATAAAGAAAAGAGCGCGGATGTCTGCTTGCGGTCTCGACACTTTAGAGGCCTAGTATCTCCTTAAAGCCATGAGGCATGATAAGGAATTACGCAGCTCTGCCGCTCGGGAGTGGCAATCATCACCGCGCTCTTTCTCGATTTCGGGTGCAAAGGTACGGAGTTTTAAAAAATCTTGCAATACCTAAAAATCGGTAAACTGTCGCATCCCCATTTTTAGGTATTGCGAGTTTCGAAACTTTTTTGTATATTTGCAACCGAAATAGAAACATTATGAATGTTCTTGATACAAGGATGTTTTCATTTAAGGATAAAAGAAGATGAAAAATCAGAAGATGTATGAAGCTGATGACAAGATGATCAGCATCATTAGAGACAATTATAACATTTTACAGAGCCTCGGTAGCTTCGGCATCAACCTGGGCTTTGGCGACAAGACTGTGCGTGAAGTTTGCGACGAGCAGAAGGTGGATACCTATACTTTCCTGTCCGTGGTAAACTTGACGATTAATGGTTACAAGGAGTATGACAATGCCGACCGCCTGTCGCTGCCGACCCTATTGCATTATCTCAAGGCATCGCATGCCTATTACATAGATTTCCAGTTGCCGTTTATCCGTAAAGAACTGGTTGAAGCGCTGGATGAAAAGGATAATCTGGCACGCCTTATCCTCAAGCTTTATGATGATTATGCCCATAGTATAACCAATCATATGCGGTATGAAGAAAAGATGGTATTCCCTTATGTTCAGGCACTTATAGATGGTAATGCCAATGCAAACTTTGATATAGAAACCTTCTCGAAACACCATGCTCAGGTAGATCTGAAGTTAAAGGAACTCAAGAGTATCATTATCAAGTATTTGCCTTCTGATGGCTTGCATAATAATCAGCTCAGCGCCACTCTTTATGATATATATAATAATGAGGAATGGCTCACCCATCACTCTGAGGTAGAGGAAGAAATCTTTATTCCTGCAGTAAGAAATGCAGAGCGTAAACTGAAGCAGAACGATGTGAGTGCCAAGATTTCGAGCATGATTAATCAGACTCCGATGAGTGACGAACAGTTGAGCGACCGTGAGAAAGATGTGATTGTTGCTTTGGTTCAGGGAATGACCAACAAGGAGATTGCTGACCACCTGTTTATCTCTATCAATACGGTCATTACGCATCGCAGAAACATCGCCCGAAAGCTTCAGATTCACTCTCCTGCAGGTCTTACAATTTATGCCATCGTGAACAATTTGGTTGATATTTCTTCTGTAAAGCTGTAGTTTATCTGTGGAATATCAGTTTAAATAATGTTATTTTTTCTAAAATGATAGCGCCTTCCTCTCACATGAGGGGAAGGCGCTATCATTATATTTAGGTATGTGATGATTCTGCATCACTATTTATGGTGAAGGCTAGATCATATTGATGTCAACAAAACCATGCATCACAGCATAAATGGTGAGTGAAGACACACTTTTTAATCCCAGTTTTTCCTGTATTTTCTTGCGATGGGTAATCACAGTAGTCAGTCCGATACAGAGTTGGTCGGCTATCTCTTTGTTGATTTTCCCTTGTGCTACCAGAGATAATACCTCTATTTCTCTATCCGACAGAACTTTTTCCTGAGTGACAGGGGGCATGGCAGGGATATGTTCGCCATGAGGATGACCGGAATGCTGCAGGTTGAGAAGCTCTTTTATCAGGTATCCTTCTGGTACATTGACGCAGAGACAATGAAATTCTGCAAGTTGCGAATTGGGATCGTTGCTGGGTGTTAGAACGATTACGTGGCGGTTCCTGTTGCCCTGTGTGAAGAAGTAACGGTGTTCCAATACAATGTGCATAGATACAAAGCTATGAACAAAGTGGTCTGGATTGTTTGCCTCGTACTGACGGAACGAACCGAAGGTCGAGATTTTCATCATGGGCATCACCGACTCAAGCAGTTGTCTGAGTCCCATTGCGGCGAGTGTATTGCTCTCTACTATTGCCATTTCTGGCATCTGTTTGCCAGCCATGGCTTTCATCATTTCTTCATTCATCTCTGTTTATTTTACTTCTGCTAGTGAAAGTTGGGTTATACTTATATCTTGTTTTTACAAGAATGGAGTGAGTACCTTTGCGGCAAACCATCCTTTGAATCTTTGCCAGCCCGTACGCCATTCTCTCCAGTTCTTCTCATTGAGTAAGAAACTGTCTTTCTTTTCCCCATCAAAGAGCTGTACCAGTTGTTGTGTAGTACAAGAATCCACAATCACTGCATTCTCTTCATAGTCCCAGCGCAGGCTTCGGGCATTGAGATTGGCACTGCCCACGGTACAGAACTTGCCGTCTACCATGATAATCTTGGTATGGTGGAAGCCCGGCGTATACATCCAAACATTGCATCCTGCCTTCATCAGCTTGTGCGCATTATAGAAACCACAGTCAGGAGTCAGCGGAATGTCGCTCTTGGTAGAGAGCATGATTTCTACCTTTACTCCTCTTTTCACAGCATTCTTCAATGCCTTTTTGAGTTTATGACTCAAGGTAAAGTAGGGGCTGATGATCTTGATGCTGTCCTGTGCATCATTGATGGCATTCACATAGAAATATCGGATGATATCCTTTGTAATATGCGGTTCGCGGTTGATGATGCCGACCATCTTTCTGTAGGCTGTTGCTGTCGTATCTGGCTTGAGATTCTCTACCAGATAATCCTTCTTCTTATATCTCCAGAACTCAGTGCTGTGCACATTCTGTCCGCTCACCTTGTTCCACATCTTGAGGAATATCTTCTGTAGGGTATTCACCTCGCTTCCGTCGATGCGACAGTGCATATCGTGCCATTCTCCTACAACCTTCGTACCTTTTATATAATAGTCGGCAACGTTCATACCGCCTGTGTAGGCAATCTGCCCGTCGATGACAACGATTTTACGGTGATCACGGTTGAAAATTGCATGTACCCATGGAAACTTCAGGGGCTTGTATTCATAAATCTCTATACCGTTGGCACGGATTTTCTTGAGATGTCTCTTTCGCAGAGGCTTATTGTTGGAAGAGTTTCCGAAACCATCATATAAGGCTCTCACCTTCACACCCTCCTTGACTTTCTGAGCTAGCAGGTCGAAGAGGAGGGAGGCGATGCTGTCGTTGCGAAAGTTAAAGTATTCCAGGTGTACACTATGTTTAGCCTGTCGGATTGCCTGGAACATATCATCAAACTTTTCCTGACCATTCATCAGTAGGGTTACTGAATTATCGTGAGAAAAGCTGACTCCTTTCCCACGAAGCTGATTAACGATCAATGAATCGCTGGTCTGTGCGCTGCACAGCGAACTGGCAAGCATCAGTGTTATCGTTGTTATTATCTCTCTGAGTCTCATGTCAACTCCTAATAATCTATTTGCTATAAATTATTAATTATAAATTGTTAATTAAAATCACACCATGCAGGCATAGTGATCTACAATGCCCTTTAAATGATTATCCTTGTCTACAACCAGTACCGTATGCACCTTATACTTGTGCATGATGCGCTGAATCTCCGAAATCTTCGTCTTCGGAGTCACCATTTTCGGAGTGGTGGTCATGATGTCGCTTACAGTCTTGTTAAAGAATTCTGCCTGCCATTTCTCCATGGCGCGTCGGATATCACCATCGGTAATAAGTCCGATAACGTGGTTGTCTTCATCCAATGAGATACCCAATCCCAGTTTGCCCTTGCTTACGTGGATGATAGCCTCGCCCAGGTGCATTTCCTTAGGAATGATAGGCATATCATCGCTGCGCATCACATCTTCTGCTGTGGTCAGCAGTCGTTTGCCTAATTCTCCACCAGGATGGAACTGTGCAAAGTCACGAGGCTTGAAGTGGCGTACCTGCATCAGGGCGATAGCCAGTGCATCACCCATAGCCAATGCTGCAGTAGTACTGCTGGTAGGGGCGAGGTTCAGCGGACAAGCCTCCTTCTTTACCTTTACGGTGATATGATGGTTGGAGTATTTTGCCAGCAGGGAATCTGGATTTCCGGTGATGGAAATGATAGGAACATTCATGTGGAGTACCATCGGGATGAAACGAAGCAGTTCATCGGTCTGACCGCTGTTACTCAGTGCCAGAACCACATCCTTGTCGGTCATCACACCTAAGTCGCCGTGATAGACATCCAGTGGATTGATGTAGAAGGCTGGTGTGCCTGTAGAGGCAAGTGTAGCGGCAATCTTGGCACCTACGTGTCCACTCTTGCCCACACCTGTAACGATAATCTTGCCTTGGCAATGATACATCATGTCTACTGCTTTCTCAAAGTTGTCGTCCAGATAAGGTATCTGGTCGAGGATGGCCTGCGCCTCGTCTCTAAGAGCCTGTTCGCCATAACCGCGAACAATCTTATCATCTATATTGTTATTTTTATCGGTCATTTCTAAATCATTTGAATTGGCTTTCCATTCGTACGCCGAACGTTGTTTCTTCATTCTTCGTTCTTCACTTTTCACTTAAAGGAGTTCCTGGATAAGTGATTCCAACTTGTTTAATTCCAGCATGTTGGCTGCATCGCTCTTGCCCTGGTCTGGGTCAGGATGTACTTCAAAGAAGTAGCCGGTAGCTCCGAAAGCTTTAGCCGCCTTTGCCATTGCTGGAACGAACTTACGGTCGCCTACCGTCTTGCCGTCACCTGCACTCGGGCGCTGAACGCTATGGGTACAATCCATGATGACATTTGGCACAATCTCCTTCATGTCAGGGATGTTTCTGAAATCTACCACGAGATTGTTATAGCCGAAACAATTGCCGCGTTCTGTGAGCCAAACTTCCTTGGCACCGCTCTCCAATGCTTTTTCTACAGGATATTTCATATCTCTACCGCTCAGGAACTGTGCCTTCTTGATGTTGACGGTTTTACCAGTCTTGGCTGCAGAAACCAGAAGGTCGGTCTGTCGGCAGAGGAAGGCTGGAATCTGGAGAATATCACATACTTCGCCTGCTGCTGAAGCCTGATAACTCTCATGAATATCTGTTGTAACCTGAAGGTTGTACTTCTCCCTGATATCTCCCAGCATCTGGAGTCCTTTCTCCAGTCCTGGACCACGGAAAGAGTGGATGCTGGTACGGTTGGCTTTGTCGAATGAAGCCTTGAATATGATTTTAGTTCCTAACTTTTCGTTGATGCGGACGAGTTCCTGAGCTACTGTTTCCAATAGTTCCATTGACTCGATGACGCAAGGACCTGCTATGAATGTTGCCATATCTTTTTATAGTTTATAGTTGATAGTTTATAGTTAATAGGGAGTAAACCTGCTATTAACTGTAAACTACAAACTGTTAATTATTAACTTGTTTGATTGTAATCTCACGCTGTGGGAACGGAATCTCGATGTTGTGATCGTTGAGCGTATCGTAGATGCACTCCATGATGGTGGCATCGTCGATGGCTTGGGTAAGCACGTTCACCCATACTACAATTCTGAGTGTGATGCAGCTGTCATCGAAACTCTTCAGTAACACCTTCACCCCTTTGTCCTGATAGATACAGTCCAGTTTCATGAGGGCTTCGATGAGAATCTGTTTCACTTCCTTCACATTGCTGCCATAAGCAATACCTACCTCCAGAATATCCAGCTCATAACCATGATTCTTGGTCATGTTCTTGTAGTTCTTCGAGAAGAGCTGCGAGTTCTGGAAGGCTATGACCGAACCGTCGGTAGCCTCCAGCATCGTAGAGGTATAACTGATACTGCTTACCTTACCACGGGTGCCGTCACAGATAATGTAGTCACCCACCTTCACACGGCCCATCATCAGAGATATGCCGTAGTAGATGTTCTCAAGAATATCCTTTGATGCAAAACCCAGACCGGTTGATAAGCCGGCAAAGATAGCTAGCAGCCATGATTTACCAACTTGGAATACGTTCAGGGCTATCATCAGCCAGATACCCCAGATAATCACCTGCATCACGTTCTTGAACATCACAATCTTTGAGGCAGCCGACGCCGGGTCTGCTTTCTCGAAGTGATGACGCATGAAATCTACAGAAGTAATGTTGATGTAGTTGAACAGGAAGTACAGACAAGCTACCTCTGAAATACTGAAAAGCGATGCAGTGAAGTTGCTGGTCTTGATGTAATCCTTGTTGAATATCTCCCAAGTCGTATCACTCATGTTGAATACATCTGCTGCCCAGTAGATAGAGATGATGAACGAGAGTACACCTGAAATAGGGAGCAATACCTTATAGATAAAGCGATACAGCCATTTGTCGGTAATCGCCCTGTCTGCCAGCTTTTTACGCTTGGCATATACGCTGAGCCATCCCTCGCAGCAGGTAATGGTAAGCACGCAGGTAAGCTGCATGGTCCACCAGATGATAAGCTGGACGGCAAGCAGTGTGAAACCTGTCCAGGCAAAAATGGTACTTACTCCGAATACGGCAAGCGATATGAATGCGTATGTCTTGTCAGTGCGCAATACCTGGTTGTGCTTTCTGCCAATCACATTCCACTGCCAGAGAGCGCAGAGCAGAAGGACTGGTGGAAAGATGAGGTTTACAAGGTCGTTTGGTATCAGGATGATACGGAACACGATAACGATGAAACCTACCAGCATCAATGGCGAATAGATACGGAAGGTATTCTTGATCTTATCGTTGTCTACACGTAGCAGGATAGATACCAAGATGACGCCAACTAACCAGGAATATTCTACCAGCAGCTGGCTTGCCATAATCACGAAGTTCTGGGTAACCGCCATTCTTACGATACCGAGAATAACTGCGAAGGTTACTACCGTCATCGCCATGATAAGGCATGGTCGTTTTGCCATAAAACTTTCCTTTCTGTTCTCGAACATACCATGCTTCATGAGTTGGGTAATTACGATGCGGATGGTAAAGAGATTGAGGAAGATGGAGATGAGACCCCAGAAGATGATGATACCAAAGAGGATGAAGATGATACGAACATCCCATTGCGACATCATGCCCGGTACGGGCTTGTATTTCTCGGTTACAGACATCTTTGCCTCCTTATAGTTCATGCTGATATTACGGAGTATGCGCAGATAGTTGTCGCCTCCATTATTGAAAATGCTGTTCTGGATATCTTCGTATCTGCGGTTGGCATAGTCGTTGAGTGCCTGTAACTTACGGTCGGTTCTGTCGTAAGCCTGTACATAGGCTTGCAGCTGTTTCTGTTTCTCTACCAGCTGGCGGCGGATATTGACAGCCAGAGTCAGGTCAACGTTTCGGTTCACCTGTGCTTCTTCGCTGAGAAACATGGTGTTCATGCCGTAGAGATAGTTGATGAGCGAATCGAAACGCGCCACCTCAACATTGTTCTTCTTGATCATCTGGCGGAAAGGAACAGCCTTCGACTTAAACTTCTTAAACTGCTCTGTAGCCTCATGACAGGCATACGTCATGTCGAAAATATACCCATTGCGCTGCGAATAGAGCATGATGGAGTTCTGGTCAGCCTGTTTCACAATACTGATGAGCTCCTGAATCACAGCCAACTGTTGAGCCTTGGCAGCTTGGTTCTGTTTCTCCAAGTCTATGTGATAGTTGGTCAATTCTGTACGCAGCATATAGAGCGTTGTGTCCAGGTTGGCTTCCTTGAGCACTGCGTTGCTTGGCAGTACGAATGCCACCATCAGCAGAATTATGATGTATAGTCTCTTCTTCATATTTAGTAAATTTGACTGCAAAGTTATTAATAATTCGTGAAAAAGCAAAGAGAAAATCGCCTTTTTTGATATATTAGCACCTTTACGTTCGATTTTTAGGGTTATCTTTTGCATTTTTCATATAAATTGATTACATTTGCAACGTCAAAGGATACGTTAATTAATCAGATTGGAATATGAAGATACTCATAGCAGATAGTGGCAGCACCAAGACCGATTGGGCTCTGGTTGATGAACAGGGTAACGTGATGGTTACCTGTAAGACGCAGGGCATCAGTCCGATTCATCAGAGTGATGCCGAGATTTTGGATGTATTGTGTAAGGAACTTGTTCTGTCAGAGCAGCCTCAGGAGGTTTTCTTTTATGGCAGTGGTGTAACCGAGGCGATGAAGTCTCGCATGAAATCACTCTTGCAGCAGTCTTTCCCCGAAGCCAAGGTTGAGGCTGAAGGTGATATGCTGGGAGCAGCCCGTGCCCTGTTTGGCAAGAAACCGGGTATCGCCTGTATTTTGGGAACCGGTGCCAACAGTTGTCTTTACGATGGAGAGAAGATTGTGATGAACACGCCTCCGTTGGGATATATCCTGGGCGATGAGGGTAGTGGGGCAGTAATCGGCAAACTTTTCCTCAATGGTATCTTCAAGGGCACATTGCCTGTATCGCTAAAGAATAAATATCTTGCCTGGTCGGGTTTGGATTATCCTACTATTATTAATAAGGTGTACAGACAGCCGCTTGCCAATCGCTTCCTTGCTTCCATCTGTCCTTTTATCTCAGAACAGATAGCAGAAGGTGAGAAACACGAGAACGGGACTGACGAACTGAATGAAGCCATGTCACTCTATCGTATGATATTGGAGAGCTTCAATCAGTTCTATGCAAAGAATCTCACACCTTATATTAAATATGTCAAGGCGAGCACCGAAGATATAAGTCAGTTGGAGCCAGGCATGAAGGCATGGCATTCATCCTTGGAAGAAGAAATCCCAATGCTTGGTTTTGTTGGAAGCATAGCTCATTACTTTGAATCACCTTTGAGAAATGTGATGGAGGATGAGTTTCATCTCAAGATTTCCCAGATTTTGAAAGCTCCGATGCCGGGGTTGATAAAATATCATATTAATTAAACTATTTTTGCACCAAAATGTATTTTATGCTACATTTTGGTGCTTTTTCGTTAAAAAATGTAGGTTGTGCAACATTTTATACGTAATTGATTAACCAAAACATACCCCATTGTGTCTGTTTTTTATCTATCTTTGCCCCCGGAAAAGTAAATGTAAACAACGATAAATCGAGGCAATCCTCATAACCGAGGCTTATACCTTATTTATATAAAGACCTGTTGGCGGAATTAAAAAACCGCCTGAAAATTAGTATATTTTTATGGAGAAAAAAGTTGTGCATCTCGTTGATTTTTAGTAACTTTGTAGTGTCCAATTATAAAGTTATATATTTCACGCTATGCACAACTTGTATGCAAATTTCGTAAAAATTCTTGAGATATGCAAGGATTTCTCCAAAAATTTAGTTAATGAGCTAGGAAATATTCCTCGCCCAGGAGTCGTACCACGTTTTTCAGACCTCGAAGTTGTTGCTTTGAGCTTGACAGCCGAGCATCTTAGCATCGACAGTGAAAACAACTTGTTCGATAGGCTGAAGGAGTATAAGGCAGATATGCCAAATCTGATTTCTCGACGCCAGTTCAATGACAGGCGAAAGTTCACTGCGGAACTATGTGAGAAGATTCGTAAGCGCATAGCGTCAAAGATGGATGGTGCAGAAGAATATTTCTGCATAGATTCCAAACCAATAGAGGTGTGTCGCTTGTCCAGAGGCTTGCGTTGCAAGATGAAAGGAACAGACGTAACAAACTCTCCTGCATTTGGCTATTGCGCTACTCAGAAGATATACTACTTTGGGTATAAACTCCACGCTGTCTGTGGGTTAAGTGGAGTTATCCACTCGTATGACCTGAGTCCAGCTAATGTTCATGACATTCATTTTCTTAAAGATGTAAAGTTTCAATTCCATGACTGTTGCATCCTTGGCGATCGAGCTTACCTCAGTGCGGAACTACAGCAAGACTTGTTTTCTTCTGTAGGCATCAAGTTGGAAGTTCCATATCGCTTGAACATGAAGAATTGGCGACCAACATTTAAGCCTTATGCTAAGGCGAGGAAGAGAATCGAGACAAATTTCTCTCAACTTTGTGATCACTTCATGCTCTTCCGAAACTATGCTAAGCAAACACTAGGACTGTTTACCCGAATCATCGGGAAAATCAGCGCATTTACAGTCTTGCAATATATTAATTATGTAAACAACAGACCGGTTGGCAGGGTTAAGTATGCGCTAAATTAATTCCGCCAACGGGTTATAAAGGCAATATTCGTCCTATGTTACATAGGCCCTATATTAAACCTAGAAGCAACAATTATTAATTTAAACCTAAAGTAATTATGAGAAAAACATCTCAGAAATTCTCGCAGAGCCACATGCTCTGCAAAGTTGCTCTGGTAGCCATCATGTTGGTGTTCCAGGCAATGTTAGGAATCGGAGCGGGTGTCCTCAATGCTCAGACGGTTAAGGGTACTGTCATCTCTGGCAGTGACAATGAACCATTGATTGGTGCAAGTGTCATGGTACAGGGTACAAAGACGGGTGCCGTTACTGACCTGGATGGTAACTTTACCATTGAAGCAAAGAATGGACAAACACTCGAAGTTTCGTATCTGGGCTTTATCACCCAAAAGATTAAAGTTACAGGTTCGACAATCAACGTAACCTTAAATGAAGACAAGCAGTCACTTGATGAAGTTGTCGTAGTAGGTTACGGTGTTCAGAAGAAAAAGCTGGTGACGGGTGCTACCGTTCAGTTGAAGGGTGACGACATCGCCAAGCTTAACACCACCAACCCTCTTTCTGCCATGCAGGGACAGACACCTGGTGTTAACATCGTTTCTACTTCTGGTCAGCCAGGTGCAGCCATGAGTGTTACCATTCGTGGTTTGGGTACCGTAGGAAACTCTCAGCCTCTTTACTTGATTGATGGTGTGGGTGGTGATATCACAACCTTGAACCCTGCCGACATCGAGAGCATCGACGTGTTGAAGGATGCTGCTTCTGCTGCTATCTATGGTGCACAGGCTGCCAATGGTGTAGTCCTCGTTACAACCAAGAGCGGTAAGGAAGGTTCTTCCAAAATTACATACGATGGATATGTAGGTTGGCAGACTCTGGGGCGCCAGATAAGTATGCTCAATGCCTCTGAGTATATGACAATTATGGATGAGGCTCGCCTCAACTCAGGTATGTCTCCTGTTGATTGGATGTCTTTGAGGGGTATTCGTAATGCAGAGGGTGTTATCAATAATACAGACTGGATTGACCAGGCTGTAGATAATGGTGCATTGACCACAAGCCACAGTTTGGCCTTTACCGGTGGTAGCAAGACTTCTACTTATTCTATTTCTGGTGGTTATACAGGACAGGACGGTCTCATTGGCGGTTCTGACGTTTCTTATTATAAAAGGTATAACCTTCGTGCCAATTCAGAGCATAAAATGTTCAATGGTTTGGTTACTGTAGGTGAGCATGTAGGCTTTGTTTATAAGGATAGCCGTGGTATGAACACAGGTAATATTTATAACAATAACCTTCGTGGTGCTTTTACAACCTCTCCTTTGGTTCCTGTTTATGATGCCAATGGTAACTTTAATTCTACAGAGAGTTCTGACTGGAATGTGAATGATGGTAACCCTTATGGTACCATGATGATGAACCGTTACAATCAGAGCAAGTCTACTTCTGTTGATGCAAATGTATATGTTCAGATTGAGCCTATCAAGAACTTGAAGTTTAAGACAGTCTTTGCTGTTAATTACGGTGGTTCAGACTATCGTTCTTATTCTCCTGTTTATAAGTTTACTCCACAGAGTGGTAATGGTATCACTAAGGTTAGTCAGAGTGATGGTAGTGGTATCTCTCTGGTTTGGACTAATACCCTGACTTATGATTTCAATATCAAGGAACATCATATTAATGCCTTGATTGGTAGCGAGACTTCTAAGTATGATGGTAGCTCTTCTGGTAGTACCGGTTATGGCTTGACAGCTGGTTTCAATGATTGGGATCATGCTTATGTCAAGAACACCGACCAGAGTTCAAGCGACCGTACCATCAGCGGTGCTCCATATAACCCTACTCGTGGACAGTCTTTCTTCGCTCGTTTGGGCTGGTCATGGAAAGACCGTTATATGGTTAATGCAACCATGCGTGCCGATGGTTCTTCTAAGTTTGCAAGAGGCAACCGTTGGGGTTACTTCCCATCTGTTTCTGCAGGTTGGACATTGACAGAGGAAAAGTTCATGAAGTCTACTGCTTCTTGGTTGGATTTCTTGAAACTCCGTCTCTCTTGGGGTCAGGTAGGTAATGCCAATGTCAACTGCTTCCAGTATTTGGCTCCTGTTACAACATCCAAAACCAACTACAACTTTGGTGCTACCGGTGGTACAGATGCCTGGGTAATGGGTGCATACACTAGCCGCTTGGCAAATGAGAAAGTGAAGTGGGAGACTTCTGAACAGTACAATCTCGGTATCGATGCACGTTTCCTCCGTCAGCGTCTTTCTCTGACATTCGATACTTATATCAAGAACACCAAGGATTGGTTGGTACAGGCTCCAGTATTGGCAACAGCCGGTACTCAAGGTCCAGTCATCAATGGTGGTGATGTAAAGAATAAGGGTGTCGAACTTGGTCTTTCCTGGAATGATCAGATTGGCAAGGACTTTGTTTATAGTGTAGGTGCCAACTTCGCTTACAACCACAATGAAGTAGGTAATATTCCTACATTGGATGGTATCATCCATGGTGCTACCAACCAGATTTATCAGAATGCAGAAGAGTTCTATCGTGCAGAGAATGGTCATGCAATCGGTTACTTCTGGGGTTACAAGACAGCAGGCATCTTCCAGAGCCAGCAGGATATCAATAATTGGATTGCTGCCGGTAATGGTGTGCTCCAGTCAAATGTACAGCCTGGTGATGTAAAGTATGTTGATGTTAACCATGATGGTGCTATCAATGCTAATGATAAGGTTGATCTGGGTAATGGTCTTCCTAAGTATACTTTCGGTTTCAATTTTACCCTTGGTTATAAGGGCTTTGATTTGAGTGCAAACTTCACTGGCGCTGCCGGTTTCCAGATTGCACAGTCTTATCGTGATCCTAGTGGTTCACAGGGCAATTACAGTCATCGCATTTTAGGCAGATGGACAGGTGAGGGTACAACCAATGAGATGCCTCGTGTTACATACGGAGACGTAGGTAACTGGTTGTTCTCAGACCTCTATTTGCAGGATGGTGACTACATCCGTTTGCAGAACCTTACCTTGGGTTATGATTTCAAGAAACTTATCTCTTGGAAGGGCCTCTCTAAGTTGCGCCTCTATTTCCAGGTACAGAATCTTTTTACTTTGACCAAGTATGATGGTATGGATCCGGAAATCGGTTCATACAATGGTACAGATGGTAACAGTAGCGACTCTTGGGTATCAGGAGTTGATATGGGTTACTATCCACACCCACGTACTTTCATTGTAGGTGTAAATGTTGCATTCTAACTCTAAAATTGAAAGTGATATGAAAAGAAAACATATATTCATGAGTGCGTTGATTTTGTCAGCTTTGACACTTACTTCGTGCGATGATTTCTTAGATACAGAGTCCAAGACCGACCTCAACTCAGAAACTGCTTACAGTAATGCTGAGACAGCAGAGATTGATCTCGTGGGCTGTTATGATGGATGGCAACGCACCTATACAGATGCGGGTGTCGGCATGTATCTGATGGCTGAGTTTGCTTCTGATCAGGCTTTTGCAGGTTTGGGACTCTCTGATGCCAAGAATAACAATGTGATAGACCAGTTTGATATTAGCATCGCTCCTTCGTATAACGACTTGTTTAATACAGACTGGAAGAACTATTATGCAGCTATCTTTCGCTGTAATCAGTTGATTGCTGCTGAGAATACCATCAATTGGGGTGGTAATGATAAGGTGAAGGGTCGCATTCTCGGTGAGGCTCGCGCCATCCGTGCCATCCTGTATTTTGATATGGCTCGTTTGTTTGGTGATGTGCCTTTGCTGTTGACACCATCTGAGGAAAATATTCCTCGTACACCAGTTAAGGATGTTTACCAGGTTATCTTTGATGACTTCAAGTATGCCATCGCCAATATTCCTGCTGATGCTTATCCGCTCGATAATCGTGATAGCAATGATGGTCGTATTACCAAGTATGCTGCCGAGGCTATGATGGCTCGGGCGTACCTCTATTATACAGGTTACTATGGTGAGGAGCATCCTGCTTGCTCTAAGTCTGATGCTGTTGTAGCAATCAATGATGTGGTTGTAAATGGAGGATATGAGTTGGAGGCCAACTACAAGGATCTCTGGATGCCTGCTTGTACCAAGGATGCTTCTTCTAACGGAGAGTATGCATGGAGTACAACTTATGCCGGAAAATGGTATGATGGCAAGACCTGGAAGGCTGGTCAGGGTAGTCTCTCTAAGGAGATTGTGCTCAACATGAAGTTCAATTCTACTCACGACTATAACGGAAATGGTGATGGTAATACCTTCTCTGTTTATCTGGGTCCTCGTAACCGTAGCGCTGCTGATATTTGTATTGCAAGTGGATGGGGTGCCTGCACTGTTACTCCTTCTTTCGTAGAGCAGTTTAAGAACGACACTCGTTTCTCTGCTTGTGCATGGAGCTGCAAGGAAGCAGGATTCTCTCCTGACTTGAATGATACTTACGAATACACTGGTTACTATACCCGCAAGTATGCACCTATGTGTTTTGCAGATGGTACTCGCCAGGAGGTAGGTTTCAAACTCGGTGAACAGCATCAGAATATCACCTACTATCAGGATTATACCATTATGCGTTATGCAGATGTACTCTTGATGCAGTCTGAGTTGACGGGTTCTAACTCTGGTTTGAATCAGGTTCGTGCCCGTGCTGGTGAACTCCCAGAGGAGTATAGTATTGAGAATATCCGTAAGGAGCGTGCTATCGAGTTTGCTTTCGAAGGCCTTCGCTATTGGGATTTGATGCGCTACGAAAAGGATGGAGCTTTTGCTGCTAAGACAATTGCTGAGGCTCAGAATGGTGCTTCTGTCCAGAATGGTGGAGCAGCTGCAAAGACCAAGTTCGTGGAGTCTAACTTTACGACCAAGAAGGGCTTGATGCAGATTCCTAATACTCAGATTACACTTTCTGGTAATGTCTTGACACAGAACCCAGGATGGTAATAAGTATAGTTGATTTTAATCATTTAAAAATCGGAAAATATGAAATTATTCAATCATATATATATGGTACTTGCCATATTTGCTACTTTGTTGATGGCGGCTTGTTCGCCTGACAACTTGAGCATGGGCGGCAAGGCTTACTCTCCTGAGGAATTGGTGGAGGGCAAGGCTTATACCGTGACCATTAATGGCAATGTTGTGACCTTGACATCCAATATTCCTGATTGTACGGCTCTTTGGGTTACTCCTTCTGGTCGTTCTCAGAAACCGGTTCAGAAGTTGGAGTTGCCTTTCGCTGGTGACTACGAGGTTACTTTTGGTGTTGAGACCAATGGTGGTGTGGTTTATGGTGAACCATACAAGTTTAATCTTCCTCAGAACGACTTCTCGCTCTTGAACGATAACAAGTGGTTCTATCTGGCTGATCAGGATTATAAGGGTGGTCAGTTCCCTGATGCGGAGACTTTGGCTGCTGGTGTCAAGAAAAAATGGATTCCTTGCTATGCAAGTTTTGGCATCGGTCAGTGTTCTGGTCCTGTGATGTATGCTTTACCTTATGACCCTGATGGTGATGGTAAGGGATTTACAGAGGATGACAAGCTCGGCAATGTTTACAAGGATATTCTCTTTGAGAACTTTAAGCCTAACTGGGATCCTGGATTCCAGAGCTGGTTGATTCCTGAGACTGACCCTTATATGGATTCATATATGGAGTTCAGTATGGATGCCAAGAATGGTTGCGTGGCTACCATGTATCGTGGTGAGGCAGGAACAAAGGGAGCTAGTACCGGATCTAATCTCATTGGTAAGTTTAACATGAATTTAGAGGAGAAGACGATGCCTAAGATTTCGTTCTCTGATTGTTATGCTATGCACAATGTTGCCTTTGATGAAGTTTGTTCTAACTATACCCAGGATATCTCTATAGTTGAACTGACTCCTTATATGCTTCAGTTGGCTACTCGTCGTACCAACTCTGAAGGTAACTGGTATATCATCTGGAACTTCGTTTCTCAGGAAGTTTTGGATACTAAGGGTAAATGTATTCCTGCTGCCGACAAACTTTTGGATGTTGTATCTCCTAAACTTCCAGAGTATCCTAACTTGGCAACAGATTTGTTCACTATCGAACATAATGATGTTTCTTATGTTGGTAATAAGGCTACATTCATTCTCGATTCTGAGAAGCCTTACGATATCTTGTGGTGGAACAATTCTCCATTTACTTACGAAACATCGAATGCTAATGGTGTACCTAGCAAGCAGGAGATGGCTGTTCAGAATGCTGCTCGTTGGAAGTCTGTAATTGGTGATAAGTATAACGAAACATGGGCTCCTAAGCCTGCAGATGCTGTAGTGGATAACTTCCAGCTTTCTATTGAGAAGATTACGGGTCAGGATTTCTACAAGTTCTCTTGCACAGACTGCGAAGGTCAGGAACTCGAAGGAAGAATGGAAATCAAGGATGGTAACAAGTTGGTATTCAATAAGTATATCAATATCATTGCAGCTTCTAGCGATAAGCGTACTATCAAGTTGAGAACTCGTGAGTTTACAGTCTTGGGCGAGGATGCTGCTGGTCAGTTGATGATTGGTGTTCCTGAAGCAAAAGATGCTGACGGTAATGTCAATACTTATCTCGTAGCTTGCCTCAACCATAAGGCTATTGGTGGTGGACAGACAGGTCCTACTATCGTGGGTATTGATGCAACCAAGATTCCTGACAAACTTTGGACCGAGAATGGTTGTCTCCGTTTAGGCTTCTGGCATTACGGAGCTTCTGGTTCTGGTATCTTCAAGGATGAGATTGGCAAAATTAAATTGAAGAAGAAGCAGACTATCACAGTTGTCTTCAAGATTAATAGTGGTATTACGTGGTCTGCTACTCCAAAGTGTGCTCTTATTACTGATAATAAGGATATAGGTGGTATTTGGGAGCCAAAGCGCTTTGAACAATCTGATGCAGTTGAACTGAATACTAATGGTGAGACAACTGTCTCTTTGACTAATACGTCAGGTTCTACAGTTACCTTTACTGGTACTTGCCTCGACCTTTCTATACAGTTGGATGGTTATGGCACATTGGATGGTGATGCCTCTGCTGTAGGTGTGGAGATTGTTTCATGTACGATTCAATAACTTTAATAGAATTCAATTATGAAGAATAAAATATTATTTGGAATAATGGCATTTGTCATGAGCATCTTCTTCGCAGGATGCTCTGACGATGACTATTCTCCTAGCACAACCCCATTGCTGGATGAAAATTCCGTTGTTACGGGGTCTGCTGACGTTACAGCCTCTTCCGCTATCTTCCATGGTACGGTGAAGGGACTCGAAAGTCAGTCGTCCGGATCTTACACTGTAGGATTCATGTATGGTGATGCCGAGGACAATCTTTCTGAGAAGGTAACCGGCGAAAGCACCTCTGAGTTCAGTGCTTCTATCTCTGGCACTCCTGGTCAGGTGGTTTACTATCAGGCTTTCGTTACCTTGCAGGGGCACGTTACTTATACGGGTACTGTCTCCAGTGCAGTCTTAACCGATTCCAAGGCTATCACTGGTGAGGTAAAAGATCTGACAGCTACCACTGTTACTTTCCAGGCTTCTTTGGAGAAAGCTCCTGCTGATGCCGTAAGCGGTATTATCCTGTCACCTGATACTAAGACAGAGAAAATCCGCAAGGGTGTACGTATTCAGGCTGATGGTATCAACGACAACTATGAAGTAAAGACAGAGGGCTTGTTGCCTAATACTACTTATCACTATACAGCTTACCTCGACTTGGGTAATGGTGTTATCTATGGTGAGGAAAGAGAGTTTACAACTCCTGAGTCTAACTTTAATCCAGATAATGATCTTGTAGACCTTGGTCTCTCTACCAAGTGGGCTAGGTATAATGTTGGTGCTACCAGTGAAACAGAGTTTGGTGGTCTCTTCGGCTTTGGTGATATGACTGGCTTCAAAACCAGCGTATTAATGGAGGATTATGCTTCTGCTGACATCTATAAGACTGATCGTGATGTTGCCAATAAGGCTTATGGCTCTTGGTTGACAATGCCAACTGTGGAAGAGTTTGAGGAGTTGTTTAATGAGTGTAAGAAAGAATGGGTAGAACAGGCTGGTGTAGCTGGTTACAAGCTTACAGGTCCTAACGGTAATTCCATCTTCTTGCCAGCGGCAGGTTCTCGTACTCAGCAGACTGTTTCCGGTCAGGGTATCAATGGTCTCTATCTCTCTGGTTCTATCAATCCTGCTGACAAACAGTTTGCTTTGGGCTACAGCTTCGACCGTAATTCAGATCGTCGTACTTCTACTCCTGTTTATCAGGCATTGGCTATCCGCCCTGTATCTGTGGCTAAGAACGTGAAGTTTGTTAAGGAGAAGTTGTATAATACTTGGGAGTTTGACTTGAAACCAGATGAATCTCATTATAAGTTTGTTGGTCCTGTATTCTTCTATGGCAAGGATGCAAGTTGGGCTTCTTATACCAATAACCAGCCTGTTGTAGGTGAAACTACCGGTTGGGATGCAGAATATGCAAATATTAAGTCTTGGGCTATCACTGATCCTAGCCATTGTAATGGTACAATGACATTCTATCAGGATGAAGATGGCAATGATAAGGTAAAGGTTCATCAGGTTCAGGCTGATGGTTCTTATAAGGATTCTGAAGGTACATTTACCGTTGATGAGAAGAATAAGACAATCACAATGACCATTGACCCTCTGAATGCAGTTGAGTATATCGGTGGTATCACCCGTACTGATGAAACCAAGATCAAGGTGATGTCTCTTTCTGACGAGGCACTTCAGTTGGGTGTAATCCGTTCTAGTGATGGTCAGTTGATGATTTATAACTATGTAACCTCAGATGTCAAGAATGGCTATGTTGCCAAGTTGACTGCTTGGGGTGATGGTGGCAACTGGGATGGCGCTTCAACTGTCGTTTCTGGTGGCTCAAAGGCTGTTGGTCAATATACTGTAAAACTTGAAACAACTGAAGCCCGCACCAATGGTAAGGTTTACGTCCTTGATCTGGAAGGCTTTGCTGCAAAATACCCTAAAGCATTGGTTCGCATTGATGCTATCAAGGCTGATGGACAGGATTTGAAGTTTGATGCCAACAAGTTCCATTATGGTGATATCGAAGATAACGGCAACTATCGTATAGAGTTGTTCAATATCTGGGGTTCAGGTACTGCTCAGAATTCCCCATTCCGTGCTAGTGGAGGTCCTGGTGAAGCAGGTGAGCCTGCTCTTGCCTTCAATAAAACCTTGGAGGTAACATTCACTGTAGTTTCTACAACTAGTGATGGTACTGGTGTCTACACTCCTACATTCAATGCCGTTCGTGGCTGGGGTGAAGGTGAAGCTCAGTTGTGGGGATATAACGATGGTTCTACTTTGAAAGTTGTTAAGAGTGACAAGGGGCAATACTCTCTCGAGAACAATCAGTTCGATATGACTTATGAAGGTTCGGGCTTTGAAGGTGGTACTATCATGACATTCGTTGAGATTGCTGACCTTTATGGTTTCTTCCCAGGCACACACAGTACTTTGGATGAGTTCTATCTTGACGGTAAGGCTGTTTCTTACGATAAGTCTAAGGTGATTGACGCCAATGAGAATCCTAAGTATCGTTTGGAATTATTTAATTGCTATGCTGCTACAAAGGATAATTGTGCATTTGGTGTCAAGGATGGTGATTTGATGCGAGAGCTGGGCTTTAATAAGTCTATGCGCGCTAAGTTTACTGTCCATAGTCTTTTCCCTGTACCACAGTGGTAAAAATAAAGTACTACGTAAAAATATACGATTATGAAGAAAGTAAAATTGATATTTGCAACCATGCTTGCCTTATGTTTCTGTTTCGTGATGGCGGCATGTAGTGATGACGATAATGATGTTACTGAAATCTTCCATGTTGAGGGCACTGAGTTTGCCCTCAGCAACGAAGCTGCTACAGAAACATTCTCGGTGACGGCATCCAGTAAACCGCTCGTTGTGGTCAGAGACAAGGATGACGCCGGTAAGAAAGTGGATGTCTCTTGGCTTACCTTGACAGAGGGTAGTGCAGAGGGAAATGTATATAACTATTCTTTCGCAGTGACAACAAACAAGAGCGAAAGTCCACGCAGCCTTCTCATCAAGGTGACACAGGGTACCAATATGAAGGAGATTTCTATCACTCAGGCTGGTGAACCTCTTGTTGTTCCTGAAGGAGAAATGGCTCACAATGCCAAGGAACTGGCAAGCATGATGTATGCCGGTATTAATCTGGGTAACCTGATGGAGGCACCTGGAGGTGAGGGCTCTTGGAGAAATGGTAAGGTTTCTGAGGAGTATATCAAGAGTTTGAAGAATGCTGGTTTCAATACCGTCCGTATTCCTTGCGCTTGGGCTGCCCACTTTACTCATCGTTCTACAGATCCAGCATACACCATTGATACCAATTGGCTTCATCGTGTAAAGAAAGTCATCAGCTGGTGTGTTCAGAATGATATGTATGTTATCCTCAATTGTCATTATGATAAGGATGGAGATACCGAAAAAGATGGCGGTTGGCTTGAAGACCATATCTTTGATGATTTGTTGGAGCCATCTATCATTGCAAGACAGAAGGCTATCTGGACTCAAGTGGCTTCTTACATGAAGGACTTTGATGAGCACCTCCTCTTTGCAGCCTGCAATGAGCCAGGTATGAACGAAACTTCTGGTAAGTCTGATATGTGGAAAGATAAATATGCTGTGGAGCGTGTGGTTAGATATGAGCAGACCATGATTGATGCTGTTCGTGCTACTGGTGGTAATAATGCTTCTCGTACCATCATTGTTCAGGGACTCGGTGCTGATATCTCAAATACCTGCAACTATATGGACAACCCTGATGAGACTGAGGTGGCAACATTCCCTACAGACAAGGTGCCAGACCGTCTGATGGTAGAGGTTCACTTCTATGAGCCATATCTGTTCTGCTTGCTGGATAAGGATGGAAATGATGCATGGTCTAAGTGCTACTATTACTGGGGCAAGGATAATAAACTTGCTGGCAGCAACCGTAATACTCCTGACAATTATGCCGAGGCATGGGTTGACGCTCAGATGGCTAAGATCAAGGCTAAGTTCGTAGACAAGGGTATCCCTGTTATCATCGGTGAGTATGCTGCTATCTTCCGTACTTTAGGAGAAGGAGAGGATCAGGAATTGCACGATAAGTCTGTGGCTTACTTCGATGAATATGTTACCAAGGTAGCCAAGGACAATGGTTGTGTTCCATTCTACTGGGAGACTGGTGACGTGATTGATTGCACCAATGGCGTAGTGAAGAAACAGTATATCTTCGATGCCATCATGAAGGGTGCGAGCCAGGGTAAATACCCATGGTAAAAAACGAGATATTAAGTCTTTAGGTTTAATATAAAGTGTGTGGACGCATATCGGAGAATCTTTCTCTGATGTGCGTCCTTTTTTGTGCAAATATCGTACATCCTAACATAATATACCTATCCTTTTATCAAAAGTATACATTCACGCTACAGTTTTTTCGCTATCTTTGCAACATGATAACTTCAAAACCCGATAATACGTTAGATTGATATATGAAGAAGATAGTTATGATTATATTGGCTGCCGCTCATTTCGCTTGGGCTGGCGCACAGGTTAAACCAGTGGATGGCCGTATCTCGAAAATGAAACTCACGGCTACCGAACTGGCTCACTATATGGCTCCAGGAGTCAACCTGGGTAATACGATGGAGGCGTGCGACTGGAACGATGTCTTTACCAATCAGGCAGGACTGAAGTCGGAAACTTCATGGCAGAATGATAAGACTACTGAGAGCTATATCCGGAGTTTGAAACAGCAGGGATTCAACAGTCTTCGCATCCCTACATCCTGGGTGGCTGGGCATCTTACGGATAAGGAGAATATGACCATAGATCCTGTCTGGATGAAACGAATCAAGGAAATCGTAAACTATGGTCTCAATGCCGGTCTCTGTGTCATCATCAACGAACACTGGGATGGCGGATGGATGGAGCATGATGCCTTTACCAGCGGGGCGAATGTGGCAGAGCATAAGGAGATGTTCCGCAAGCTGTGGACGAATATAGCAAAGGAATTCAAGACGTATGACCAGCGGGTTCTCTTTGCTGCCCTCAACGAACCGGGAGTGGGAGGCGCCAGTCCGCAGGTTCAAGGCGACATGCTGGCTCCTGATAGTAAGGAGTTTACCGACCGTCTCCTGGCATACGAACAGGTGTTTATCGATGCCGTCCGTGCTACCGGTGGTAATAATGCCAGCCGTGTGCTCATCGTACAGACTCCAAAGACCGAGATTGATTTGGCTGCCAAGGATTATTATGACATTACCCGTCTGAAGGATAAGGCGAAGAACTGCCTGATGGCAGAGGTTCATTTCTATGATCCCTATACCTTCACCCTGATGGACAAGGATGCTGATTGGGGCAAGGTGGCTCTTTATTGGAAAGGACATGCGCCTGCCGATGACCAGGGACGAACCGTAAACACCATCTTTTATAATAATAAGAACGTGGATGCCTACCAGCATATTATCAACCAGGTGATGAAGATGAAGAAGAAGTTTGTGGACAAGGGCTATCCGGTAGTCATCGGCGAATATGGTGCCAACCGTAAGGATGCCTCTCTCTTCGGTGGTAATCAGGAGAAGCATAATGAGAGTATGATGGCATGGTATGGTGCTGTGACTGCCGAAATGATGAAGGCAGGACTTATCCCATACGTCTGGGATATCAATGTGCAGCCTCTTCCTCACATGACCATCTTCGACAGAAAGAAACAGGTAGTTTCCGACTCCTATATATTTAAAGGTGTGATGCAGGGAGCAGGCGAAGGGATGGAAGATTACCTGAAAATCTATCCGAAACCTTAGAAAAAAGCAGAAAAAGCAATAATAAATAAGCATAGTTTAGATTTATATGTAGAAAGGGCAAAAAAGTATCATGCTTTTTTGCCCTTATTTAGTATCTTTGCAACCGAAAATGAATCTTTAAACTGTAAACTTAAATAATAAATGAAGAAGATATTTATTTTATTGATGATGGCATTGGCTACATGCAATATCTCAGCGAAGTCAAACTTTGTGCAGGTAAAGGACGGACATTTCGTTCGTGATGGTAAACCTTATTATTATGTAGGTACCAATTTCTGGTATGGTGCAATCCTCGGTTCAGAAGGACAGGGTGGCAACCGTGAGCGTCTCTGTAGGGAACTCGATAAGATGAAGGAGATGGGCATTGATAATCTCCGCATCCTGGTGGGCTCTGATGGAAAGCGAGGAGTGAAGACCAAAGTTGAGCCGACGCTGCAGGAAGCTCCGGGCGTTTATAACGATACGATTCTTGCAGGTCTTGACTATCTTCTGATGGAGATGGGCAAACGCAAGATGCTGGCCGTGCTCTACCTGAACAATTCCTGGGAATGGAGTGGCGGTTATGGCTATTACCTGGAGCAGGCTGGTTTGGGTCAGGCTCCCCGTCCTAACGAAGATGGATATCCTGCCTTCATGAACTTCGTCGCCAAATATGCATCCTGCGAAAAGGCGCATCAGCTTTTCTATGATTATGTGAAATTCATACTTACGAGAACCAACAGATATACAAAGAAGAAGTATAAGGATGACCCGGCCATCATGTCATGGCAGATAGGTAATGAGCCTCGTGCTTTCAGCAAAGAGCAGTTGCCTGCTTTCGAAAAGTGGCTGGGTGAAGCGAGCAAGCTGATCCGTTCGCTCGATAAGAATCATCTGATTTCTATCGGTAGCGAAGGTAAATGGGGATGTGAAGGAGAACTGAACTGTTGGGAACGGATCTGTGCCGACAAGAATGTGGATTATTGCAACATTCATCTTTGGCCATACAACTGGAGTTGGGCTAGAAAAGACCATTTGCAGGAAGATTTGGGAATCTCCTGCCAGAACACAAAGGACTATATTGATGAACATCTTGAGGTATGCGGACGTATCAGGAAGCCATTGGTGATGGAGGAGTTCGGCTATCCTCGTGATGGTTTCTCTTTCTCAACTTCTTCTACAACAGAAGCACGTGATGGATATTATAAGTATGTGTTCAGTCTTGTTGGCGACAATGCAGCATCCGGCGGTTACTTTGCCGGTTGCAACTTCTGGGGATGGGGCGGCTTTGCCAATCCTAAGCATGAGCAGTGGCAGGTAGGTGATGACTACACCGGTGATCCTGCTCAGGAAGCGCAAGGTCTGAACTCCGTTTTCTCTACCGATAAATCTACATTGGATGTAGTAAAGACGCAGGTAGACAGAATGAAGAAGATTGGTAAGTTATAAGTTTAGTGAAATTGTTAGTTGTTTTAGGAGGGTGTGCCATCAGTTCATGGTGCACCCTCTTTTTTCTGGCTTTTTCGTGTCCTGTACTTCCCTGAAAAAGGTTGTCACTTAGGAACAAACAGAAGTGACAATGAAACGTAAGACAAGAATTGAACGTGTGTATAATGAGGACACAGGTTGGTTTGAGACCCGTGAGGTAGAGTTGAATAGCTACTCTTTTACAGATGATGATCGTATCATGATAGTTCGAGAGTATATGGAGAGTGGGCTCCCAGCAGAAGAAATCATCAAGAAATACTATATAAGCAGTCGTACAGTGCTATTTTCTTGGATGGATAAGTTCTTAAATGAAAAAGATTTGTTATCTTTGCCGCCAGAAGACCAAAACCGTGACGATATGGCAAAGACAACAAATGAACAGTTGAAAGAGAAAGATGCAGAGATTAAGCGTCTCCGCAAGGCTTTGGAGTTAGAGAAGCTTCGCTCTAAGGCATTCTCCACCATGATTGACCTCGCAGAAGAAACCTTCAATATTCCTGTGAGAAAAAAATCTGGTACCAAACAGTAAGCTTGCTCCGCACAGAGTGCCAGAGCCAAGGTTTAGGCACTCTATGCGGGCTGTTTGGTTTCACCCGGCAAGCATATAATAAGCGCAATGTCTCTGACGGCTTTGCTGAAGAGGCCATTGAGTCTATCATCATTGAAAAGGCACGTGAGTATCGTAAGTCGAATCCTGGCTTAGGAGCTGCAAAGTTGCATGCCATATTGAAACAGATGTTTGAGGATACTGGCTGCTTCCCTGGTCGTGACGCATTTATTGAGATGCTGCGTAAGCATGGACTCATGGTACGTATAAAGCGCCGTAGGCGCTATAAGACAACAGATTCCGACCATAATTATCGCAAATATCCAAACCTGATTAAGGGAGTAGTTCCTACCCATCCGAACCAGATTTGGGCAAGTGACATCACCTATGTTGAAACCAATGAAGGTGTGTGCTATCTCTCGCTTATAACAGATCTGTATTCCCATAAAATCGTTGGATGGGCTGTTGGTCCAACATTAGAAACTGTATATCCATTAGAAGCGCTTAAAATGGCATATAAAAGCATTGATGAAGAAACTGCAAAAGGACTCATTCATCACTCTGACAGAGGAAGCCAGTATTGCAGTCAGAATTATGTATCTATCCTAAAAAGTCATGGCTCACAAATAAGTATGACTCAAACAGGAGATCCTTTGGAGAATGCTATAGCAGAACGTGCAAACGGCATTTTAAAAACAGAATGGCTTTATAGAATGACAATTCCTACTCGTAAAGTATGTAAGAAGGAACTGACCAGGATTATTGCGTTTTATAACGACGAAAGACCGCATATGAGTATCGGTAATCAAACACCATCAGTTGCACATACTCAAGTGGGGCCACAGCAGAAAATGTGGAAAAATCCTTGGGAAAATTCTTCTAATTAGTTGAAAATGTGTATCTTTGCATTTGAAAGAATATCATCACCGTAACCTTTCTAGGGATAGCTCCTTAAAAAGAGTAACCTAGTTAGGTATAATGGGTATTCGCTGACAACCCATATAGTGATAAAATTAAAAATGCGTAACTCATTTAGTGATACAAAAAATAGATAGTAACAAATTTAGTTTAACCATCCTAAAGGTGACAACTTTTTCACGTATAAGACACAACTTTTTCACGTATAAGACAAGTATGCTGCCCCTCAAAAAGTAGACACAGAAAGGTGGAAAACTGATGGAAAATGATTACCTTTGCAAGCAGATAGAGTTGTGTGCCCTGTAGAGAGGGCGTAGCCCGAACGTAAGGGCACACAACTTGCCGAAGCACGGTTATCTTATCGTCAAGTATTCACCAGAAAGGAAACTTTTTATGGCAAAGCATTTAAATCCATTGGAAAAGGAGTTCTTGATTCGTAAGTTCAAGGGAAACTCCAAAGTTAAGCTCAGTGATTTCTGCAGGGCAAACAATGTCTCGGAAACTTCTTTTAAGAAGTGGCTGAAGCAATATGAAGAAGCAGGCATAGAGGGGTTGGCTCGTGCTGATGCTGAGATTGGGAACATACTTCCTGAGGGCATTGACAAAACCAAGGAGGGGTATAAGCGAGAAATCCTACGCTTGCGTATTGAGAATGAACGGCTCAAAAAAAAATATCTGGTGAGGCAGAACGAGGATGGGCAAACGGAGTATGTTCGTTTAAAAATGAAGAGTTCAAAATAGTGGACATGCTATCGCACGAGTATCCTGTCAAGGATATCTGCAAGATGATGGGAGTAAGTCGGTCGGGGTATTACAAGTGGCTTAGAAGAGAGCCTTCATCCCGTGAGATCAATCGTGAGTTCATGGTGGGTGTGGTTGAGGACATACACTCGGAACACCCTACACATGGCTACAGGTGGGTGGCAGCGTACATAAGAATCAATTTACAGTTGAGTATCAGCGACAATTTCTCTTATAAATGCTTCCAATATCTTGGTATTCAGTCACAAACGAGACACAAGATACATTACAAACCACGTAAGGTAAAGGATAAGTACCCCAACCTCATTTATTCCACGTGGGACACGGTAGACAGACCTCGACAAGTTATCGTCTCTGACATGACAGTCATCAAATACTCTTGGTTCTTCTTTGAGTTGACCATGTATTTCGATGTCTTTACGAAAGAAATCCTAACGTGGCATGTGGCTGAGAGACGTGGACATAGAGACCAGTACATTGATGGGCTAAATGATGTCATCAACCTGTTGAAGGGCACAGATGAGCCAACTGTTCTTCATACGGACCAAGGTAGCGTGTATGCTTCGCTCGCCTATAATGAGCTGATAAAGGACACCTTGATTGTGAGGTCTATGTCCAGGGCAGGAAAGCCTACAGACAACCCTGTGAACGAATCCCTCAACGGATGGATAAAAGAGGAATTGTTCATAGACTTCAAGATTGAGACATGTAATTCAAGAGAGGAGTTCGAGGAGGCCTTGGACGCATACGTGGATTATTACAATGAGAAAAGACCATGTTATGCTATCGGCTATGATACGCCAAATAATTACAGGAAGAGGTTTTATAAAGGGGAGCTTCCAAGAAAGGACACTTTTGGGAAGCGAGAGGCTAATGCAACACCGAAGTTCATCACAGAACGGAAGAAAATGGCTGGAAATGAGAAAAATAAAGAATAATGTTCACTTTTATAAAGAAAAACTTGCAAATATGGATGAGATTGTCTACTTTTGCAAATGAAAAGGAACGAAATTTGATAGATATGTGTACTTTTAAAAATATAAATAATTAATAATCATTTTTTGTGTCCACTTTGGGGAACTGCTACAAGTATAAGACAAAAACCTCTGACTTTTTTATAATTTAAAATCAAAAAACCTCTGACTTTTTTATAATTTAGCATCAAATAACCTCTGACTTTTTTATAAAAAAGCTTAATTGATTGGCTTTTATTCAGATAAAAGTGCTATCTTTGCATAAGATAAGCTGCACTCGGCAATCAGAAAGCAAGCTTTCATTGCGCTCGTTTGCATTATCTTTGCATTGAAAATCAATAATATAGAGATATGAAGTATCTGAAAAGACAAATAGATAAAGAGTTTGAAGCGTGGAAAAGTTCTGTAGAGCATAAACCATTGCTTGTGAGAGGAGCAAGGCAGGTAGGTAAGTCAAGTGCCATTAGACACTTGGGAGAGTCCTTTCCTTATTTCTTGGAAGTTAACTTTGAGCGTGATAAGACTGTCAAGGAATTCTTTGATGGAGATTTAAACGTGAAGTTTATTTCGGAGCAATTGTCGGCATATTTCAAAGTTCCCGTTATTCCTGGCAAAACCTTGTTGTTCTTAGATGAGATACAGGCATGCCCTAATGCCATCCATAGCTTGTGGTTTTTCAAGGAAGATTATCCTGAACTTCATGTAGTGGCGGCTGGATCGCTGTTGGAATTTGCATTGAAGGATTTAGGTGCTTATGGAGTAGGGCGTATCCGCTCGATGTTTGTATATCCGATGTCTTTTGATGAATTCCTTTATGCTTTAGGTGATGATGGATTGGTAAGTATGAAACGGAATGCAACCTCTCAAAAGCCATTGATGAATGTCTTCTATGAGCGATTAGTGGAGAGGTTTCGTTCATTCTTGCTTATAGGTGGTATGCCTGCTGCTGTGGCTAAGTACGTTGATACGAATAGTTATTTGGAAGTAGACTCTGTGCTTAGTGAGTTGAAGCAAACTTATATAGATGATTTCGTGAAATATAAAGCAAAGGTCAATCCTGTTTTGCTGCGTCAAACATTGTTTAGTGTGGCTCATCAAGTGGGGAGTAAATTCGTGTTTAGCCAAGTGGAAGGGGGATATACGACTGCGCAAGTCAAGAATGCTTTGGAGATGCTTAGAGATGCTGGTATCATTATACCTGTATGGCATACTGCGGCAAATGGCATTCCGCTTGGTGCAGAGATTAATCCGAAGTTTGTGAAGTATAATCTGATAGATCATGGCTTTCTCCTCAATCTGTTAGGAATAGGAGACTCTACTAATTCTATAGTGAAAGAACTATTGGTTGACAATGCTGCAGACTTAGTTGATAAGGGTAGTTTGACGGAGATGGTGGCAGGATTGGAATTACTAAAGTATATGTCGCCTAATGAGCGCCATGACTTATACTATTGGCAAAACTTGACTCGTGGAACCGTTTCGGAGGTTGATTATGTCTTGTCTCGTGGCATTGACATTGTTCCGATGGAAGTGAAGTCTGGTTTACGAGGTTCGATGGCGAGTCTTTATGTTTTTATGGAAAAAGAGCATATTAAGTATGCCATTCGCTGTTCTTTGGAGAATTTTGGGGAGTTTGTCAGCCCCAAAGGGAAGAAGATATTAGTCAATCCTCTTTATGCTATTTCTAACTTGTTTTCTTGTGGTGAAAGACTTCTGTAGGATTTTTTTTCGTAAAAGAATTGCCATATTGCCATATAAGCTGGTAACAGCCTGATTGTTAGTTGATACCGATATTGCAATAGCTTTTTAATTGCCATAATCTGCCATATATTGCCATAAAAATAGCGATACTTAGGTGTTTTTTCGGTTCAATGCCTATTGTTTTTGATGCTATTTTTCCCGTATAATCTCCAATGCTGTTCCCGAAATTGCGTCCCGACGTAGCATCTGGTACGTCCCGACGTGATAACAGACGCGTCACGACGCAGCGCCAGATACGTCGCGATGTAATTTCGGATACATCCTGTCCAGATTCAAGTGAGCCTCATTTGAACTATCGCAAGTGTTTCAACAATGATATGCAGTATCTGGTAATGTGTAGTGAGAATATTGTGAGGGATAACCCCAAATCGTGATGGATAGCGTGATGGATATTTCCGTTTTCGAAGTATCCGTCACGCTATTTAAGCGTCTGTATATTAGTATGTTAAGAAGCTTAGGAGTACAAATCGTGATGGATGATAGATGATTACATAAAACTTATTCACGAATACGGCTGCATCGGGTTATAAATACGGCTGCATCGGGTTATAAATACGGCTGCATCGGGTTATAAATATGGCTGCGTCGGGTTACGAATATGGCAGCGTCGGGTTACGAATATGGCAGCATCGGGTTACGAATATGGCTGCGTAGGCTAACGGAGACGTATCTGTAAGCTTATCGAGACGTCTGCATCAGCTAACAGAGACGTCTGAACTCGCTAACTGAACTACTTGAGTTGCTTGATTGAACCACTTGAGTTAGCTGACTGAACCACTTGAGTATTCTTCTTCATGTGCTTGCATGCAACCATAAAACTTTTTCAGCAACTTTTCCCGGAAGTATGGAAGAAGGCAGAGTTGAAGGCAAACATGAGGCCAACACAGAAACGGCCTTCAGCCCGTACTGAAATCACATGCGAAAGTTTAGTTTAGATAAATTGCATCAAATTCTAAAAAAAAAATGGCATGTAGAAAGAATAGTATTGATAATGAGCAAGATAATATCATGTATTTCGCTACTTTTGTCGTATATTTGCCACGAAAAGAACCAATAAACGTGTTGATTCTAAAAACAATATTTAAACCTATAAAATATATAAAGCTTATGAAAAAGTTATTTACTCTAGTGTGTGGCGTATTATTTGCTATGTTTGCTAACGCAGCTACTCTTGATATTGGAGAGCCAAGCAACAATGTGAAGGATGGTGAAACTGTTTGGTATGATGCAACGACCAAAATTATTACATTCCACGAAAAATGGAGCTATCGCCCAGGATGGTGGCTTGGCAGTAAGGATTGCTCTGATTACGATGATTTCGTGTTAGAGATTGAAAATTCTGATAAGGTTAATGTTCAGGTTGTTGTAGAATATGATGCCAAAGGTGATGATGGTAAAACAATTTGCTCAACAGCAATGGGTACAGACAATAAAATTACTGTTCCACTGAATGCAGACCATAAGAACGTTGTTCGCCAGATTTATTTGCAGTGTGCAGATGATGCTCCTAAGACAGTCACTTTCAAGAGTGCTTATTTCCAAAATGCGGTTAAGCATACTGAGGTTGAATTGACATTGGTTGAAGGTCATACTATTTTGGCTTCAGAATTTGACAAATATGCTGATGATACAAAGGTGAAACTAAGCTTCGAGAATACGACAGATCCTTATGTATCTCGCAATGGTTGGGGGATTGGTGGATTTGCCAATTCTGATAATTGGAGTCCAACCTATGAATTGAATGCTGCTGATGGTAAGAATTTTGATATCTTTGTTACTGTTGGTGATTTCAAGAAGGCTGCCAAAAATGGTACAGATGCTTATGTTGATGGTGAATCTCATAAGGGTGGTGTAACTTTCAATATCTATAATAATTGCAAGTTAGTTCACGCTTATGTATTATTGGTAGACAATACTCCAGCTAATATATCAAATGCGCTTGTAGCTCCAGCTGCTAAGAATGCTCCGGTTTACAACCTCGCTGGTCAGCAGGTTAATGCATCTTATAAGGGTGTAGTAATCAAGAATGGTAAAAAGTATGTTCAGAAATAGTATAGAGTTATATTTTTAGTTTGTTGAAAAGAAAAGAGAGGGTATGTGAATGCCCTCTCTTTTTGATTTTATCCGTTTCGAACATTGATTAATGTTCAAGATATAGTCCGTTTAGCTTTTCCAGGAAAACACAAACTTCATCATTTATCATTTCCATGAACCCATGAGTCTTCTTGTTCGATACACCAGGATATGGAGTATAGTAATGCTCCTCAATCGGTTCTCCTTGGTTTCTGCCAAACATCAGGTAAGCTATGTGATGCTGCTTGAGTACTGTAAGCAATGTCTCTGAAAAAATACTGGAATCACCAATAGATTCTACTCCTGTTGTCAGTCCGAAGGCATTGTTGTGGTCTTGGGCAAAAGGCAGAGCCTGCTTCACAATCTCCTTGATGCTCTTCTGGTAGAGTGGGAGGTCGATGGCATTTTTGCTTTGCAGATATGTCACGTTGATCACATCAATCTTGTTGTCCGGATAGCGATCCATCAGATTCTTGCCCGGCTGGTAGGTTTCAGAATAACTATAAACTACATTCGTTACATTCTCGTCATCCAAGAGATCCTGTATCTTCTTGTAAAGACTGATATAGTCGTCTTTGCTGAGTTTACAGTACCATGTCTTACCGTCTACAGGAAGAAGATTGAGTACTACAGGTGCTTTGATACCATAACCATCTTGCAGTGTATCAAGATATTTGGCAACCTGTTTGGTATATTCCTCCAGCATATCATTATTGCCGTTATAATCAGGCATTGTCCAGTTCATGATGAGTAAGCCTCCCTTACGAAAGTGTTTCAGCACATCTTCCCGGATAGCCTTGAACGGAACACCGTCTATGTTCTGTGATTTTCCATTTTCAATGCCAGCCAACTCATATCCATTTGCAGCCGGTCTGTAACCGCAGAGAGTTTTCAAGTCGCATCGGTCGCTGTCACTTTGCCAGCGATTCCAGCCTATTCCGGTTAAGGTTCCATACATCTGGCCTATCAGCGTACCTTTGTTGGCATACGCCTTGATGTTGGTTTTCAGATTCTCTGTGCGGGTTGTGAGACCGCTCATGGCAATCTCATCATACGATTTCTTTTTCTTCTCACCGCAGGATGAGAAAGCCATGAGGGCCGCGAACATCAATATAATATATTTGATTCTCATAATTTGTTATTCATTATAAGCCTTTTTCATAGCTTCCACTACTGTAGGGAGTGTCCACTGAGGAACCGTTCTGTCTTTTTCGCTGAAGATGCTCATCCAGTAGAAGGTCGCTACGCCGTATGTCTTTGCCTGCTTCACTATGTCGGCAGCCTGGTCGGCAGCAGCCTGAATCTCGCTGGCAGAACTGTTTTTGCTGACACTCTTGCTTCCGTGAGTACCGTATTCACCGATGATGCAAGGAATGCCCTTGCTGATGAACTTCTTGTTCAGGCGGGTGAACATATCAGCGATTTCCTTGCTGCAGGAAGCATCCCACTTGCCTTTGGCAAACCAATCCCATGGAGCATAGGTGTGAACTTCTACGGCGATATGCCCCTCTACCTTGTCGGTAGGGATAGTGAGGTTGTTCAAAACCTCGTCTCCGTTAGCTGCTGCATAGGTATTGACGATGAGGTTGCGGGTCTCGTTGTTGCCACCGGTAGCACGTACTGCATTCACGAAACTCTGGGCATATCCGTTCAAACCCTTATAGCTGCTAGCATTCTTTGGCGCATTCCAGGTGTTGTCTGCATCAAGCATCTCGTTGTAACCTTCGAACACCAGATGATGGTCGTAGTTCTTGAAACGGGTGGCAATCTGGGTCCAGAGATATTCAAACTTCTCCTTGTTCTCCTTATAGTTGGCTTCATCAGCCTTGATCCAGTGCTTCACATCCTTATCGTCTGCACCTGTATCATGGTGAACATTCAGGATGCAGTACATTCCGTTATCAATGACGTAATCAACGATTTCCTGTATTCTGTTCATCCAGGCTTCATCCACGGTTCCGTCTGCCTTCATGTGCTGGAACCAGGTAACGGGGATGCGGACGGAATTAAAACCGTTCTTCTTCAGGAAATCTACCATCGGTTTGGTCGTTGGCTCCTGTCCCCAAGCTTTCTCGAAATCAGTAACAGAATTGCTGTTCATGTTCATCCACATGGCTACCACATCTGTGCAGTTGCCGAAATTGGTACCGATGCCCATGTTCTTCACAGCATCTACTGCGCTTTCCTCTACGTAGTTGGCATTCAGGTTCACCTGGTCACGGGTAATCACGTTCTTGCTGCTCAATGCTGCCTTCCACCAGTCGTTGGATGGCATGTTGCTTCCATACCAAGGCATGAAGAAACTCCATTTCGCGCCAGCGTTCCAAGCTTCGTCAATACCTGCTGTAGCTGTATTGTTGTTGGCATCAGTTCCGCACTCAGCCAGAGCGATGAGTTTACCAGGATAGCGTGCCTGAATCTCCTTGAACTCCTGAGCCTGCTTGGCAGCATCATAACCGTAGAGGTCGCGACCGATGATATCTACATACTTGTCGCCAGGATACCAGTCGGCATCATTGTTATAGGTATTTGCATCGCCATTGTAATTCTGTGTGGTCCAAGCCCAAATCAGGTTGTGGATTCCCTTGTTCTGGAAGTAATCAAACATGGTCTGCCAAAGCTTTTTGTAAGTTTCGGCACCATTATATCCCCACCAGAACCAGGACTTACCCCAGCTGGCACCTGATTTCAGACAGGCATTACCGGCAGCTTCGTGGAATGGTCGCCAAATGGCAACAACGCCTGCATCCTGCAACTTCTGCAGAACTTCCACCACCTTGTCCATCTCCTGATAGAACCATTTGTTCTCCCAAGAGCCAGCAGTAAATACGTTGGCTGCCTTGAAGGTGGTTTCGGATGGGGTGCAGGTCACACCGCTTCCATCTGTTCCCAGAGTGGTGCTTTCTGTCTTAGGCACGTTGAAGTGCCACATCAGCGATACCAGTCCGCCCTGGTCTGCCCAGTTGGTGACAGGAGTGATGTCGTTGTAGTTGATCCAGCCGTTGGAACCCTGCTTAGGAACATAGATATGGATAAAATCATAGCAGTTCATGGCAGGGTATTTGCCTGTTGCCTTATAGATCTTGTCAGCCTCCTGGGTGTTCCAATTGACGTTGGCGATGACCGAAGAGATGGTCTTGCTGCCATAATTCAGCTGCAGATATTTGTAGAGACGCTTGGTCTTTTCTGTAGCTGAAGGGTCGGCGAGATTCACATTGCCTACTTCGCTTTCGTGATAGATAGAGAAGGAGATGTTGTTGATGTCGTTGATGTCGTAGGTTTCGAAAGCACCATAGTCTTCCAGACCCGTCATCACGAATCCCACTTTACCATCTGCAGAGTGTGTGATTTTAGAAACTGGAGCCTGTCCGTCTGCTGTCAGATCCCAGACTTGTGATGTACCATTCTTTAGGTTGATGGTCAGCTTGTCTCCTTTCGTTTGTGCCAAGGCAGTGAATGAAATCATTACTGCTAGGAGTGAGAGTAATAGTTTTTTCATTGTCTTGCTACTTTTATGGATTTGTTATTGATTTTGATAATATAGACCCCATGTGTCAATTCACTGAGATTGATGATGGTCTTGTCGCCAGCTGTGATAGGAGAGAGTTTGATGTTCTTCCCATCCAGTGCGAAGGCGCTTACCTTGTTGTTGGTACCATCCACGATGATACGGTCACCTTCGAAGGCAAACTTGTTGTTGGTTTCTACCTGCTTGATGCCTGTCGTTGTACCATAAGTGAAGGTGGAAACCTTCCATAGT
The DNA here is from genome assembly GCF_015074785.1 of Segatella copri. Taxonomy (NCBI): domain Bacteria; kingdom Pseudomonadati; phylum Bacteroidota; class Bacteroidia; order Bacteroidales; family Prevotellaceae; genus Segatella; species Segatella copri. Next base: position 385,220 of record NZ_CP042464.1, read on the forward strand.
TCATAGCTGGCAGCAGTAGCTGTAGATGTTACAGTCATCTTATCATCTCCGAAGGACACTTCCGGTAGCGTGCTCAGTGCAAACTCTATCTTGCTACCATCGTTGAATGATACAAACAGCGACTTGCCGTCGGCAGCTTTGGCTGAGATGCAGCTCAGAGCTATCAGTAAGGATAATGCTATTTTCTTCATATCGGGTTGATGTTTTGGTTTTAATTAAAAATGTGGCGCAGTTGATCTAACTACGCCACAAATTTACGAATTATATTTCACATAAATGCGTTTTTTATGTTAAATATCACTTATGGGAGGATAACAATCTTGTTTGCTTTCCCTAAGTCACCTTGGATAATGAATGCAGTGTCGCTCCAACCGTCAGAAACATTGTTGATGGCATTCATCATTTTGTCATCAAATTCTTGTACAAGCTGAGCTTCTGTTCCGTTCCAGTCTGCAATTGTATAAAGACCAGCCCAATTTGCGTCATTGATTTGAACTTGTCCTGTAACACTTGCATCCTTATAAATTATCAACTTAGAACCCTTCTTTACGCCAAGTTTAATAAGATCTGCTTTGTTGAGACGGAATTTACCCGTACCATCGCCCCAACTGAACACAAATGGATAGGTAATGGCTGTGCCAGCTTCATTTTTGGCAAAGTCAGCTATGTCTTTCTCTGCAGGAACCACCTTGAACTCGGGACCCTCAATCTTGTTGCCGTCTGGGTCTTCCATCACGATCTTGTATGTACCTACTTCTGCTGTGGCAGGAACCTGGCAGACAATCTCTGTGTTGGTGCGAGATGTATAGCGGTTTACCTTGTAAGAACCGATGTAGAGGTTCTGGATGTTCTGGAAGTTCTTGCCAGTGATGGTGATGGTTGAACCTGCGATAGCCTCACCTGGTGTAACAGATGCAATAGCTGGATCTGTTGCTGCCTTAATGCTCAATTGACTATCGATGTTGACAGTAGTACCATTCTTCAGGTTGAGCTTGAAGCCTGAACCGGCGCAGGCTGCAGGAACTGTTACTGCGATAGCATTGGCTGTACCCTTGAAATCATCTACTGTCATGTCTACATCGCCAGGGAAGGTGATGCTCTTCACGAGGTCGAGATCTGTACCTTTGATGATGGTCTTCTCGCCAGCTGTGATGGCTGCAGGAGCGCAAGCGGTAACGGTTGGCTTAACCAATTTATAGGCTACTGTTACAGTCTTACCATTATCAAGACTCAAAGTGATGTCGCCTTCCTGTGCATCCTCTGGTACTGTAGAAGTAACCTTTGTTGTCTCAACCTTGTTAAGCTTAGATTCCTTGGCGTTAGGGAATGCGATGCCTGTAATCAGATCCATATCCTTACCGCTGATTGTTATCTCTTTACCATTCTTGATAGGGGAAGGAGTTGCAACGAGTTGGCTAGGAACAACGGTTGTAATCTCACCGAAAGGAATTCTTATACCGCTTTTTGTTACAGCTGTAATTTCACCGTCTGCTACCTTAGAAGAGATAATGAAGGTAATCTCAGAAGCTGTTTGTGACTTGAAGTCAGCTGCTTCTACGGTTGCACCATTCAACTCAATGCTTGCAATCTGATCAAGTGAAGTACCTCTGAGGACCTCTGTTTCACCAGCCTTGATGAGAGACTTACCGATAGCATTGTTTGCATCGATTTCAGGAGCATTGATACTTAAAGCACCTTCAGAATACATATAGTTGTTTCCATCGCTAATCTGGAATCTGCCTTCTCCTGCTTCTGCTGGGATTACCAGCTGAATCTGATAGCGGGTCTGAGATTTAAAATTCTCGGCATCCATAGTTGCGCCATTGGCAAAAATGACAGATGTAATATTGTTGAGATAATCGCCTTCAATAGTGAGGACGTCTCCAACATTACCTACCAGGTTTTCCTTGTTTTCACCTACGTAGAAACCTGTGAATTTCAAATTCTCAATGTATGTGATTGGGGTAAGTGTCTTGATTTCACCATTCTTGGCGGTCTTCAATGTAACAATACCTGGTTCACATTTTTCTGCAGGAACTTCAATATTGATTTCTGAGTTTTTTCCTGATGTAACAACATTAATGCTGGTAATAGCTTCTGCACCAGGAAGATCTATTTCTGTAATTTGGTCAAGATTGGCTCCCTTGAAAGTAAGGACACCCCCACGGAGTACAGGGTTTGGACCGTATGATAATACAGATATTTCATTGCCATACTGGTCGGTGTTCAAGTCATCACGGTCGCATGATGTGAACGCAAATGTACTGCATATCAGTAGCAGAACCAACCAGAGGAAAGATTTATTATGTCTTTTCATAATGATTGACGTTTATTGTTTTTGTTTGTTTGCAGTGCTGGCAGTTGGATGGCTGCCAGCATCAGCAAATTTTATTCATTGATAGGGCAAACACGAATGTTATCAACGCAAATTGTTGGTGAGCATTCTACAGTAGCCTCTTTGTATGGTCCTGTATAGAGGAACATGGTCATACCTGTGAGATTCTCAAACTTCAAACCACCCAATTTGTTTCCATATCTGTCGTATGCAAATTCTGATAATGGAATAGAAACAGTCTGCCAGTTTCCTGAAGTGCTGAATGTGTTGTTTGTTGCTCCATACCATGGAGTCCAAAGTGCACGTGGAAGCTTGTCATCTGCAAGATAGTTGTTGTTGCCTGTTGAGTATGTTACCTGGTCGTTACCGGTAAAATATACCTGTAATGACAAGCCTGTCCAATCATTAGGAATGTTAACCTCAAACTTCACTTGTATGTTGTCAACATCATCCCATTTCATCAGCGAGTTCAACTCAGGATAACCTGCAGCCGGCTCTGGCCAGTAGTTGAATGAGTATTCATCTTCAGCCCATGAATCGAAATTAACGGTCTTGCCTCCTAAGTAGTAGTAATTTCCGTCAAGAGGCTGAACTCCTTCAACATCATTCCTCATACGGTTACCATTTTGAATTCCATCACGCCAGCCATGACCTGTTGCTATTGCGTCATCTCCGTCATTATCCCAGTCGAAGAGTATGCAGCGGTCGTCACGGAAATAGAACTTAGACTTACCTTTTCCATACATGCTTTCTACTGTGACAAATCCTTTCTGTGCACCTTCTGGTACCACAAAAGTAACGGCACTCTTGGAAATGCTCTTGAAATCTGTAACATCTACGTTGCCTGGGAATGTGATTTTAAGATGAGCATTCTCGTAATCCAGCAGGTAGTCGCCTTTCAGGGTTACTGTTTCGCCATCTTTTGCAAACTCATTGCTCAATGATGTTACCACCGGTTCTGGTACGAGCGTCTTGAAGTCATATTCAGTACACTCACCATCCTTGTTGTACATGTAGATCTTATTGGTAGGATTGTCAGTAAGAGTCTTTGGTACATCTACAATCAAGGTATGGTCTGTAATCATACTTGTATTCAAAATAGCCTGCTGATCGTTGAAGAGCATTTTTGTTATACTTCTCAAGTTGTTACCGACCAGACAGATACTTGTACCCATGTATGCTCCAGTTAACATGGAATCTTTCTTGGTTACATCGCACAGGCGAACGTAATCAATAGAAGGAGTTCCACCAGCTATTTCATATTTGTCAGGCTCATCCACACAACTTGTAATGCTGAGTCCTGTAAATGCTGTAGCTCCAAGAAGCATGACACTTAATATTTTATTATTTAGCTTCATAATTGTTCTGTTTTTGAGGTTTCTTATATTAATAAGTAAACTGAGAAATGTCAACATGCTGTGGTGCCTCCAGCAAATGAGGGTTCATGGTTGCATCTTCTGTAGGGAATGGGATGGTAAAACTGCTCACCTGAACGTTCTGATGCTTACCAGGATCATCATTGTATCTTACATCGCTGTTCAAGTTCCAAGGACCATCATAGCTACCCTTGTTGTACCATGTCTCATAGAGCGCATTCAGACCATAATACTCATTTCTCTTCTGTGCGTTCAACTCAGCAATTGTTGCATCAGGATCGAAGTAGAACCTGCGTACGTAATCATACCAGCGATCGCCCTCAAGTGCTAACTCCAATCTGCGCTCCTTCCATACATCTTCGAAACTGATAGATGTTGGGCGTTCGTATGTAGATACCGCACGGTTGCGAACTTTGTAGAATGCATCAATGGCAGATGCATCTGTTGTTGAGCCTGCATTGCCAATCTTGGCTTCTGCATAGATGAGATAAACATCTGCAAGACGTAACAGCTGAGTATAGTTACCATAAGCCATCACATCAAAGTCGCAGCCTATATGCAAGTTATGGTCGGCTTTATCACCAACAAGATGCTTGACACATTGTGCTCCTGTTGGACTCTGGAGTTCTCCGTTGCCTGGGTGCTTCTCGTATCCTTTATATACGTGCTTCAGGAAATCGAAACCGCCACAGTCTGTGTAGAAATAGTCGTATTTATCACCAGCCATCATCATGGTAGCCTTACGGCGGATGTCGGTGTTGTTTCTAGTCTGGCTTGTTGGATTATCTCCGAAAGCTTCTATCAGGTCTACTGATGGACCAGCCCATCCTCCCCAGTTGTTACCTGTTTCATCGAAACCCGTAATAGCGAGGTCACTTTGAAGTGAGTTTTGAGATGTCCAAGGGTCACGTGTGGCACGCCAGTGCCATGCGATGAGTGATTCTGGACCTTTGTATGCACCATAGAACATTGCTGGGAAATTAGCTGCAGATTCAAGACTTCTTCCACTGTTGTCAATCACGTCCTTTGCATATTTTGCAGCGTTGTCAAGATCTTCCTGATTGCGCTGGTGATTGGTGGTCTTGATGTATGCCACACTTCCCTGTTCGTAAGTTGTAGTTGCTGGATCGAAACCAGACTTTGTCAGGTAAACCTTGGCAAGCAAGCCTTCTGCGCTGTATTTATCAATACGTCCAAGACCTGTAGGATCTTTTTCCGGTAACAGTTCAATGGCTTTTTTCAAGGTCATGATGATGTAATCGTATACATCCTCTATGTTGGCCTTATACTGGTCATTGTATGTACCGGCACCGATAATGTCTGTGTTGTTATGGATGATTGGCACAGCACCGAATGTACGTACAAGATAGAAGTATGCCATAGCTTTCCATGTCAGGCATTCTCCCATACATGCACTCTTTACGCTTGCGCTTGCGCTGGCACCTTTCAGTTTATCATAAATGGTGTTAGCGTAGGCATTTACTGTCCAAAGTGAATAAGACATATCTTTCAGGTTGGCATTGTTGGCAGATACGTTACAGTTCCAGTATTGAGTATCTTCACTTCCCCACCAATAATAGTTTCCTGACATTACTTCACCAACTTTGAAGAAACCTCTTTGGAAATCATACCATGGCATACTGTACAGAGAATTGGCGCCTTGATAGCACTCTGCATCACCATTATAGAACGTGTCTGCATTGTAGTTGGAATTGTCTGGCTGATCCAGAAAGTCCCCGCAAGAAGACAAGCTGAGACCCAAGACGAATGCGCAAACGGCCGTTTTATATATATTGTATTTTTTCATAATTGTTTATTCTTTTGTTATTTAATTAGAAAGCAAGGTTGATACCGAAAGAATATACCGTTGGTGAAGGATAACGTCCGTTATCTACACCGAAGCTGTATCCCTGTGAATCGGATGTACTTGCACCAACTTCTGGATCATAACCGTCGTAACCGGTAATAGTGAAGAGGTTCTGTATATTTGCATATACTCTCAAACTCTCAATATGAAGGTATCTTGCATACTTTTTAGGCAATGTATAACCTAAAGTGATATTCTTCATTCTCAAGTATGATCCATCTTCAACATATCTGTCACTGATAACGCTAGAGTTTCCGGCTGGGTCACCGATAGCAAGACGTGGAATGTTGGTTCCTGCGTTTACTACATAAATGTTGTCTACGTCATCATACCAGTTGTATACGGTATAGGCATTGTTGCCTTTATAACCATTACTGTAGTCCTTGTTCGGATCAATTGGAGCCAGTACGGCATGATTCTTGACACTTGCACTCTGGTTTACCCAGGCATTGTTCATCTTGCTCATGCTGATATTCAGGTAGTTCATAACCTTGTTTCCTACAGAACCGCTGACGAACAATGTCAGGTCGAAGTCCTTATAACGGAATGTGTTGGTCCAACCAAATGTATATTTAGGCTGTGGATTACCGATGTAAGTCTTGTCGTAATCGTCGATAACTCCATCAGGCTTTCCGTCAGGACCTGAAATATCCTTAAACTTGATATCGCCTGGCCATACGGTTGTTCCCTTATTCAGGGCTCCTTCCTTGTAGCTCTTAGGCTTAGGAGAGTTTTTGATATCTTCAAAATCCTTGTATACGCCATCGGTCTGATATCCCCAGAATTGATAGAGAGGTTTGCCGATGTTACTAACACAGACCACGTCGTTCCACTGGCCATAGCCAATGATGTTGGCATTGGTTGTGCCGCTGAGACCTACCAGTTTGTTCTTGTTCCAAGAAATGTTGAACTCTGTATCCCAAGAGAAGTTCTTGTTAGCAATAGGATGAGCGTTTACTGCCAACTCGAAACCGGTGTTCTTGATCTTACCGTAGTTACCCCAAGGTGCATTAAGACGTGAAGAACCATTGCCTTGAGTACCCATATATGAAGGCAACTGTAAAGGCATCAGCATATCGTTGGAAACCTTGTTGTACCAGTCGAGAGTGAAACCAATCTTATCATTGAAGAGTCCAAGATCGAGACCGATATTGGTCTGTTCCTGAGTTTCCCACTTGATAGAAGTGTTTGGAATATTGGTAGGACGGTATGCTACGCTTGTTTGACCAACAAGGAACTTGGTTACGGTAGTACCCCATTTGTAAGCACCGATATTGGCATTACCAGTCTGCCCCCAGCCAATACGAATCTTACCATTGCTCAACCATTTACCTGCGATGCTCTTGATAAACTTCTCGTTAGAGAAACGCCAGCTTGCTGCAAATGAGTGGAATGAAGCCCAACGGTTTTCAGGACCGAAGTTAGAACTTCCGTCACGACGGAATGTATATGTTGCTAAATAACGGTCATCGTAGTTGTATGTCTCACGTGTAAAGAATGATGACATGGTTGTAACACCGAAACCAGACTTGATACTAGGAGTGCTGGAACCCAAAGATGGCAAATGGATTGTATTGTTTGGCAAATTAGCGTTTGCCTGATAGGTATAATCCCAGTCACTGCGCCAAGCTTCCTGACCCAGCATGGCTGTGAAAGAATGCTTTTTGATACTTCCATTATAAGTAATATAGTTCTTAAACTGCCAATACTTGCTTGTATTCTTCTGCCAGCTTGCAAAGTTTGTGTCCTGGTTCCAGTTGCCTAAGTGCATAGTAGGTGTAAAGACCTCTGCATCACTCCATGACAAGTCGTAACCCAACTCTGTATGCCAGGTGAGGTTCTTTATAGGAGTAATGTCTGCAAAAATGTTACCGGTCAGCTTGTTGCGCTTCATGGTGATATCCTTGCTCAATGCCTGTGCAATAGGGTTTGGTGAAGACCAGCCGTCACGTACTACAGATGTGTAGTTTCCGTCTACATCGTAGATGGCAATATCTGGTGGTGTGGTCAATGCGTATGTAATAACACCTTCTGTACCATCAGCATGGAGCAGGCGCTCCTTGGTTCTTGTGTATGTAGTATTCATACCTATCTTGAACCATTTCTTCAGTTGAGCGTCCAGATTGGCACGTACGTTCAAACGCTTGAAGTTAGAACCGATGATAGTACCATCCTGATCCATCATACCGCCACTAACATAGTACTTAACCTTCTCTGTACCACCTTGTGCAGCAACCTGATGCTGGTGCTGGAAAGCTGTGCGGAATACAGCGTCCTGCCAGTTGGTTCCTCGACCCAAGATAGATGGGTCTGAGAAATCAGGACGTGCCTGATCCTGTGAAATCCATCCGTTGTTTACAAAATCATTATAATATTCTGAGAATTCACGAAGATTCAGAATGTCAATACGCTTTCCCTGGTATTGCCATGCTGCCATGCCGTCGTATGTAAATTTTGCTTCTCCAATCTTACCCCGTTTGGTTGTGATAAGTACAACACCATTTGCACCCTGGGCACCATAGATGGCTGTAGCAGAAGCATCCTTCAGAATTTCCATACTGACGATATCGGCAGGGTTGATAGTTGACATTGGTGATACGGTAGAAACAGAACCGTTTCCTAAGGCATCTCCCAAACCTAATGAACCGCCGCTTGAACCGCCGCCCTGGAAGATGACACCATCAATGACATAAAGTGGTTCTGCACCGGCATTGATTGTTGACTGTCCGCGAACTCGGATTGAGGTAGAAGAACCTGGAGCACCTGAAGTCGCTACAGATGTAACACCGGCAACGCGACCTTGGAAACTCTGGTCTAAGTTTGTGATAATAGAACCTTTGATTTGGTCTTCTCCCATGGAAACAGAAGCTCCTGAGATATCGCTCTTCTTCATGGTACCATAACCTACAACTACCACCTCGTCAAGACTGTTGTTGTCTTCTACCAAAGTGATGTCGTACTTGCTTTGGCCTCCTACTTTGAAAGTTTTGGTAACATAGCCTACGTAAGTTACCTCTACAGTCTGTCCGGCACCTACATTCAGTGTATAGTTACCATCAAAGTCTGTCACTGCGGCATTTTTTGTGCCTTTCACTTTTACTGTTGCACCGATGATAGGACCCATTGCATCGGATACGTTACCAGTAATCTTCTTGGTCTGTTGCACAGCCTGATTCGTTGTGATCTGGGCTGCGAAAGTTTGCTGAGGGGAGATGCCGAGAAGACTCAGGGCAGCTACACTAGCAAGCAACTTTTCTCTACTTTTAAAGTTCATACAATTTTTGTTAGTTGGTTAAAACAGTTTGGCTCTTTCACTTATACGATCGATACGGGAAAGAATCCAAAACGGATTAGTGCTCTCTGATTATTCCTTCGTCATCTTTTTCTGATGAGAAGAAAGGGCTAGAGGCTAGCTCTAGGTTGCATTTACTTTTTCCATTGTTGTGATTATGTTTATTTGTTTTATATTGTTTATTCTAAACCTTTAGGCTGTTTTGTAAATCTGCTGCAAAGATAGCTATTTTTTGCAAAATAGCTTGTACATATTTTGCTGATTACTAATACTTTTCTGCTTTAGTGAAAATAAAATGTAATTTTCGTCATATTTATTAAAGATTAAGTGTTAGCGTTACAATTTATTTACTTGATGGTTGATTTATATTGATTATTCTATTATTTATCTATTATATATTAAGGTACGCGTACATTATTTATTATATGAATTGTCATAACTTTTTGTGCTTTGTTAATTGGTCTTTGGTTGTTTCCGGTCAATTCTTGAGTTGAATAGAGTGTGTGTTTTGTTGTTTTCTTTGCTTTTTCTGACTTGATGTGTGTCAATTCTTATTTCTGTTTTCAGATATTTTCGAATATTTTTCTGCCTTTGCAACAAAGTATGTTTATTCAGCAAAATAATACACGGATATATCGGAAATTATGCCTAACTTTGCAACCGTAAAACTGAATGTTTAACTAACAAGATTACCAACGACAATATGAATCATCGTATAGCAAATGTTTTTAGGTTAATAATTATAGGTGTTCTGATGAGTGTGCTGGGGACTTCAAGCCTCAGCGCACAAATCAGAGGAAACAACATCGTGGTAACGGTAACTCCTGACCATCAGGACTGGAATTACCGGGTAGGCGAGAAGGCTAACTTCACGGTGAATGTGAGAAAGAGCGGTACGCTACTCAACCAGGTGAAGGTTGATTATGAAGCCGGTCCGGCAATGTTTCCGGAGGTGAAGAAAAGTACCACTCTCAAGGGCGGAACCATGAAATGGTGCGGCAGTCTGAACAGACCGGGCTTCTATCGTCTCAAGGTTATCGCTCATGTTGATGGCAAGGATTACGAGGGACTTTGCACGGCAGGTTTCTCTCCAGAGAAGATCCAGCCTTTCGCACAGGAACCTAAGGATTTCGATGCTTTCTGGAAGAAGGCACTGGATGAGGCAAGACAGAATGACCTCAATCCTACCAAGGTGCTTCTGCCTGAGCGTTGTACCAAGGATAAGAATGTATATGAAATAAGTTATAACAACAACCGATGGGGCTCTAAGATGTATGGCATCCTGAGTGTCCCGGTAAAAGAAGGTAAGTATCCGGCTTTGCTCCGTGTACCTGGTGCGGGTGTACGCCCTTATGCCGGCGATACTTATACGGCTCCTGCTGAGTGCATCGTACTGGAAATCGGTATTCACGGTGTTCCTGTTACCATGCAGCAGAAGATTTATGATGATCTTGCCAATGGCGAACTGAAAGGCTACTGGGATACCAATCTCGAGAATCCTTATCGCAATGCTTACAGACGGGTAGTAACCGGTGCAGTCCGTGGTGTGGATTATATCGCTTCGCTCCCTGAGTGGAACGGAAAGACTATCGGTGTAACGGGTTCATCACAGGGTGGATTTCTTTCCATCGCTGTGGCAGCTCTCGATAAGCGAATCACATTCCTGGCTCCTGTTCATGATGCTATGTGTGATTATGAAGCTGAGATTCACGGAGTTGCAGGCGGCTGGCCTCACTATTTCTATAAGGAAGACAAGGCACAGGGGGCTGCATGGAAAGAGCAGAAACTTACGTATTTGGAAAAGGCAAGACTCGAAGGTGCACGCTATTATGATGGCGTCAACTTCGCCCGTCGTATCACCGTTCCTGGCTGGTACAGTTTCGGTTATAATGATGAGGTGGTTCCGCCAACATCGTCTTACGGACTTTATAATTCGGTAAAAGCGCCAAAGACATTGAGTCTGTACCAGATGACCGGTCATTACTGGTATCAGGAGCAGTGGGATGAGTGGCAGGCTTGGATTATTCAGCAATTAAAGAAATAGATATATGATAGGAAAAAGAATTTTGATTGGTGCAGCTTGCCTCATGGCGATGCAAGGAGCAATGGCACAGGTTGATGGCGTTACGGGCGCATCAGTCCAGACTGCCACTACTTCCTGCTGCAAGGGTAAAAAGCAATGTTGCAATACTCCGGCAGAGCAACTGAAGGTCAGACTGCAGAAATTACTGAACAAGGGAATCATGCTCGGTCATCAGGATGATCCGGTGTATGGTACTACTTGGAAATGGGATGAAGGAAAGAGCGATGTGCTCCTCACTACAGGTGATTATCCTGCTGTGATGGGTTTCGATCTTGGAAAAATAGAGTTGGATAGCAAGGAAAACCTTGACGGCGTGTCTTTCGATCGTATGCGAAAAGAAATCATTGCCCAAAATGAGAGAGGAGGCATCGTCACTTTGAGTTGGCATCCTTGGAATCCGGTAACAGGCGAGAATGCCTGGGATCCGAAAGGTGATGCTGTAGCTGCTGTCCTGGATGGAGGCGCCCAGCAACAGAAGTTCGACGGATGGCTCAAGAAGGTTTCCGATTTCATCCTTTCTTTGAAGACAAACGATGGTAAACTGGTTCCTGTCATCTTCCGACCATGGCATGAAATGAATGGCGGATGGTTCTGGTGGGGAGCTAGCAGTTGCACACCTGTACAATATAACCAATTATACGTAAAAACCCTAAATATACTTACTAAAGCAGGGTGCAATAACATCGTTTGGGCTTGGTCACCAAATCTCAGCGACGAGAAGACAGTAGAAAAATTCCTGGAGCGATTCCCGGGAGAAAAGTATGTGGATATGCTGGGTGTTGACGTCTACGAGTTCGACAACGGCGATGCCAACTATCAGCAGAACCTTGCTGCTACGCTCGATGTGCTGATGGAGGCAGCCAAGAAGGTTGGCAAGATTCCTGCCCTCACCGAAACGGGTTGCAGGGGTATCTCCAGCAAGAAGGACTGGTTTACCCAAACCCTTTGGCCTGTACTTCAGAAGTATCAGTTGAGTTATGTACTCTTCTGGCGTAATGCCTGGGATAAACCTCAGGAAGAGGCTTACCTCCCTGGAGTAGGCGATGGTGCCATCGTCGAGGACTTCAAGAAATTCAAGAAGGAAAAGAAAGTTCTCTTTGCCAAAGACATTGTAAAGGTAAAAAAGTAAAATAGATATATTATGACTACATTTCAAGACAAAGTGAAAGCACTTCGCGCTCATCATGAGGAACTGCTGAGCCGTAAGAATGAACCGGTAGAGTGGGGAAATGGTATCTATGAAAAGTATAAGAACCCAATCCTTACTGCAGAACATACACCATTGGAGTGGCGTTACGACTTCGATGAGAAGAGTAATCCGTATCTCATGCAGCGCATCATGATGAATGCTACGCTCAATTCGGGTGCCATCAAGTGGAATGGTAAGTATCTCCTCGTTGTTCGTGTTGAGGGTGCTGACCGCAAGAGTTTCTTTGCCGTAGCAGAGAGTCCTAATGGTGTTGACAACTTCCGTTTCTGGGATGAGCCTATCACCATGCCGGAGGATGTTGTTCCTGCTACCAACATCTATGATATGCGACTCACAGCTCATGAGGATGGTTATATCTATGGCGTGTTCTGTGCAGAGCGTCATGATGATGATCAGCCTGGAGACCTCAGTGCTGCTACTGCTACTGCAGCCATCGCCCGTACCAAGGACCTGGTAAACTGGGAACGCCTTCCTGACTTGAAGACCAAGAGCCAGCAGCGCAATGTGGTTCTCCATCCGGAGTTTGCTGATGGCAAGTATGCTTTCTATACCCGTCCACAGGATGGTTTCATCGATACAGGTTCTGGTGGTGGTATCGGTTGGGCTCTTGTTGATGATATCACTCATGCCGAAATCAAGGAAGAGAAGATCATCAATGCCCGTCACTATCACACCATCCAGGAGGTGAAGAACGGTGAGGGTCCTCATCCTATCAAGACTGATAAGGGCTGGTTGCATCTGGCTCATGGTGTTCGTGGCTGTGCCAGCGGTCTCCGCTATGTGCTCTATATGTACATGACTTCTCTTGAGGATCCTACAAAGGTGATTGCAGAACCAGGTGGATATCTCCTCGTACCGGAAGGTCCTGAGTATATCGGTGATGTAATGAACGTAGTCTTTGCCAATGGTTGGATTGCAGATGAGGATGGCAAGGTATTCATCTACTATGCTTCTTCTGATACCCGCATGCATGTGGCAACTTCTACCATCGACCGATTGGTAGACTACTGCATGAATACACCAAAGGATGATTATCGTACTCAGTTCTCAGTAGAGAAGATCAAGGCTTTGGTAGCAAAAAATAAACAGACTTTAAGTAAATAAGTTTCAGGTATTAAGATTGTAGGGATTCGTACTCCTCATCCGTATTATCAGATATAGATGGGGAGCGAATCCCTTTTTTAGTAATTTATAAATTATTCATTGTAAATTGTCAATTAAAAACAATGGCTCGTTTAAAAGAAAAAATAGCTTATGCATTGGGTGATGCCGCTGCGGGTGGTATTGTATGGAAGGTGATGTCTATCGCTTTTCCTCTGTTTTTTACAAATGTCTTCGGACTCTCGTTTGCGGATGCGGCAGTACTGATGCTCGTAGCCCGCATGTTCGATGTGGTTACTGACCCGCTGATGGGCTCGCTTGCCGACCGTACCCAGAGCCGTTTCGGTACCTACCGTCCTTGGCTCATCTATGGTGCCATTCCTTTCGGATTGATATTTGCCCTCTTGCTCTACACGCCAGACTTCGGTCCTGTGGGCAAGCGAATCTATGCTTACGCCCTCTATCTGCTGATGATGGCGGTATATACCATGGTGAATGTGCCTTACGGCTCATTGCTCGGTGTGATGACCGAGGATGATGATGAGAAGAACCAGTTCTCTTCTTTCCGTATGGTGGGTGCTTATGCCATGGGATTCGTCACCCTGCTTTCTTTCCCTTATCTCCAGAAGATGGTAGGTGGAACAGCCGCACATCAGTATGCTGTCATTGGTGCCGTGCTCGGTATTATTGCAGCTGTGATGACATTGGCTTGCGGACTCCTTACCAAGGAACGTCTGAAGCCGAAACGCGCAGAGAAGTTCTCTTTCCAGCAGTTTGCCGACCTCGTTCACAACAAGGCTTGGCTCTATATGACAGCCATCGCCGTGTGTACCAACTTCTTCAACGGATTCCGCTATGCCGTAGCTGGCTATATGTTTGATTACTGTCTGCATGGCAATGTAACCATCGAGGGATTGATTATTAACTATACCGTTTTCATGGCATTCGGTGAAGTAACCTGTATGATTTTCGGTGGTGTATCTCCTTGGTTCACCCGTCTGGTAGGCAGCAAGCGCATGGCATTCTTCTGGGCTGCAGCGCTCTGTCTGGTTCTCTCGGTTGTCTTCTTCTTCATCCCGATGGATCCATCGTATATCTGGGTGATGATAGCCATCGTTATCCTTACCTCTATGGGTATCGGTATCTATTCGCCATTGATGTGGTCAATGTATGCCGATGTAGCCGACTACCATACCGAGCATTTCGGAACATCAGCTACAGGTCTTATCTTCTCTTCCGGTACGATGAGCCAGAAGTTTGGTACAGCCATTTCCGGTTCTCTCATCGCCCTCTTCCTGGGCTGGGCAGGTGCCAACATGATAACAGATAAGATGGGTAATACGATGATCGACCCAGCCAGTGTCACCGACTCTGTGCTTACGATGGTATGGTCATTGTTCTCACTGTTCCCAGCCGTCATCGCCTTCCTGCTGATGGTGCTTGCCTGGAAGTTCCCTATCCGCAAATAATTGTTTTAACATAACTAATAATCACTATTAAGAAAAGAAAAATGGAAAATCTTAAAGAAACGATGCGGGATGTTCTGGAGAACAACATCCTCAGCTATTGGCTAACGAAAGTGAAAGATGAAGAAAACGGTGGCTTTTATGGACGTGTAGATGGTAACGACCAGGTACATCCTGAAGCCGAGAAGGGTGCGGTGATGAATGCCCGAATCCTCTGGGCGTTTTCTGCTGCCTATCGTGTCTTGAAGAAGCCGGAGTATCTTGAGGCTGCCACCCGTGCCAAGGATTATGTGCGCGATTATTTCCTCGACAGGGAATATGGCGGCATCTACTGGAGTGTTGACTATCAGGGTAATCCGCTCGATACCAAGAAGCAGACTTACGCCATCGGCTTTGCCATCTATGGTTTCTCGGAGTATGCCCGTGCAACAGGTGACAAGGAGGCGTTGGATATCGCCATCTCCCTGTATCATGACATAGAGAAGCATGCCTTTGATGCCAAGAACAACGGATATATCGAGGCATTGACCCGTGAGTGGAATCCGATTGCAGACATGCGTCTCTCTGATAAGGATGAAAATGGTTCCCGTACGATGAATACCCATCTGCATATCATCGAGCCATATACCAATCTTTATCGTGTATGGAAGACTCCGGAACTGGAGAAGAGCATCCGCAATCTGCTCGACATCTTCACCGATAAGCTTCTGAACACAGAGACTTATCATCTCGACCTCTTCTTCAATGACGAGTGGGAGGGCAAGCGCAACATCGAGAGCTATGGTCATGATATTGAGGCGTCCTGGCTGCTCCACGAAACTGCGCTGGTTTTGGACGATAAGATATTGCTCCATAAGATAGAGCGCATCATCCGTCGTATAGCCGATGCTGCGGATGAAGGCTTACGTCCGGACGGCAGTATGGTTTATGAGCATTGGAAAGATGGAGATAAGTATGATCTCCAGCGCCAGTGGTGGGTGCAGTGCGAGAACATCATCGGCCATATCGACCTCTATCAGTATTTCCGCACCGAAGAACATCTCCAGACTGCCATCGCCTGCTGGAACTATGTAGCCAAGAATCTGCTGGATGCCAAGAACGGTGAGTGGCACTGGGCTATCCTGGAAGATGGTACGGTGAACAAGGAGGATGATAAGGCGGGTTTTTGGAAATGTCCTTACCACAACTCCCGCATGTGTCTTGAACTCATCGAACGTGACTATTAAAATACAGTTCCCCTGCAAGGCAGGAGTAGAACACAAAAATCCAAGCAAATCATATATTTGCTTGGATTTTTTTGTTTATCCCGATTTTTTATTGTACTTTTGCAGCCAATGCGGCGCCAGCCCCATTATTCATTATTAAATTGTAAATTATTCGTATTAATAAATGTATATAGCAATAGCAGGAAATATCGGTAGTGGAAAGACAACACTCACCAAGATGCTTTCTAAACATTATGGATGGAAACAGTACTTGGAGCCCGTGGCTGAAAACCCCTATATCGATGACTATTACAAGGATATCTCGCGATGGGCTCTCAATATGGAGGTGTTCTATCTGAAGCAGCGATTCAAGAATCTGCTGGAAATCCAACACAGTAAAGAGACGGTCATCCAGGACCGCACCATCTTTGAAGGTGTCTATGTCTTTGCGGCCAACAACCGGAAGATGGGCAACATGGACCAGCGCGACTACGAGACTTATATGGAGCTCTTCGAGTCGATGATGGAAGTGGTGGAGATGCCTGAACTGATGATATATCTCCGTTCTTCAGTTCCTCATCTCGTGAAGAATATCCAGAAGCGCGGCCGTGATTATGAGCAGAAGATGCCTTTGGATTATCTGGAAGGTATCAACAAGCTTTACGAAGATTTCATCATGAACAAGTATAAGGGCAAGGTGCTCATCGTAGAAGTTGATAATCTCGATTTCGAGCACAATCCCAAGCAGTTTGGTGAAATCATAGATAAGATAGATGCCAAGCTCTTCGGGCTGTTCTCTTAAAGGTAAAAAAGTAAAAAGGTAAAAAAATGCATATAGCAATAGCAGGAAATATAGGTAGCGGCAAGACAACATTAACCAAGATGCTTGCCAAGAGATATGGCTGGAAAGCTAATTTCGAGCCGGTAGATAATAATCCATATCTGGCTGATTATTACAAGGATATGGAACGTTGGTCGTTTAATCTTCAGATTTACTTCCTGAACAAGCGATTCCATGATGTTGTGGAGATTTCCCGTTCAGAGCAGACCATAGTACAGGATAGAACCATCTTCGAGGATGCGCGTATCTTTGCGCCTAATCTTCATGATATCGGTATGATGAGCGACAGGGATTTCAAGAACTATACCGATCTCTTCGATCTGATGATCAGTCTGGTAAAACTCCCAGACCTGATGATATATATCAAGAGCAGCATTCCTACGCTCGTAAAGCATATCGAGAAGCGTGGCCGCGATTTCGAGAAGAGCATCCGCATCGATTATCTCCAGGGCTTGAACAAGCGTTATGAGGATTGGATCAAGGATTATAAAGGTCGCCTCATCATCATCGATGGTGATAATCTGGAGTTCGGAGAGAATCCGGAAGACTTCCGAAAGGTTACTGACCTGATAGATGCTGAGCTCTTCGGCCTGTTTGCTGAAAAGGGAGTTTAAAGGTAAAAAGGTAAAAGGGTAAAAAGGTAAAAAAGTAAAAAGCGCAACCCCGCTAGGCGTCAAAGGAGGAACGCCTGGCGGGGTTGCGTTTTATGGTTGTACAGCTAAAAGGTATATGGTTGTACAACTAAAAGGTTTATAGTTGTACGACTATAGGGTGTATGGTTGTACGACTATAAGGGTTGTAGTTGTACGATTAAAAGGTGTTGTCACTAGGCTCAGCAGACCTGCTGACTGCAGTCGGCAGAGCTGCTGACTAGGCTCAGCAGGTCTGCTGAGCCTAGGGGCAACCTTCGAGAAGCAGTCTCCTTCAGGGCAGACGCATTAAATATTTTATTCGTTAACATCTGCGTTGTGCAGTTGTAACTTACTGAATATTAACATTATATATTTGTATATATGAAATATTTTTTGTACCTTTGTAAAGAAATAATTAACAAATAAAAGGTACAAAATGAGCATTATTAAGTTATCTAAACAAATAGCCGACCCACGAGTTGCGGGTCGAACTGTCCATAAAATGGAACATATCATTTACATTACAATCGCTGCGGTAATTGCAGGAGCTCAATCTTGGAACGAAATTGCAGAGTTTGGAAAAAGTAAGTTAGACTTCTTCAAAAAGCGTTTGCAGGGGTTGGAGACTATTCCAAGCCATGACACCTTCAATCGTTTCTTTTCTATCTTTGATCCAAAAGGATTTGAAGAGATCTTCAGAAACTGGGTTAGAGAAATTGTAGGGGAAGTCAAAGGTGTTGTTGCCATTGATGGCAAGCTTATGCGTGGATCAAGCAAGTGTGATGCCGAGCACACTATTGGTCAAGCTGACTTCCGCACATGGATCGTATCTGCTTGGTCAGCAGACAACAGCATATCACTTGGGCAAGAGAAAGTCGGTGAAAAAACAAATGAAATCACGGTCGTTCCCAAGTTGCTTAGTGCTATAGACGTGTCAAATGCCATTGTGACAATAGATGCTATGGGATGCCAAACTTCTATAACAGAGAAAATCATAGAAGGCAAGGGGGACTATATTATCGCCTTGAAGGAAAATCAGAAGAAAAGTTACGAATTTGCTAAGGACATGATTTACGAGCATGAGTATAGAGGCAATTGTAATGTAGTGACAAAACATTATTCCTTTAATGAGGGACATGGTCGTCAGGAAGAAAGAACCTGCATTGTTGTAAGCTATGGGGACATAATGCAGAGAATGTTTAAGAACAGGTTTGTTGGGTTAAGGTCTGTTGTCGGGATTACCTCAAGAAGATCTGTTGCGACATCTGGTGAAACATCTGAGGAAACAAGATACTATATAACTTCCTTAAGTAATGAAGACCCCGAAAAGATAGCAAGCGCCATTAGGCAACATTGGTCCATAGAAAACAACTTGCATTGGCAATTGGACATTACTTTCAGAGAAGACGAAAGTAAGAAAGTCAAAAATGCAGCGAGGAACTTCTCTACCATAAGCAAAATGGTCCTCTCCATCTTGAAAAATGACAAGACGACCAAGGGAAGTCTCAACCTGAAAAGATTGAAGGCAGGCTGGGATGAAGAGTACCTGTCAAAACTTTTGGAGGGCAGCGCAATTTAATGCGTTTGCCCTGCAGTCTCCTTCAACTCGAAAAGCAGTCTCCTAAAACTAAAAGAGACGTCTCTTTGAACCCAAAGAAACGTCTCCTTTCGCTTATTCAATCATATTCTTTCGCTTATTCAAACATCTGAATACGCTTATTCAATCATCTCCTTCTGCTTATTCAAACATCTGAATTCGCCAGCAGAACTATCTCCTTCCTCCGGAAGAGCCGGGAGCTTTATAGAACTTACCTTTCTGGCGGGAGATGAAGATGCCTCCTTGAGCAGAGGCTTTATCTACTTGCTGGCCATTGAGATTATAGATAATCTCTTTCTCATTCTTCTTATGAAGGGTAGGAGAGGCGATGGTAGTTGTGCCGGAAACAATGGAGAAACGGATGGATTTTTTAGGTAAAAATTCCTACTATTCTGTTCCTTTTTGTTATAAAATATGCTTGTTTTCTCTGTTTCTGATCCTCCATTAAGTCTGTCTGTTGACTGATGAAATCAGGCTGTTTTTTGAGTTTTTTCACTTTGGATGCAAATTAAACCATAAAAAAATGTGCTCTTTCAGAAAAAAGTGTTACCTTTGCAACCGCTTAGAAGCATTTATATAAAATAACGTTATAACAAATTTATGAACTTTACACTATTTATCACCGTTTTGCTGACGGCTGTAACACTGGTGGTGGCTGCTTATGTCATCGCGAAGTTGATCGGTCCTCGTTCATACAATCCGGTAAAGGGTGAACCTTTTGAGTGCGGTATTCCGACACGTGGCAGCTCATGGTTGCCATCACACATCGGCTACTACCTCTTCGCCATCCTTTTCCTGATGTTTGACATCGAGACAGTATTGCTTTACCCATGGGCAGTCGTAGTTAAGCAGTTTGGACCTATGGCTCTCGTGAGCATCGGGTTCTTCTTGTTGGTATTGGTATTTGGCCTTGCATACGCTTGGCGGAAAGGAGCATTGGAATGGAAGTAAACAAAAGAGCCTCTATCAAGAGTATTCCTTACGACGAGTTTAAGGACAATGATACCCTCGAAAAGATTGCGCAGGAGCTCAATGAGGGTGGTGCTAACGTGGTAGTCGGTTCGCTCGATGCTGCCATCAACTGGGGACGCAGTAACTCACTCTGGTCACTGACCTTCGGTACTTCTTGCTGTGGTATCGAGTTCATGGCTGTAGGTTGTGCCCGTTACGACTTCTCCCGTTTCGGTTTCGAGGTAACCCGTAACTCTCCACGCCAGGCTGACTTGATCATGTGTGCCGGTACTATCACCAATAAGATGGCACCTGTTTTCAAACGTTTGTACGATGAAATGGCTGAGCCTAAGTATGTGGTAGCTGTGGGTGGATGCGCCATCTCTGGTGGTCCGTTCAAGAAGAGCTACAACGTAGTTCGTGGTATCAGCGAGTTGGTTCCTGTAGATGTTTATATCCCTGGCTGTCCTCCACGACCTGAGGCAATCCTTTATGGTATGATGCAGTTGCAGCGTAAGGTAAAGGTTGAGAAATTCTTCGGTGGTGCTAACCACAAGATGACTCAGGATGAGAAGGAACTCTCTATGAGCAAGGGTGGTCTTCGCGGCTTGAGCAACGAGAACCTCTCTGATAGCGAGAAGCTCGGACACAAGGAGCCTATCATCGTAACTGAAGTACCTGAGGATTTCGACCCTCAGAAAGGTCTAACTGATTAATATAATAAGGTATAAGAACATGAAACTGAATAATATTGAATTGAGTTTTGATAATTTCGCTTCTGAAATGGCGAAGTTGAAGAACGAGAAGCATTTCGACTACCTTGTTACCATCATCGGTGAAGACTTCGGTGAGGAAGGTCTCGGATGTATCTATATTCTCGAGAATACTCAGACCAACGAGCGCTGCTCAGTAAAGACCATCGCCAAGAAGGTGGATGGCAGTGATGTAATTCCTACAGTAATTAACCTTTGGAAGGTAGCTGACCTTCTGGAGCGTGAAGTCTTCGATTTCGTCGGCATCAAGTTCCTGGGTCACCCAGACATGCGTCGTCTCTTCCTCCGTACCGATTTCCAGGGCTATCCATTGCGCAAGGACTTCGATATGAGTCCTGAGGCAAACAAGTTCCCTTGCACTGATGAGCCTGAGGATGACTTCACCGTGGAGTATTCCTTGAGCGAGGATGGACATCTCGTTGCTACAGAGAAGCGTCGCTTTGACGAGGATGACTACGTAGTCAATATCGGTCCTAACCACCCATCTACCCACGGTGTGCTCCGTCTGCAGACCGTTATTGATGGTGAGACTGTGAAGCGCATCTATCCACACCTCGGTTATATTCACCGTGGTATCGAGAAGATGTGGGAGAATATGACTTATCCTCAGACCTTGGCATTGACCGACCGTCTGAACTATCTTTCTGCGATGATGCACCGCCACGCGTTGGTAGGCGTTATCGAAGAGGCGATGGGTATTGAACTCTCAGACCGCATCCGCTACATCCGTACCATCATGGATGAGTTGCAGCGTATCGACTCACACTTGTTGTACCTCGGCTGTACCGCACAGGACTTGGGTGCCTTGACAGCATTCCTTTACTGTATGCGCGACCGTGAGCACGTATTGAACGTGATGGAGGAGACAACCGGTGGCCGTCTGATCCAGAACTACTACCGTATCGGTGGCCTTCAGGCAGATATCGACCCTAACTTCGTTCAGAATGTGAAGACCCTCTGCAAGTATCTCCGTCCGATGATTCAGGAGTACCTCGACGTATTCGGTGACAACGTGATTACTCACAATCGTCTCGAAGGTGTAGGTCCAATGAACTATGAGGATTGTATCAACTATGCCGTAACCGGTCCTGCTGGTCGTGCATCAGGTTGGAAGAACGATACCCGCAAGCGTCATCCATACGATATGTACGACAAGGTAGAGTGGAAGGAAATCACCCTTACCGGTTGCGATTCAATGGATCGTTACTATGTACACATCCAGGAGTTGTATCAGAGCTTGGACATCATCGAGCAGTTGATTGACAACATTCCAGAGGGTGAGTACTACATCAAGCAGAAGCCAATCATCAAGGTTCCAAAGGGACAGTGGTACTTCTCAGTAGAGGGTGCCAGCGGCGAGTTTGGTGTATATCTCGACTCAAAGGGTGACAAGAGTCCATACCGTATGAAGATGCGTCCGATGGGTCTCTCACTCACAGGAGCCTTGGATCCAATGCTCCGTGGTCAGAAGATCGCCGACCTCATCACTACAGGTGCAGCAATCGATTTCGTAATCCCTGATATTGATAGATAATTATGTTTGATTTTAGTATAGTAACAACATTCATCGACAATCTGCTTCGCCAGACCTTGGGTCTGGGCGACTTCCTGTCGATTCTGATTGAGTGCGTGCTCGTGGGTATCTGTATTTTGACAGCATACGCCCTCATCGCTATCGTACTTATCTTCATGGAGCGTAAGGTGTGTGCCTACTTCCAGTGCCGTCTCGGCCCTATGCGTGTAGGTCCTTGGGGTATCTTCCAGGTATTCGCCGACGTGCTCAAGATGTTGATCAAGGAGATCTTCGCTGTAGATAGAGCCGACAAGCTGCTCTACTACATAGCACCATTCCTCGTGATCATTGCCTCTGTAGGTACTTTCTCATTCCTTCCATGGAACAAGGGAGCTCATATTCTTGACTTCAACGTAGGTGTATTCCTCATCACAGCCGTAAGTTCTATCGGCGTGCTGGGTGTGTTCCTCGCAGGTTGGGCATCTAACAACAAGTACTCTGTGGTATCTGCCATGCGTGGTGCCGTACAGATGATTTCTTATGAGATGTCTCTCGGTCTCTGTCTGATTTCTGCAGTCGTTCTTACCGGCACCATGCAGGTAAGCGGTATCGTAGAGGCACAGACTGGTGCTTGGAACTGGTTGATTATCAAGGGTCATGTGCCAGCTATTCTGGCTTTCCTGGTATTCCTCGTAGCAGGTAATGCTGAGGCAAACCGTGGTCCTTTCGACTTGGCTGAGGCTGAGAGTGAGTTGACCGCTGGTTACCACACTGAGTATTCAGGTATGGGCTTCGGTTTCTACTACCTGGCAGAGTACCTCAACCTCTTCGTGATTTCTGGTATTGCTTCTACCGTATTCCTCGGTGGTTGGGCGCCATTGAACATCGGTATCGAGGGCTTCGACAATCTGATGAACCTCATCCCAGGTTTCATCTGGTTCTTCGGTAAGACCTTCGCGGTGGTATGGCTCCTGATGTGGGTACGTTGGACATTCCCACGTCTCCGTATCGACCAGATTCTGAAGTTGGAGTGGAAGTATCTGATGCCATTGTCACTGGTCATCCTGATCTTGATGACAGTATGCGTAGCATTCGGATTCCACGGATAATCTTTAATACACATTATTATAATAATAAGAAAGTATGTCTAACAATTCATATTTCGGCGGTATTGCTGCGGGTTTGAAAACCCTCGCTATCGGTATGAAGACTACCATGAAGGAGTACTTCACACCAAAGAGCACAGAGCAGTATCCTGAGAACCGCAAGACTACACTCCACATCTCTCCACGTTTCCGTGGACGCTTGGTCTTCGTTCGTGATGAGAACGAGGCTTACAAGTGTGTGGGTTGTACATTGTGTGAGAAGTCATGCCCTAACGATACCATCAAGATTGTAACCGAGATGGTGGAGGACCCAGAGACAGGCAAGAAGAAGCGCAAGCTGGTAGATTACCAGTACGACTTGGGCGACTGCATGTTCTGCGAACTCTGTGTGAACGCATGTAACTTCGGTGCAATCAAGTTTGTCAACGATTTCGAGAATGCAGTCTTCGACCGCAACAAGTTGGTGATGCACCTTGACAAGGAGGTTTATAAGGGCGGAAGCCTTCCAAACCTCATCGAGGGTGGTGCGCCATTGGAAATCGGTAAGTTTAACACCAAGACTAAGTAAGGAGGACTTTAGACAATGATAACAGCAAATTTATTTATGTTCGTCATCTTGGCAGTAGTCATCCTTGGCTCAGCCATCATGTGCGTGTTCACCAAGCGCATCATGCGTGCGGCAACCTTCCTGTTGTTCGTACTCTTCGGTGTAGCAGGCATGTTCTTCCTGCTCGACTATACTTATCTGGGTGCAGCTCAGATTTCTGTATATGCCGGTGGTATCACCATGCTTTATGTCTTCGCTATCCAGTTGGTATCAAAGCGTACCCTCCAGGGTCTTTTGGAGCATGTCAAGGGTAGCAAGGTTGTAGGTCGCGCACTCGTCTGCCTCGTTGGTTTCGTAACCTTGGCAGTCATCGTGTTGAAGAATCACTTTATTGATATGGCTGCAACCGTAGCCGACACCGAGGTGCCAATGGACCAGGTTGGTTCTGCACTGGTAGGTGCTGACAAGTATGGCTATGTATTGCCATTCGAGTTTATCTCTGTATTCTTGTTGGCATGTATCATCGGTGGTATCTTAATCGCAAGAAAGGAGGATAAGAAATGATTCCAGTACAATATTTCTTCGTGCTCTCAGCACTCTTGTTCTTCATCGGAGTCTATGGCTTCTGTACACGCCGTAACCTCGTTGCCATGCTCATCTCCATCGAGCTTGTATTGAATGCAGCCGACCTGAACTTCGCTGTGTTCAACCGCATCCTCTTCCCAGGACAGTTGGAAGGTTTCTTCTTCACATTGTTCTCTATCGGAGTAGCAGCAGCCGAGACAGCCGTAGCGCTCGCTATTATTATCAACGTTTACCGCAACTATCACAGTGACCAGGTGAACAGTATTGAAAACATGAAATTCTAAAAGACAATGGAATACAATTATGCATTTTTGATACTTCTTCTGCCATTCCTGAGCTTCCTGGTTCTGGGACTTGTGGGTATGAAGATGAAAAGACCGGTAGCAGCACTCATCGGTACCGTATTGATGGGCTGTGTATTCGCGATGTCTGTCTATACAGCATACGAGTACTTCTTTGCAGTGGGTCGCGATGCCTCAACAGGTATGTACCCAACTGTTACCGTATTTAATTTCACATGGTTGAAGTTTACTGAGTTGCTCACCTTCAACATCGGTTTCCGCCTGAGCCCAATCTCCGTATTGATGCTCATCGTGATTACCACCGTCAGCTTCATGGTTCACATCTACAGCTTCGGCTATATGGCAGAGCGTGATGAGAACTACAAGGTTGAGGAATATGAGAAGGGTATGCAGCGTTTCTACGCTTACCTGAGTCTCTTCACCATGTCTATGTTGGGTTTGGTAGTAGCTACCAACATCTTCCAGATGTATCTGTTCTGGGAGTTGGTGGGTGTTTGCTCATACCTGCTCATCGGTTTCTACTATCCAAAGCATGCTGCAGTTCATGCCAGCAAGAAGGCGTTCATCGTAACCCGTTTCGCTGACCTCTTCTTCCTCATCGGTATCCTGTTCTACAGCTTCTATGTAGGAACCTTCAACTACGACTTGAATGCTCAGCCAGAGCTCAACTCTGCTTTGGCAGGTGCAGCTTGGGTAATGCCAACAGCGTTGTTCCTCATGTTCATCGGTGGTGCCGGTAAGAGTGCGATGTTCCCATTGCACATCTGGTTGCCAGATGCGATGGAGGGTCCAACTCCTGTTTCTGCCTTGATCCACGCTGCTACCATGGTTGTAGCCGGTGTTTATCAGGTAGCCAGCCTCTTCCCAATCTGGGTACAGTATGCTCCTGAGACATTGCACTATGTAGCTTACATTGCAGCCTTCACCGCATTCTATGCAGCAGCAGTAGCTTGCTGCCAGCGTGATATCAAGCGTGGTCTGGCTTTCTCTACTATCTCTCAGATTGCCTACATGCTCGTAGCTCTCGGCGTTTGCTTCGCAGTAGATAACCACCACGGTGGTTTGGGTTACATGGCTGGTATCTTCCACCTGTTTACCCACGCTATGTTCAAGGCATTGCTCTTCCTCTGCTCTGGTGCCATCATCGTCATCATCGGCAGCAACTTCAAGGAGTACATGGGCGGTCTGCACAAGTACATGCCTATTACCAACATCTGCTTCCTCATCGGTTGCTTGGCGATTGCAGGTATTCCTCCATTCGCAGGTTTCTGGTCAAAGGATGAGATTATCTCAGCATGCTTCCAGTTCTCTCCATTCATGGGCTGGTTCATGACAGTGGTTGCTGGTATGACTGCATTCTACATGTTCCGTCTCTACTACGTAATCTTCTGGGGACAGAGCTACTATGAGCTGGATCCTGAGAACCGTCGCAAACCACAGGAGGTTCCTTTCGTGATGTGGGGTCCATTGGTATTCCTCGCCATCATCTCTTGTCTCTGCGGTCTGATTCCATTCGGTCACTTCGTATCTGCTACAGGTCAGAGCTACGATATCCATATTGATATGAGTGTGGCAACTACATCTGTTATCGTTGCTATCATCGGTATCGGTCTGGCTACTTACATGTATGCTCCTAAGAAGACTCCATTGGCAGACGCTTTGGCTAAGAAGATGCCTAAGTTGCACAAGGCAGCGTTGAACCGTTTCTATATTGACGATGCTTGGCAGTTCTTCACTCACAAGATTGTCTTCGGTTGCTTCTCAAAGCCAATCGCATGGTTCGACCGTCGCGTTATCGATGGTACCTTCAACTTCATGGCTTGGGGTACACAGGAGGCAGGTGAAACCATCCGCCCATGGCAGAGTGGTGATGTTCGCAGCTATGCTATCTGGTTCCTCACCGGTACCGTAGCATTGACATTGTGCCTGCTCGCACTTCTTTAATGAAAGTCTCACAATTAAGTAAATAGAAAAGAAATGAATTTAAGTATATTCGTCATAGTACCACTCCTGATGTTGCTCGGCCTCTGGTTGGCACGCAACGACAAGCAGGTTCGTGGTGTGATGGTAGCAGGTGCCAGCGTATTGCTCGGTCTCTCCATCTATTTGGTGTTTGCATTTCTCGAAGCTCGTGAGACAATGCCAGCCGACCAAGCTCCGATGCTCTTCACCTACTGTGTGCCTTGGTTTGAACCATTGCACATCAACTATTCACTCGGTGTGGATGGTATCTCAGTGGTGATGATTCTCCTGACTTCTATCATCGTGTTCACTGGTACATTTGCTTCTTGGCAGATGGAGCCAATGAAGAAGGAATACTTCCTCTGGTTCACACTCCTGAGCATCGGTGTATATGGCTTCTTCATCTCTATCGACATGTTCACCATGTTCATGTTCTATGAGGTTGCGCTGATTCCTATGTACCTCCTCATCGGTGTATGGGGTAGTGGTGCAAAGGAGTATTCAGCCATGAAGTTGACTTTGATGTTGATGGGTGGTTCTGCCCTTTTGGTTATCGGTATCCTGGGAATCTACTTCTACAGTGGTGCTCAGACCTTCGAAATCCTCGATATCGCTCACCATACCAATGGTGCTCATGCGATTCCTGAGAGCGTGCAGAACGTGTTCTTCCCATTGCTCTTCATCGGTTTCGGTATCCTCGGTGCGCTGTTCCCATTCCACACATGGTCTCCTGATGGTCACGCCAGTGCGCCTACAGCCGTATCTATGTTGCACGCCGGTGTATTGATGAAGCTCGGTGGTTACGGTTGCTTCCGTATCGCCATGTTCCTCTTGCCAGCTGCTACTCACGGCTTCTGGATCAAGGTGTTCCTCGTACTGACTACTATCTCTATTGTATATGGTGCTTTGTCAGCATGTGTACAGACCGACTTGAAGTACATCAACGCTTACTCATCAGTATCTCACTGTGGTATGGTGCTCTTCGCTCTCTGTATGATGACCGAGACAGCTGCTACTGGTGCTATCCTCCAGATGTTGTCTCACGGTTTGATGACCGCCCTCTTCTTCGCCGTTATCGGTATGATTTACCATCAGGCTGGTACACGTGACGTACGTTACCTGGGTGGTTTGATGAAGATTATCCCATTCCTCTCAGTAGGTTATGCGGTAGCAGGTTTGGCTAACCTCGGTTTGCCAGGTTTCTCAGGTTTCGTTGCCGAGATGACCATCTTCGTAGGTTCTTTCCAGAATGCAGATACATTCCATCGTGTATGTACCATCATCGCTTGTACATCAATCGTAGTAACAGCGGTTTACATCTTGCGTTGTGTAGGTAAGATCCTTTATCAGAAGGTTCCTAGCCCTAAGTTGGAGAAGCTCCACGATGCTACCTGGGACGAGCGTATCGCTGTAGCAGGTCTTATTGCCTGCGTTGCAGGTCTCGGTATGTTCCCACTCTGGGCAGAGGAGATTATCATGGACGCTGTAGGTCCTATCTTTAGTGTAATCATGTAATAAATATCAGAAGAAATGAATTACAGTCAATTTTTAAATATGATTCCAGAAGCTACCCTGATGGTAGTTCTGTTGATCACTTTCATTGCTGACTTCTGCAGTTCCAAGAGCGCAGACCGTAAGTGGTTCAATCCTCTGGTATGTCTCTTGATGGTGGCTCACATTGCCATCAATATCTTCCCAACAGAAGCCACAGAGGCATTTGGCGGCATGTACACAACAGGTCCTGCTGCCGGTGTCCTGAAGACTATCCTGGCGCTGGGTACCCTCATCGTGATGGTACAGGCTAAGGAGTGGTTGAGCCGCGAGGACACAGCCTTCAAGGAGGGTGAGTTCTATATGCTGATTATCTCTACCTTGCTCGGTATGAACATGATGGTTAGTGCCAACCACTTCCTCCTGTTCTTCCTCGGTCTCGAAATGGCATCTGTGCCAATGGCTTGCTTGGTAGCATTCGATAAGTACCGTCACAATTCTGCTGAGGCAGGAGCTAAGTTCATCCTTACTGCTACTTTCTCAAGTGGCGTGATGATCTACGGTATCTCGCTGCTCTATGCTGCTTGTGGTACTTTGTACTTCGATGATGTAGCAAAGGTTATCTCTGCATCTCCATTGACCATCGCCGGTATGGTATTCTTCTTCAGTGGTCTCGGTTTCAAGATTTCCTTGGTTCCATTCCACTTCTGGACAGCCGATTCATACCAGGGTGCACCAACTACTGTTACAGGTTACTTGTCAGTAGTATCTAAGGGTGCTGCAGCGTTCACTCTCTGCGCTATCCTCATGAAGGTGTTCCAGCCAATGGTAGAGTACTGGACCGTATTGCTTTACATCGTGATTGTACTTTCTATCACTATCGCCAACCTGTTTGCCATCCGTCAGAGCGACCTGAAGCGTTTCATGGCATTCTCTTCTATCTCTCAGGCAGGTTACATCATGTTGGCTGTGGTAGGTAACTCAGCGATGAGCGTGAGCGCCCTGACTTACTATGTATTGATTTACGTAGTAGCCAACCTGAGCGTCTTCACCATCATCTCATCTATTGAGGAGCACAACAACGGTACTGTTCAGATGGACAGCTACAATGGTTTGTACAAGACCAACCCACGTCTGGCATTCCTGATGACCTTGGCATTGTTCTCATTGGGTGGTATTCCTCCATTTGCCGGAATGTTCTCGAAGTTCTTCGTGTTCATGGCAGCGGTTGGAACACACGACATCCACACCACATTGGGAGCCTGGGCATACGGCGTAGTATTCATCGCGTTGGTAAACACAGTTATCAGCTTGTACTACTATCTGCTCATCGTGAAGGCTATGTTCATCAAGCACAGCGATAATCCGCTTCCTACTTTCCAGAGCGCATGCTCAACCAAGTTGGCGCTTGCTATCTGCACCGTAGGTATCGTAGCATTCGGTATTTGCTCATTCGTCTTCGACTGGATTTCAGTTGCAGTGAATGCGTAAATCATCAATAATTTATAAAAATCCCGCTAATCGTATAGATTGGCGGGATTTTTTTTTGTTTTATCTAAAATTTGCAGTACCTTTGCACCCCGAAAGAGGCATGGTGCCTCCACTATAAATTGTAAATTATAAATTATAAATTTAAAATGGATAAGTTACCAATGAATGATGTTCCGATGCTCGTAAGCGCCATCAACTTCCTGCTTCGTGACCACGAGTTTGAAACACTCGATGAGATTTGTAATCACTTCAATGTGAACCGTGCGGCATTAGAAGCCAAAATGGCTACCCAAGGTTTTGAGTGGTCAGAGCAGCAGAATAAATTCTGGTAAAACCCACACGCTCAGAAAAGTATAGTCAGCACGCCCTGTAAGGGCAGAAGCTCCTAGCCCAGGGCAACACCCTGGGTAAATGTAATTGCATTTAAAAACGCCCTGTAAGGGCAAAAGCTTTTAAAAAATATAAATTATTAATTAATTATGACTCCTCCTCGACCCTTGTGGAAGTCTGTACAAGACTATGTTTTGATTGCGATAGGTATGATATCCTACGCTATTGGATGGAATGTATTCCTCTTGCCAACCAATGTAACAGCAAGCGGACTTCCTGGTATCTCCAGTATTATCTATTGGGCAACCGGTTGCCCTGTGCAAATTCCGTATTTCATCGTCAACGCCACCTTATTAATATGTGCGTTCAAGATTTTGGGAGCTAAGTTCTGTGTCAAGACCGTTTATGCCGTTATCGTGGTAACCATCCTGACCTCTTTCTTCTCCAGCCGTTTAGGTGATGTTCATCTTTTGGAAAACCAACCTTTATGGGCTGCTTTCCTGGGTGCCGTTTTCTGTGGCTGCGGAATCGGACTCGGTTTCTCGGTTGGTGGAAGTACGGGTGGTACGGATATTATCGCCGCCATCGTCAACAAGTATCGCGACATTTCTCTAGGTAGAGTGATTATGATATGCGACATCTTCATCATCAGTTCCAGTTATCTGGTGGTACACGATTGGGAGAAGGTGTTATATGGTTATGTAGTTCTTTGCGTTCAGGCATTCTGCATCGACCAGGTGGTAAACAGCAGAAGACGAAGCGTACAGTTCTTTATCATTTCACAGAAGTATGAGGAGATAGGCAAGCGTATCAATGTAGATGCTGATAGGGGAGTAACGGTGGTGAATGCCAGCGGTTTTTATTCCGGTCAGGATGTGAAGATGCTTTTCGTGTTAGCCAAGCAGCGTCAGGCTCCTGCTATCTTCCGTCTTATCAGCGAGATTGATCCCCATGCCTTTGTCAGTCAGAGTGCCGTTATCGGTGTGTATGGTGAAGGTTTTGACAAGATTAAATATAAAAGCAAAAAAGAGCACGGAGTTTAATATTCCGTGCTTTTTTGTGTTATAACAAATGAGTTTCGGAAAAAATCACTATAGCCATCAAATCTATTCAACTATTAGGAGGTTATATAGGGTTCATATTGCAAAAATACCAATAATTTTTAGCAATACAAAGAAAAGACAGACAGATTCTTTGGCATATTCAGATAATTTTCTTATTTTTGCAAAGGTAAAATATTAAAAGGAGCAATCATGAATCAGAATATGAAACGTTTGCCTTACGGCATCAATGACTTTGAGGCTGTTATAGAGCAAAATCAATATTATGTGGATAAGACGATGTATTTGCCTTTGTTGGAAAACCAACCTAGCAACATCTTCTTCATTCGTCCACGTCGGTTTGGTAAGAGCATATTCCTGAGTATGCTCCATGCTTATTACGACTGTAGCAAGAAAGAGAAATTTCAAACTCTTTTCGGTGATTTATGGGTAGGTAAGCATCCTACTCCTTTACAGGGGAAGTTTCAGATTCTTCACCTTGATTTCTCGTATGTAGGTGGTAGTATCGACAAGTTGGAGGAAAACTTCAATATGTATCTTCGTGTCAAATTAGATGGCTTCATGCGAGTTTATCAGGAATTTTATCCAGAAGATGTTAAGAAGAAGTTCTTTAAGTCTGATTCTGCTACGGAGAAATTAGCTTTGCTTCAGGATGAGACTGCCACCAAGAACCTTCCTCTCTATCTGATTATCGATGAATATGACAATTTCACCAATACTGTGCTCAATGAGCAGGGTGAGAATGTATATTGGGCAATCACCCATGCCGATGGCTTCTACCGTGATGTCTTCAAGAAGTTCAAGGGTATGTTTGAACGTATTTTCATCACAGGTGTCA
The DNA here is from genome assembly GCF_015074785.1 of Segatella copri. Classification (NCBI taxonomy): domain Bacteria; kingdom Pseudomonadati; phylum Bacteroidota; class Bacteroidia; order Bacteroidales; family Prevotellaceae; genus Segatella; species Segatella copri. The sequence continues at coordinate 417,175 of NZ_CP042464.1, forward strand.
GTCCTGTTACCTTGGACGATGTGACGAGTGGGTTCAATATTGGCTGGCATATCTCCACCAAGCCAGAGTTCAATCAGATGTTGGGCTTCTCCATGGAGGAAGTACGCAAGATGTTTGCTTATTACAAGGAAGTGGGAGGTATTCCTGCAGCAAGCGATATCGAGGCGATGATAGACGAGATGAAACCTTGGTATGATAACTATTGTTTTTCTGAGGATGCTCTGCATACTCAGAGTAAGGTGTTCAATAGTGATATGGTCATCTATTATCTCCGAAATTATATAGATAGGGGAGAAGCTCCAAAGCAGATGATAGACCCAAACACAAAGACTGACTACAACAAGATGAAGAAACTTCTTCAGTTGGATAAGTTGGATGGCGACCGCAAAGGTGTTATCCGCACGATAGCCGAGACGGGGCAGATTGTGGCTCCTTTGACAGAAACCTTTTCTGCCTATAGGTTGACCGACCCTCAGATATTTACGAGTCTGCTGTTTTATTATGGTATGTTGACCATCAAGGGAACTCGTGGCGATAAGATGATATTGGGTATTCCAAACAATAATGTCCGTAAGCAGTACTATGGCTATTTGATGGACTTGTATGAGGAAAGGTCATACGTAGATACCAATCAACTTACTGATTATTATTATGATATGGCGTACGAGGGTAAGTGGCGTGAAGGATTACAGTTTATGGCAGATGCCTATTCCAAGGTATCGTCAGTTCGTGACGGCATAGAGTCGGAGCGTAATCTTCAAGGTTTCTTCATGGCATATCTGAATTTGAACAATTACTATTATACTGCACCGGAGCTAGAGTTGAACCATGGCTATTGTGATTTTTTCCTTTTGCCAAATCTTACTCATTATGCTACGAAGCATAGTTATATCCTGGAGCTGAAGGTGTTGTCGAAGAAAGATTACGAGTCAAAGTCAGAGGTTGGCAAACTTTCTAAGGCAGAAGCCCAATGGCAAGAGGCTGAGGAACAAATCAAGCGATATGCCGCAGCTCCAAGGGTCGAGGCGCTGCGCCAGGGTACAACGCTCCATAAAATCATCATGCAGTTTGTAGCTGGCAAGTTGGTGAGGATGGAGGAGGTGGTATGTTGAGAGACATTGAATTATTTTAGTGTTCAAAGAGCACGGAGTTTAATATTCCGTGCTTTTTTTGTGCATCAGGAAAAGTCAAGAGGGTGAATCATAAACTTATGACACACCCTCACTTTACCAAAAGAGCAAGTACGGGTTCGGTAAGTCCAGTTGAAGGGTAGCAACTCAAGTAGTTCAGTAAGACAATTCAAGTATTTCAGTAAGCTAGTTCAGACGTCTCAGTTAGCTAATGCAGACGTCTCGATAAGCTTACAGATACGTCTCCGTTAGCTTACGCAGTAATATCTGTAACCCGATGCAGTAATATCTGTAACCCGACGCAGTAATATCTGTAACCCGACGCAGTAATATCTGTACCCCGATGCAGTAATATCTGTACCCCGATGCAGCCATATCAGTTACCCGATGCAGTAATATCAGTAACCCAGCGCAGCCTTCATATGAACAAATTTTATGTAATCATCTATCATCCATCACGATTTGAATGTATCATACATTTTAATATGTTAATATACAGATACTTGAATAGCGTGATAGATACTTCAAATACGGAAATATCCCTCACGCTATCCCTCACGATTTGGGGTTATCCCTCACGATTTTCTCACTACACTTTATCAGATACTGCATATCATTGTTGAAAAGCTTGCGATGGATGGCATCTGAGAAAGGTTACGGTTTCTAGAAGTGAAACAAACTGATACGTGTGGTTTAACGATTTTAGTTGACCAAGAAATTGATTTTGATATAGGTTACGAGACGAATATTCCTTGGATTGAGGCAATCTGAGGCTTTGTTGCTAGGCAATTCAAAATGATTCGTTTAAAACGATACGAGTCAGTTTAAGTTAATATAGGTGGATAAGATGAAAAATATCGTAAAAAATAACATAAAATAGCTATTGTTGGCAAAAAAATCACTAACTTTGGAATAAAAAATGTGTTAAGCAATGAACATAAGTAAAAATAAATTATCACATATAATATTCATATTTATCACGTTGGTCTCACTGACTATCATGATTTCATGTTCGAGTGAAGAAGAAATTGTTGTTCCAAAGGAAGAAAATGAACAAACAGTCATAATGTTTTTCCCTTGGAGTTCAAATTTGTTACCTTATTTTCAACAAAACATAAAAGATTTTTCTAAAAGTATAGAAGAAAGAGGCTCACAAAATGCACGAGTCATGGTCTGTTTAGCTACAACGCCAAATACTGCGGATCTCATGGAATTAAAGTATGATAATGGAAGTTGTTTCGTTGAGAATATTAGAACTTATGACAATCAAAGATTTACTTCGCAAGAGGGTATTTCTAATATATTGAAGGCTATAAAAGAATATGCGCCTGGAAAGAAATATGGATTAATTATCGGCTGCCATGGAATGGGATGGTTGCCAGTAATTCATACAAAATCCAATGAAACTCAAGAGATATTTCATTATAATGTAAGTAATGGCCCAATGACAAGATATTTCGGTGGATTAACACAGGAATATCAAATAGAAACGTCTGTCTTGGCTCAAGCAATTTTAGAGTCCGGAATTACTATGGAATATATACTATTTGATGATTGCTATATGTCTTCAATCGAGGTTGCATATGATTTAAAAGATGTCACGAAATATTTAATAGCTAGTCCCACTGAAGTAATGGCATATGGATTCCCATATCATGAATGTGGGAAATATCTTATAGGAAATGTTGATTATGAGGGAGTTATTCAAGCATTTTATGAGTTTTATAGTCAATATACATATCCATATGGTACAGCAGCTGTTACGAATTGTCAAGAATTAGAACAATTGGCAAATATTGTGAAAAGAATTAATATCGAAAATCAAAATAATAATATATCAGCAAATAGTATCCAGGTAATGGATGGATATACTCCGACTATTTTCTTTGATTTTGAAGACTATATTAATAAGATTTGTAATGATAGTGTGATTCTTGATGAATTTTCAAATCAATTGAGGAAAACAATATTATTCAAATGTCATACTCCACAATACTATTCTGCTTTTAAAGGAATATTGCCCATTAATCATTATTCTGGTATTACTACTTCTGATCCTAGTAGTAATAGACTTTCAAATCCAAAAATATATACACGATGGTATAATGCCACCCATTAATTTGTATGAATTGGGATTCGATAAAGTCTATATTAAAATTATCAATTCCTCTAATTATATCTCAATTAGGCTTGTTTTTTGTCCAACTGTCAGATATTGTAATGGTTGGACAAATAGGTTCTCGTGACTTGGCTGCAATTTCTTTTGGTGGGAATGTTTATTTTTTTATTTATATATTTGGAATTGGCATCGTAAGTGGTTTAGTCCCAATTATAGGAGAAGTTTATTCGAAATTTCATTTATCTAGGACGTTATTGCACAATGCAATAGTTCTATTTACGATATTGGGATTTATATTTATGGGATTTCAAATATCGTTAATACCTTTTTTGAATACTTAGGCCAACCTAAGGATGTGATAAATATCGCGATACGATACTATATATATATCAATCTCAACGGTTCCATTAATTATATTCTGTATTTTTAGATATTTTTTAGAAGGAATTGGAAATACGAGAGCTGTTATGGTATCTATGTCGAATAATTCAAACAATCTTCTGCAAGATTTGATTGGCAAGGATTCCTCGGCTTGGCTGATGAAGTCATCCTCATGGCTTCTAATGTAAGCATCTATGTCTTCCTCCTTTACAAGGATTGGGCCTTTGATGTTTGTAAAGATGAAAGGGTAGCAGTCGTCATATTTTATATTGAAATGAAAATACCCCAACCCTCTTGAGAAAGTAGGTTGGGGTTATTAGTTATGGTATCCAGCATAAAAGAAAAACGTTAGTTTTCGCTTTTATCAGTAGCTCAGATTTTGAACCATATCCAAAGGTAGCTGGGTCGCTTTAGCAACCTGTTCTGTTGGAAGTCCCATAGCCAGCAAACGTTGAGCAGTTTCTATATTAGCTTCTATTCTACCTTCCCTTTTCGCCGTATCAATAGAGTTCTTGATATCCCGATATGCCATCTTGCTTGCTTCATATTCCCGAATCTCCTGTGGTGTGAATTTGGCAATCTCGGCTTCTTCGAAAAGTCGGTCAAAAACCTTGTCGCACAGCTCCTTTGGGCGTTGGGTAAGCTTATAGAGGTTCTTCAGTGCATATAGCCATTTATCATACAATGTTTCCAGTTCATCCAAAGTCTTGTCGAATTTGGCAATCTCTACATAGATAAACTCCAGCTTATCGTAAAAAATCTTATGGGTAGCGGTATCGCACAACTGTACATGGTGGCGGATTTCCTCCTTGTCGAAGGCGTCCTCGTTCATGTTGAAGTTGAGCAGCGCAACTGTATAGACATGGTTGAGTTTGAAATCCCAATCACTTCCCTTTGGTGCCTGCTCGCGGATAGGGAAAGTAGAGTAGAAGAGGGAACGATCCTTAAAATATGCCTGATAGGCATTTTGCATTTCAACGATGAACTTCTCGCCGTTTTCTCCTTCGCAATACACGTCGAAGATAGCCTTGCGGTCGGTATAAACATCACCGACATGCTCTGGGTTCAGATACGAAACGTCCTTAACAACCTGTCTGCCATTGAACAAGCTGTTGAGGAAGCAAATGAGCAAATCCTTGTTCATTGCTGTTCCAAAAATGCGCTTGAAGCCGAAATCGGTCAGCAAGCTGATGTATCGTTCTTCTACCTGTTTCATACGCTGTTTGTTTTATATCTTATGCAAAGATAAACTTAATATTTGTAACATCCAAACTTTTAGAGCGTTTTTTTTATTTTCTTCTGCCACAGTCTTCGTTCCTATCCTGATTTATTCTGGTTTCCCTGATTTCTTCAGTAAAGGGGCGAGGAACTTGTAGGTATATCCCTTCTGCTGCTTTACCATTTCTTCTGGTGTTCCGGCAAAGAGGAGCTGACCGCCGCCTCGTCCACCTTCCGGACCCATGTCGATGAGCCAGTCGGCGAGTTTGATGACATCGAGATTGTGCTCGATGATGATGACCGTATTGCCACGCTCTACCAGTTTCTGGAGTACATCCATCAGAATGCGGATGTCTTCGAAATGCAGACCGGTTGTCGGTTCATCGAGAATATAGAGCGTCTTGCCCGTATCACGCTTCGAGAGTTCTGTAGCCAGTTTTACGCGCTGACTTTCACCGCCAGAGAGGGTAGTGGAACTCTGTCCTAACCTGATGTATCCGAGACCTACATTCTGTAATGCCTTGATCTTCTGCAGTATCTGAGGAACATTCTCGAAGAAATCTACCGCCTGGTTGATGGTCATGTCGAGAACATCGGCGATGCTCTTTCCCTTGTATCTTACCTCCAGCGTCTCGCGGTTGTAGCGTTTGCCGTGGCATACCTCACAAGGTACGTAGACATCTGGCAGGAAGTTCATTTCGATGGTCTTATATCCGTTACCCTTACATTCTTCGCATCTTCCACCTTTCACGTTAAAGGAGAATCTGCCCGGCTTGTAACCGCGGATCTTTGCTTCGGGAAGTCCTACGAAGAGTGAGCGGATATCGCTGAACACGCCTGTGTAGGTAGCTGGATTGCTGCGAGGCGTTCTGCCAATAGGACTCTGGTCTACATTCACCACCTTGTCGATATTCTCGATACCCTCGATGCTCTCGTATGGCATCGGTTTCTTGAGTGAGCGGTAGAAATGCTGCGAGAGGATAGGCTGGAGAGTCTCGTTGATGAGAGTGGATTTGCCTGAGCCGCTGACACCCGTTACGACAATGAGTTTGCCGAGTGGAAAATCAACATCCACCCCCTTGAGGTTGTTGCCCGTAGCTCCGTGAATGGTGATATGCTTGCCGTTGCCTTCTCTGCGGAGGGCAGGCACCTCAATAGCCATCTTGCCGTTGAGATACTGGGCGGTGATGGTATTGGTCTTGAGCATCTCCTGAGGTGTGCCCTGGAAGACAACTTCACCTCCCTTGCGTCCCGCCTTCGGACCGATATCTACTATCCAGTCGGCAGCCCGCATCATATCTTCATCGTGCTCCACCACAATAACGGTATTGCCCAGGTCGCGAAGTTCCTTCAGACTGTTGAGCAGACGTTCGTTGTCGCGCTGGTGCAGACCGATGCTCGGCTCATCGAGGATATAGAGCACGTTGACCAGCTGGCTACCAATCTGAGTAGCCAGACGGATGCGCTGGCTCTCGCCACCCGATAGAGAAGCTGACTGGCGGTTGAGCGAGAGATAATTGAGTCCCACATCGAGGAGGAAGGTAACGCGTGAGCGCAACTCCTTGATGATTTCGTGAGCCACCTTCGCTTTCATCGAAGGCAGATGCTGTTCCACTTCTTCGAGCCAATCGCGCAGTTCATCGATGTCGAGACTGGCTACTTCGGATATATTCTTATCCCAGATCTTGAAAGAGAGCGATTCTTTTTTGAGTCGCAAGCCATGGCATTCAGGACATTCGATGGTAGAGATAAACTGGTCGGCCCATTTCTTGCCTGCTGCACTCTCGTCATCCTCCATCACCTTCTGCAGGTAGTCGATGATGCCATCGTATGCGCAGAAGTAGTCGGTAGAGGTATGCACCTTTTCCTTCTCGATCTTCACGTTTTCGAGCGAGCCATAGAGGATTTCCTGCATGGCATCGCCCGGAATCTCGCAGATAGGCGTCTTCAGGTTGAGGTCATACTTGCTGAGCAATGATTCTATCTGCCAGAAAATCATCTGGTTTTTGTATTTGCCAAGTGGAGCGATGCCGCCCTCATGGATGCTGAGTTTATCATCGGGAATTACCTTCTTGATATCAATCTGGTTCACCTTTCCCAGACCCTTGCAATGCGGACAGGCACCTTCGGGAGAGTTGAAGGAGAACATGTTAGGAGCAGGATCCTGGTAGGCGATACCTGTTACAGGGTCCATGAGACGCTTGGAGTATGTCTTGGCCTCCTTGGCACCTTTCTCAAGAACCATTACCATGCCGTCGCCCTGTTTCATAGCCGTCGCCACACTCTTGCGGATGCGTTCCTCATCCTCTTCCTTCACCACCAGTTTATCGACCACAGCTTCTATATTGTGGTTCTTGTAGCGGTCGGTTTTCATATTGGGAACGATTTCGAGGATGTTGCCGTCGAGTCGCACGTAGAGATACCCCTTTCTGCGCATGCTTTCGAAGAGTTCGCGGTAATGACCCTTGCGCTGGCGTACGAGGGGAGCGAGCAGGAAGATAGCCTTGCCCTTATAATCGCTGAGAATCATGTCGATGACCTGTTCCTCGGTATATTTCATCATCTCCTCGCCACTCTGATAGCTGTAGGCAGTACCGGCGCGGGCATAGAGCAGACGGAGATAATCGTAAATCTCGGTGGTAGTGCCCACGGTAGAGCGGGGATTCTTGTTGGTGGTTTTCTGTTCTATGCTGATGACCGGACTCAATCCCGTAATCTTATCAACATCCGGGCGTTCCATATTTCCCAGGAAGTTGCGGGCATAGGCAGAGAATGTTTCGATATATCTGCGCTGACCTTCGGCAAAGATGGTGTCGAATGCCAGTGAACTCTTGCCCGAACCCGAGAGTCCGGTAATCACGGTGAGGGAATCACGCGGAATCTCCACATCTATGTTCTTGAGGTTGTGGACCCGTGCGCCCCATACATTTATCTTTTCTTCTGAATTCATATTCCAATTCTGCTAATTGCTGTTTGCCTAATAGTTACTGTTCTGCTCTTCGGTATAACCTCTGAGCAGGTTGACATCACGTTTGATGTTATACGCCACGCCATCTGCCCCCTTCGCCTTGACGAGACAGAAGTAGACACCCTCCTTGACCGGTTTTCCGCGGTAGGTGCCATCCCATCCCGTGGCAGGGTCGGTCCATTCATAGAGTTTCTGTCCCCACCTATTATATATATAGGCGTGGAATTCCTCAATGTTCCGGTAACCATCCTTGGGCTTGTAGATGTCGTTGATGCCATCGCCATTTGGAGAGAAGGCATTCGGCATGAGAAGAGAACTGACCTTGGTCGTCTCTTCTGTGTTGTCCTCCTCGTCGTCGTTGACTTCCTGAGCGTGTAATTGACACGTTAAAAGTGGCAACATGATGCAAAGTAATGCTATTTTTCGTCTCATTTCTAAAATAATTTGTGCAAAGATAATAAAAAGATGAGAGATATTGCGTCAGATGCAAGATTTTTTGTATTTTTGCAGATGAAAACATGAAATATTTGAAGATATCGTTAAAAAAATCTTGAGATATGAGACAAAAAATGAGATATTTCCTGCTGTTCGTTGGGCTTCTGCTCAGTGTCAGCATTGGCGCGCAGACTGTAAAATGGCGCGACATTTACACGGTTAAGAAGAAAGATACCATCTTTGGTATCGCCAATAAATATGGATTGAGCCTTCCTGAACTGATGGATGCCAATCCGGAGATGAAGCGTGAGGGATACATGCTGCAGAAGGGAGCTACGCTCTTTATTCCATACGCCAAGGACCAGAAGAACCCTAATCAGGTGAACGGTCAGAAGTCGGGGAATGGGGCAACGGTTCAGAAAACTGCTACAGCTCCGACCACTTCAAAGGCTGCTGTTGCCAGAAATGCGGTAAAGGTAGGCGTGATGTTACCTTTGCATAATGTTGATGGCGACGGCAAGCGAATGGTGGAGTATTACCGCGGATTGCTGCTGGCTTGCGAAACCCTGAAGCAGCAGGGCACCGATATAGATGTGCGTGCCTGGAACGTTCCTATTGATGCTGATATCCGGAATACACTCTTGCAGGAAGGCGCTAACCAATGCGATATCATCTTTGGTCCACTTTATACCAAGCAGGTGGCTCCGCTGACCAACTTCTGCAAGACCTACGGCATCAAAATGGTGATTCCGTTCTCTATCAGCGGAGATGATGTAGAAAGAAACAAAGAGATTTTCCAGGTTTATCAGAGCGATGATGCGCTGAATGATGCGACCATCAAGGCATTCCTGAGCCGTTTTACCAATGTGCATCCTATCTTTGTAGACTGCAATGATTCTACTTCGAGAAAGGGCAACTTTACGTTCGGTCTGCGCAAGGAACTGGAACGCAGGAAAATCAATTATAGCATCACCAATGTGAATTCAAGTATCGAGCAGTTTGCCAAGGCTTTCATGCCTTCCAAGCAGAATGTGATAATTCTGAATACGGGACGTTCACCACAGTTGACTCAGGTGTTGAACAAACTCGACGAATTTGATGCGAAGTATCCGGGTGCAGCCATCTCTCTCTTCGGCTATACCGAATGGCTGATGTATGCCAAGTATAATCTGGAAAGATTCTATAAGTATGATACTTATATCCCTTCCACCTTCTATTATAACCCGAACTCAGCACAGACCAAGGCGCTTGAGAGCCGTTATGAGCGATGGTTCCATCAGCCTATGATGGTGGCACAGCCAAGATTCGCCATCACCGGTTTCGATCACGGAATGTATCTGATTCAGGGTGTCAAGAGATATGGCAAGAACTTTACAGGTGAGCGCCAGCAGATGACTTACCAGCCTGTGCAGACTCCACTCCGTTTCGAGAAGACCAGTAGGGGAGGATACAAGAACAAGAGTTTCCAGTTGATTCACTATACCTTTAATCATCAGATAGAGGCGGTGAAGTACTAGTTTATAGTTTACAATTTATAGTTTACAATTTATAGTTGATAATGAATAGAAATATTGGGCTGCTGATTCTGATGCTCATCTTCGGAATTCCAGTTTCGGCACAGATAGGAGAACATCGTAGTGATTTCGCCATTGGTTTTAATGGGGGCTATATGATGAGTAGCGTAGGATTCACACCCGAGGTACAGCAGAAGCAGCACGGCGGACTGACGGGCGGTTTCTCGATGAGATATACCTGCGAGAAATATTTCAAGACCATCTGTTCTATCTATGCCGAGGTAAACTATTCGCAGGCAGGATGGGAAGAGGATATCCTGGATATGGAGAATAATCCGGTGATTATCACCGAAACCAAAGAGGCGATGGCTTACAAGCGTACCATCAACTATATTCAGGTGCCAATCTTTGCGCATCTGGCATGGGGTAGGGAGACAAGAGGACTGAATATCTTCGTGAATGCTGGTCCGCAATTTGGACTTTATCTGAGTGATTCGCAGAAGACCAACTTCTCGGTAGAGCACATGCCGGCAACCGACAATAACCGTGTAAGTCCGGTGGTGGCTCAGGATACGATGGCAGTCAAGAACAAGCTCGATTATGGTATCGCCCTGGGTCTGGGTGCTGAATACAGTATTCCGAAGGTGGGGCATTTCCTTGCCGAAGCCCGATACTACTATGGTCTGGGAAATATCTACGGTGCTTCTAAGCGTGATTATTTTGGAAAGAGTAACTACGGACAGATTGTTCTGAAACTCTCTTATCTCTTTGATATCACCAGAACGAAGAACGTGAAACGGAAATAGATGATAATTAATAATTGATAATTAATAATGATAACGGGTTTATCATTTATGTTTTAAAGAAAATGAGTACAACAGAAAAAATGCAGATGAAATTGAGCGACTCTAAGTCAGCTCGCTGGACCGCCCTCCTCATCGTGAGTGTCACGATGATGTTCGGTTACTTTTTTACAGATGTGATGTCTCCACTGGAGCCTCTCTTGACAGCAGCCAAGGGAGCAGAGAATGGTCTCGGACTCGGATGGAATTCGGATGAGTACGGCTTCTTCTCTGGAGCTTACGGATACTTCAATGTGTTCCTCCTGCTCCTCTTCTTCGGTGGTCTTATCCTCGATAAGTTTGGCATCCGTTTCACTGGTATCCTTTCTACCGTCCTGATGTTTGGTGGAGCCTTGTTGAAGTGGTATGCTGTAGGTCATGAGTTTGACGGAATGGTTGCTGTACCATTCTTCGGTACTTATAGTACGCAGGTAGTGATAGCTGCTCTTGGCTTTGCCATCTATGGTGTAGGATGCGAGATATGCGGTATCACAGTGAGCAAGGTTATCGTGAAGTGGTTTACGGGCCATGAGTTAGCTCTGGCAATGGGTGTACAGGTTGCTACGGCTCGTTTGGGAACTGCTGCAGCCCTGAGTGCTTCTCTTCCTTTTGCCAAGGCAATGGGTGGAGTTTCTGCTTCTATTGCTTTGGGCGCTGTATTGCTTTGCGCTGGTGTACTGGTTTATCTGGTTTATTGCGTGATGGACAAGAAGGAGGATGCTTCTGTGGCAGCTGTGGCTACTGAGCCGGAAGAAGGTTTCAAGTTCTCTGACTTGGGAGGTCTTTTCAAGACAATAGGTTTCTGGTATGTGGCTGTACTTTGTCTGATGTTCTATGCAGGCGTATTCCCATTCCTTAAGTTTGCTACCAAGCTGATGATTTTCAAGTATGGTGTGGATGCTAATATGGCAGGTCTGATTCCTGCAATGTTGCCTTTCGGTACCATCTTCCTCACACCGCTCTTCGGTAGTATATACGATAAGTATGGCAAGGGTGCCACGCTGATGATTATCGGCAGTTGCCTCCTGACCTTTGTGCACGTCATGTTTGCCCTGCCAATCAACTCTTGGGTGCTTGCCATCGTGCTGATGCTCATCCTGGGCATCGCATTTGGACTGGTACCATCAGCCATGTGGCCATCTGTGCCAAAGATTATTCCAATGAAACTCTTAGGAACTGCATACGCTCTTATCTTCTACATCCAGAACATCGGACTGGCTCTCATTCCGGTATGGATTGGTAAGGTAAACCAGGCGAATACCGCAGCCGACGGCACCATCGACTATACCCAGACGATGACTATCTTTGCCGGTTTCGGAGTAGTAGCCATCCTCATCGCTTTCCTCCTCTTGTTTGAAGATAAGAGAAAGGGATATGGTTTGCAGAAGCCTAATGTGAAATAAGTGAAGAGCGAAGAACAAAGAGCAAATTGAGTGAAGAGTAACAAACGAAGAGTGTAGAATCCGTTTGCTCTTTGTTCTTCTAAATCTTTGAAAGTATAATTTTTAAAAGAAAGGAAATAACCATGAATGCGACACCTGAATCATTGATTAAGGACTATGCTGACCCGATAGAGCAGCAGGAGATTGACAAGTTTGTATGTTCTGAGATGGGCAGACAGATACACCGGTATATCAAGGGTATGTCGGGTACCAAGCAAGCTATGTTGAAATTTGAGGAAAGGCTAGCCAGCCTCTCTGTACCAGAGAAGGAGAAGGCGATAGCCAAGTATATTGATCTGAACAGAAAAGCATTGGATGGTCTTGACTTGAAGATGATTCTGGTCCGTTCGGTAGCCAATTATTGTGACACCTTCCAGTATATGCTGGATTTTGTCAACGATAAGCGCAAGATGGTTTTCTATTACCAGCGCATCAAGGCGAAATACATTCAATATCATGAAGTATTTGAGCAGGATGGAAAGTTCGGTATGAAAGATCATCAAGGCAACATCTTACTCTCGCCAACTTATGATTTCTTGCGCACCTGCTACATTTATAATGATGACTTGAGCATCATGCCGGTAATAGCTGAGAAGAATGGCAAGATGGGACTGGTAATGCCGGATGGTAACGATACGGTAGTGGCGGATTTCCTTTACGACGAAATTTGCTTGCGTGATGAATATCCTTACTTCGAAGCATCCCGTGAAGGTATCAGTGGCTTTATTGATAAGTTTGGAAACTTTGTTAATGGTTAATAGTTAACAGTTTATAGTTAATAGAGAAAGGGCAATCAGATTGGGATGAACCAACTGATTGCCCCTTTTTACTTTCGTTGCTATGAGCAACTTGGTTTTATCTATTTTTCTCTCGTCTTCAAAACCTAGTGAAGAAAAGCAAAAGAATTCTTCACTCTTCACTATTCGTTCTTCACTTACTTTATCCCAAGTACTTCATCAAGATTTTGATCTTACCGCTATCACGGAGCTTGATGATACTCTTTTCGCGAATCTGGCGAACACGCTCACGGGTAAGATTGAACTCGCTGCCGATTTCCTCCAAACCCTTCTCGTGGCAACCGATACCATAGCAGTAGCACAGAATCTTGCGCTCACGGTCTTTCAATACAGAATTGAGAACGCGGTCAAGCTCGCTCGCCATAGACTCGAAGTCTACACCCTTGTCGGTACGGCTGTCATCACCCGAAGCCATCACGTCGACCATCGCATTGTCATCATCGTCGCTACCGAATGGAGCATCGATACTCATGTGGTGATTATCTGCCTTGATAGTCTGGTCGATTTTGCTTTCTTCCATCTTTGTGATTTGAGCGAGCTCAGCAACAGAAGGTTTGCGCTGGTTCTCCTGCTCAAACTTACTGATTTCTGCACTAATCTTACTCAATGCACCTACCTGGTTCAAAGGCAGGCGAACGATACGGCTCTGCTCGGCAATAGCCTGCAGGATGCTCTGACGAATCCACCATACGGCGTATGAGATAAACTTAAAGCCGCGGGTCTCGTCAAACTTTTCAGCAGCCTTTACCAAACCGATATTACCCTCGTCGATGAGGTCGGTAAGAGAAAGGCCTTGGTGCTGATATTGCTTAGCAACAGATACAACGAAACGAAGGTTTGCTTTTACCAATTTCTCCTTGGCACGTTCTCCCTCACGACCGCCTTTGCGAATCTTCTGGGCAAGTTCGATTTCTTCATCGATAGAGACCATAGGCTCTCTACCAATCTCCACCAAGTACTTGTCGAGTGCTTCACTGGAACGGTTGGTTATACTCTTACTAATCTTAAGTTGTCTCATAAATATCCTTTTACCTTTCTATTTAGAATTTTTTGAAGTATTTTTGTGTATCCCGAAACCTCCTCATGGTTTCGGGATGCAAAGGTACGAAAAAAAATGCAATTACGTTGTAATATAAACGGATTTTTTTAATCTGATTTGTCTGTTTTTTAGAATTTTAGCCGGTTCCTAGTAGAAAAATGCTATGTGAAGTGCGCTTTTTGGTGCAATAAGTTTGAAATATGGAATAATTTATGTATCTTTGCACAAAAATTGCGAGAAAAGAATAACTAAATAATAAAATAACAACAAAACAAAAAATTATGTTTGAGAATCAACCAAAAGGTCTGTGGGCCTTAGCTTTGGCAAACACGGGTGAGCGTTTCGGCTATTACACCATGCTTGCTGTGTTCTTGCTTTATTTGCAGGCCAATTTCGGTTTTGAAACTGGATTGGCAAGTACTATTTATTCTACATTCCTGATGATGGTTTATTTCCTTCCTATCATCGGTGGTATCGCAGCCGACAAGTTTGGCTTTGGACGTATGGTTACCACAGGTATCTTCATCATGTTCATTGGCTATCTTGTTCTCTCGCTTCCTCTTGGCAAGGACACCGTTGCCATTGCTGCCATGGGCATTTCACTTATCCTCATCGCTTTGGGTACTGGCTTGTTCAAAGGTAATCTGCAGGTGATGGTAGGCCGTCTCTACGACGAGCCACAGTATGCCAGCAACCGTGATTCCGGTTTCTCGCTCTTCTATATGGCTATCAACATCGGTGCTATGTTTGCTCCTACTGCTGCCATCAAGATTATGAAGTGGGCGCAGGAGAGCCTGAGCGTGTCGGTGGAAGATTCATACCACTTCGCATTCGCCGTGGCATGTGCTTCGCTTATTGTTAGTATCGCTATCTACTATGCCTTCAGCTTTACATACAAGCATGTTCTTGCTTCTGAGACCAAGAGTAAGGATGATAAGACTTCTGCCAAGGAGACAAACGAACTTTCTAAGGCTGAGACCAAGGAGCGCATCATCTGCCTCTGTCTCGTATTCGCTGTGGTTATCTTCTTCTGGATGGCTTTCCATCAGAACGGTAATACATTGACACTCTTTGCCCGCGATTATACACAGAAGACTTCAGAGGGTCTGCAGTCAATGGCATTCGACGTTACCAACCTCGTAGCCTGCATCTTCGTGGTCTACGGTTGTTTCGGTCTGGCACAGAGCAAGACTGGCAAGGGTAAGGGCATCTCTCTTGGCGTCATCGTTGCTGCCATCGCTTTCCTCTTCTACAAGTACAGCAACCTTGAAGGTGCCGTAGATGTTGAGGCTCCTATCTTCCAGCAGTTCAACCCATGCTATGTAGTGGCATTGACACCAGTGAGCGTTGCTTTGTTCTCATGGCTCCACAAGATTGGCAAGGAGCCTACATCGCCAGAGAAGATAGGTTTGGGTATGCTCGTTGCTGCTCTCGGTTTTGTATGGATGGCTGTAGGTTCTATGGGTTTGGAGCTTCCTTTGACACAGGGCGATCCTGCTACAGAGGGTACACGTGTAAGTGCTAACCTCCTCATCTCTACATACCTCATCCTTACATTCGCAGAGCTTCTGCTTTCTCCAATTGGTATTTCATTTGTATCGAAGGTAGCTCCTCCAAAGTATGCTGGTTTGATGATGGGTCTCTGGTTCGGTGCAACAGCCATCGGTAACCAGTTGGTTATGATTCCTGGCATCATGTGGGGTCAGAACTTCAACCTCATTGCCATCTGGGGTGTTCTCGCAGGTATCTGTCTGGTTTCAGCTCTCTTCATCTTCTCTATCATCAAGAAGTTGAATCGCGTAAGCTAAATCTTAGAATTATAATATATAAAAAAGGCTTGCTTCATTTTTCGAAGCAAGCCTTTTTTATCATATTTCCAGAAAAAAACATCTTTTTCTTTGCTAGTTTGAAAAGAAAGTTGTATTTTTGCAATGTTTTAAATATAAAAGCGTATGACAGCTCGGGAAGATAGAGAAAAGTTAAGGTCTAGCCGCGAGAACTTAAGTAAATTCTTCTATGATTTGGCTAAGGCTACTTTCACAGCTATGGTTGTGGGAGATGTAGTAACTATGTTTTTAAAGGAAGATGTAACAACTATTAGTGTTTGGCTCTTTGTTACTGGTTTAGTTACTACAAGTTTGTTGTCTACGATTGGGTACAGAATTTCTAAATTGTAAAGATATGGAAGCATTAATTATGACATTGGCTGGTACTGGAGTAGTAGCTTTGGTATTAAATATTTGGTTAAGTACCAAATCAGGTAAAAAATGGCTTAAAAGTCTTTAAGGAAAAAACGAGGTATCAGGCGTAACCTGTTACCTCGTTTTTTTCGTTTTTAATATATTATTTCTTCAACCACTTGTCTAACCATCCGAAGAAGGTGCGCTGCCAGAGCACGCCGTTCTGTGGCTTCAATACCCAGTGGTTCTCATCAGGATAGATGAGGAGCTCGGCTGGGATGCCACGCATGCGGGCTGCATTGAAGGCGCCCATGCCCTGGTTGGCATTGATACGGTAATCCTTTTCGCCGTGGATGCAGAGGATTGGAGTATCCCACTTGTCTACAAACTTATGAGGACTGTTCTCGTAAGTCTTCTTGGCGTTGGCACTCTGGTCCTTGTTCCAGTAAGCATCCTCGTATTCCCAGTTAGAGAACCAAGCCTCCTCTGTATCGGTGTACATGCTCTCCAGGTTGAAAGCACCATCGTGAGAGAGGAATGCCTTGAAACGCTTGTTGTGATGACCGGCGAGATAGTATACTGAGAAACCACCGAAGCTGGCACCTACACAACCCAAACGATCCTTGTCTACGTAAGGAAGATTGTTTGCAGCATCATCAATAGCTGAAAGATAATCGTTCATGCACTGGCCTGTCCAGTCGCCAGAAATCTCTTCGTTCCATGCGCTTCCGAAGCCAGGGAGACCGCGGCGGTTAGGCAATACGACTACATAACCGTTGGCTGCCATGATCTGGATGTTCCAGCGGTAGCTCCAGAACTGGCTTACCGGACTCTGAGGACCACCCTCGCAGAAGAGAAGGGTAGGGTACTTCTTGTTGGCATCGAAATTAGATGGCAACATAATCCATACCAGCATCTGCTTGCCGTCGGTAGTCTTTACCCAACGCTGCTCACACTTACCCAGATTCAACTGGTTCAGAATATGGTCGTTCTCGCGAGTAATCTGCTCTACCTTGGTAGTCTTGGCATCCTTGCCTGGAGTTACGATGTAGATATCAGTAGGATGACTCATGCTAGCCTTGGTAGCGAGAAGCTTGTTGCCGTTGTTGGCAAGCGAGATGCTTCCGTAGTCAGCCCACTCGTTGGTAATCTGCTTTACTTCGCCCTTGAAGTTAGCCTGATAGAGGTTCAGGGTTCCGTGCCATACACCGATGAAGCTGAGGCTTTTATTGTCCTTGTTCCATACGAAGCCCTCTACGCTAGAGTCGAACTTCTCTGATACATAGTTCTTCTTGCCGGTAGCGAGTTCGTAAACACAGAGGCGGTTGCGGTCGCTCTCGTAGCCATCGCGAGCCATGCTCTGCCAAGCGATGTACTTGCCGTCAGCAGAGAACTGAGGGTTCACGTCGTAACCCGGATTGTTCTTCAGATTCTCAGGAGCGTTGACAGCCTGGTTCTTCATGCTCTTGGTAGCATCAATCTTAGGCTCTACATAGCCAGCCTCTTTGCAGAGGTTCTTTGTCTCGCGCGTACCTATATTATATAGGTAGATATCAGAGTCGGTAGAGATGGCATACTGAACGCCCTCCTTCTTACGGCAGGTGTAGGCGATTGTCTTGGAATCCGGACTCCATGCCAGCTGCTCGATGCCACCGAATGGAGCCATAGGGCACTCGAATGGTTCATCCTTCAGGATGTCTTCGCCGGTATTGATGGTACCGTCTTCAGCCACATCAGCCACGAAAGGATGGAGAAGGCTCTCTACGTAGTGGTCCCAGTGGCGATAGTTCATATCAGTTACGAGACGGCCGGTAGCCAATGGAAGATCAGAAGGATTCTCCTTGATGGTTCCGTGGTAAGGGAGTTCCTTGATGAGGATTACCTTCTTGCCGTCAGGAGAGAAGCGGAAACCCTGGATGCCCAACTTGTCGTTGGTGAGCTGCTTTCTGCCTGTACCGTCAGGGTTCATGCTCCAGAGCTGTCCGTCGCGGATGTAGGCAATCTTCTGTCCGCCCTGAATCCATGCCGCATCGGTCTCGCTCTTGGCATCCGTGGTCAATGCCTTCTGGTTCTTGCCGTTGGCATCCATGATGAAGAGCATCTGATGACCCTTGTTTTCCTTTACACTGTAGTAACCTACCTGGTACACCACCTGCTTGCCGTTAGGCGAAGCTTCGGCGCCACCGATACGTCCCATTGCCCAGAGAGCCTCAGGAGTCATCAGGTGGTTTTCTACCTTGATGTCATTTTTCTGAATCATAGTCTGTGCATCAGCTGCTGTGCCCATCGTGAGAGCCGCAGCAGCTAAAATCATAGCTTTAATCATGTTTCTATTTTTACTGTTATAATGTTGCTTTGTTGTTATGTATCCTATTTGTCTTAAATCTGATCCAAAGCCTGCTTGATATCATCGAGGATGTCTTCTACATCTTCGATACCTACAGAGAGGCGAATCAGATCTGGCGCAACACCTGCTTCCTTCAGCTGCTCTTCGCTGAGCTGGCGATGGGTGTGACTGGCTGGATGGAGCACACAGGTGCGGGCATCGGCTACATGGGTTACGATGTTGATCATGTCGAGAGAATCCATAAACTTGATGGCTGTCTCGCGATCTCCCTTCAATCCGAAGGCAATAACACCGCAGGTGCCGTTTGGCATATACTTCTGGGCAAGCGCATGATACTCATCGCCCTCCAGACCGCTATAATGAACCCAAGCCACGCGTTCATCGTTCTGCAGGAACTCTGCCACCTTCTGTGCATTGGCACAATGCTGGCGCATACGGAGGTGGAGACTCTGAAGACCGAGGTTGAGGATGAACGAATTCATTGGGGCAGGGATGCTGCCGAGATCGCGCATCAGCTGAGCTACGAGTTTGGTGGTGTAACCCATATTGCCGAAAGCCTTCACATAGGTCAGACCATGGTAGCTGTCATCCGGTGTGCAGAGACCTGGGAACTTATCAGCATGAGCCATCCAGTCGAAGTTGCCGCTGTCTACTACAACGCCACCTACCTGTGAAGCGGTACCATCCATATACTTGGTCGTACTGTGGGTAACGATGTCGGCACCCCATTCGAATGGGCGGCAGTTGATAGGCGTAGCGAAGGTGTTGTCAACGATGAGAGGCACCCCATTCTTGTGAGCAATGCGTGCAAACTTCTCGATGTCGAGTACTGCGCAGCCCGGGTTGCTGATGGTTTCGCCGAAAACAACCTTGGTGTTAGGGCGGAAAGCCTTCTGGATTTCTTCTTCGCTATCGTTCGGATTCACGAAAGTACACTCAATGCCGAGTTTCTTCAGGGTTACGCCGAAGAGATTGAAGGTACCACCATAAATCTCATTAGATGTAACGATATGGTCGCCAGCTTCGCAGATGTTGAACACAGCATAGAAGTTGGCAGCCTGACCGCTGCTGGTTAATACGGCTCCCACGCCACCTTCGAGTTCGGCAATCTTCTTAGCCACAACATCGTTGGTAGGGTTCTGGAGACGGGTATAGAAGTAGCCTTCCTTCTTCAGGTCGAAGAGCATAGCCATCTCCTCAGAGTTGTCATACTTGAAAGTAGTGCTTTGATAAATTGGCACTTCAATCGGTTCGCCGTTCTTTGGCTCATAGCCTCCCTGCACGCAGATAGAGGCGGTACGTAAATTCTTTTTCATTTGTCGGTTATGTTTTCTTTTAAACTTCATGTTTTTGCGATATGACATGTTATGCTGCCCATTGCAAGATGCAAAGATACGGCAAATCCTTGAGAATTAAGAATAATTTGCGTAAAACATTGTTCTATAGCCAGTTTTTTTTGTACTTTTGCAGTCAAATTTGCAAAATAATAGCGATATAGTTTTATTTAAAGTAGTATGAAGATAGGTTTTGATAACGAGAAGTATCTGAAGATTCAGTCAGAACACATCAAGGAGAGAATCTCACAGTTTGACGGAAAGCTTTACCTCGAATTGGGCGGTAAACTTTTTGACGATCATCATGCCAGCAGAGTTTTGCCGGGTTTCCAGCCTGACAGCAAACTGCGCATGTTCCAGAAAATCAGCGATAGCATCGAGATTGTTATCGTGATTAGTGCAGCCGATATTGAGAAGAACAAGAAGCGTGCCGACTTGGGCATTACATACGATGAGGACGTGTTGCGCCTTCGTGGTGAGTTCCAAAACCGTGGTTTCATGGTGGGTTCTGTTGTCATCACTCATTATAATGGCCAGCCTGCCGCCATCGCCTTCAAACAGCGTCTGGAGCGTGAGGGCATCAAGACTTACTGCCATTATCTCATCGAGGGCTATCCTCACAACGTGAGTCTGATTGCCTCTGACGAGGGCTTCGGTCAGAACGATTATGTTGAAACAGAGCGTCCGCTGGTTATTGTTACTGCACCGGGTCCTGGCAGCGGTAAGATGGCGGTTTGCCTGAGTCAGCTTTATAATGAGAACAAGCGTGGTGTGCGTGCCGGTTATGCCAAGTTTGAGACATTCCCTGTGTGGAATCTCCCATTGAAGCATCCTGTGAACATCGCATACGAGGCTGCTACTGCCGATCTGAACGATGTGAACATGATAGACCCGTTCCATCTGGAGGCTTACAACAAGATAGCCATCAACTATAACCGTGATGTAGAGATTTATCCTGTGCTCAATGCGCTGTTCGAGGGTATCTATGGTAGCAATCCATACAAGTCGCCTACGGATATGGGTGTGAACATGGTTGGTTTCTGTATCTCTGATGATGAGGCTTGCTGCGAGGCATCCAAGAATGAGATTGTCCGCCGTTACTATGCGGCTACCAACAAGATGGCGGCTGGTGCTTGCAATGAAGATGAGATCAATAAGATTCAGATGCTCTTCAATCAGGCTAAGATTACTACTGATTACCGCAAGGTGACGGTAGCTGCCAAGAATCATAAGAAGGAGACGGGTCATACCTCTTCTGCCATTGAGTTGGAGGATGGTACCATTATCTGCGGTCATAGCAGCGAGTTGCTGGGCTGTAGTGCCGCCTTGCTCCTGAATGTTACCAAGCAGTTGGCAGGCATCGACCATGAATTGAAGCTGATTCCTCAGTCGATGATTGAGCCTATCCAGCATACCAAGGTGAATTATCTCGGTGGTCACAATCCTCGTCTTCATACGGATGAGGTTTTGGTAGCTCTTTCTGTTCTTTCAGAGAATGATGAGAACTGCAGGAAGGCATTGGAGCAGTTGCCTAAGCTTCGCGGCTGTCAGGCTCATTGCACCGTGATGCTGAGTGATGTAGACCAGAAAATCTTCAAGAAGCTCGGTGTGGATATCACCTGCGAGCCGGTATTGAAGAAGTAAATTTGGGTTGGATACTATTGAAGAAGCAAATTTGCTTTAAACAATATACCCCCGAAAAGTTATAGTTAATCTCGTAGATTGATTAATTATACCTTTTCGGGGTGTTTGTTTTTGTTTTATCCGAAGATATTATCTTAATGCCATAACTCTGCTGAGGATCAGTTTTTTGTATTCCTTCTTCATGCTGTCTGGCAGGAAGGAGGCTTCTATCAGGTCGAGCCATTTCACGATGGATCGGCGGAACTTTTTGGCGATGTTGTTGATTACCTTGTCGCTGAGGCCCGAGGCGGTCATTACCTTGACGAAATCAGATTTCTGAATCTTTCTCTTTCTTCCGTTGAGCGTCAGGGCGAGTTCCTCGGTATCTTCTGGCATAACTATCTTCGTGCAGAGGAGGTCGTAGGCTGGAGTTAAGCCATAACCCAACTTGCGGTTGTTGTAGAGCGAGAAGTTCTTGAGGTGCATGTCAGCGTTGCCCGTAATCCATGAGAAGATGACCACTTCCCAATAGTTCACGAGGTCGAGCTGCGAGAAGGCGGAATACTTCTTGATGAGTCTGGCTACCTGCTCGTAGGAACCTTTATATTTGTATTCGGTAAGGCGCTCTGACAGCTGACACATATCTTCCATCGGTACCTTTTGTCCATCATCCAGTCGGTCTATTCTCCGGGTGATATAACAGAGTTCACCATCGGCAAAGCGAATCAGTCCGTGGGGAACCACAGCTATCTTGGCGGCTTCGGCGAGATGCATCGTGAGGTCTTCTATTTCCGGTAGACAGCGGTAGCGGTCGGTTTGTGGCTTGAGGATATATTTTCCCCAAAGACCTACGATGGTGAAGCGGGATGGTTCGTTCTTTCCGCCCGGATTTACATCGAGCGAGAGCTTCGCCTGCACACCGGTGAGGGTGGTCTGGGCACGCACTACCTGTTTTGCCAGGTCGCCAATTTCCTTTCTAACGTAGGGTAGGACAGGGGCTTCCTTGGTGCCGAAGAGCTTGCGTGCGCAGGCGGGATGGTAATCTACCTGACCAGGCTTGAGCGGTTTATAACAATATAGACATTTCTCCATATCTTATTCTCCTTTCTGTTTATGGGATGAACCATTCGTTTCTTCTGCTGGAGATTCGTTTGTAGGAATCACGCTTACTGCTCCGATGCAATCCTTGCAGCAGGCAAGGAGGAGCGACATTCTGTCGCGCTGGTTGATTTTCCAACTGCTTTCTGCGATGTTCAGCAGCCATCCTTCGGGGATTAATCCATCGAAGAATGGGAACAGTACGGTATCGTGGTAGGGCTCATCGGATAAGGGAAGTGTCAGACTTACGGCTTCCGCACCATCCGATGCCAGATAATCTGAATCATAGGCGAAGGTAAAGCCTGTCTCGTCTTCCGTCAGCAGACCTACGTATTTGTCGTAGAGATATATTTTTCCTTGTTTCATGATATTTTATTTTTATTCTTTTGTGATAGGAACGGGGCCTATTTCCTGACCGAACAGGAGGAGGACCTGATTTACTTTATCGAGTCGCAATGTTTCCTTTCCCTGTTCCAGTTCTCTTACGAATCTGAGTCCTACGCCCGATTTCGCTGCCAGATCTACTTGCGTCAATCCGAATTGCTTGCGCATTTCCTTGACGTATGATGATAATGTATTGCTCATATTCTTGTTGTTTTATACCCTATCGGGTAATATTATGTATGGGATAATATTATATTATACCCTTTCGGGGGCAAATATACGAATAAAAAATGAAAATATCCCCGAAAAGGTATAATTTATAATATCATTTAACAAATTATACCTTTTCGGGGACAAAAAAAGCGTAATGAACACCTTATCAGGTAATCCATTACGCTTTCATTTTTATCTGGTAATCTTTATTTTCCGAGATTATTTTTCTTCTCGTTCAGTTCTGCCTGCTTGCGCATCATCTCTTCCTGCTGCTTGCGCTGCATCTCCTGGAGAGCCTGCATTCTTGCCATCAGGCCGCTTGCTTTCTTAGGGTTGTTCTTGTTCTCCTGATAGCGCTTCTCAAGGATGGCGAGGAGTTTCTCGTCGTCGGTGGTTTTGCGCAGGGTCCACATGATAGCGGCGCTGAAGAACAATGAGATGAAGTAGTAGAAGTTCAGACCGGCTGAGTAGTCATTGAACATGAAGAAGAACATCAATGGCATGAGATACATCATCCACTGCATCATCTTCATCTGCTCTGCCTGCTGACCTACCATCTGGTCGCGCTGCTGACGCATGGTCATCCAAGAGTACAACAGGTTGGCTACACAGAACAGGATACAGGTCAAACTCAAGTGGTCGCCAATCAGCCAGATGTTGGTATTCCATTCGAAGATTGGATCGAAGGTACTCAAGTCGTTCATCCACAAGAACTTCTCACCACGAAGCTGGATGGCATTAGGCACGAAGTTGAACATCGCAACCCAAACCGGCATCTGAATCAGCATAGGCAAGCAACCAGATAATGGGCTTACACCATACTTGGCATATTCCGCCATCATCGCCTGCTGCTTCTGCATCTGGTCCTCAGGCTTGTTATACTGAGCTGTAGCAGCTTCGAGTTTTGGTTTCAGCACGCGCATCTTGGCTGAACTCATGTAGCTCTTCTTTACCATAGGGTAGGTGATGAGCTTGAGGAGCAAGGTGATGAGAATCAATACGATACCCATTGGGAACACGTTGCTCAACCAGTCGAATACGTAGAGTGTGAAGAAACGGTTGATCCAGCGGATGATAGGCCATCCCAGGTATACGAGCTTCTGGAATTCCAAGTCTTTGCCGAAGGTACTTTCCTTCTCGGTATTCTTCAGAATCTGGAAGTCGTTAGGACCGAAGTAGAACTCAAACTCAGATGCCTTCTTACCGGTTGGGTCGAAAGCAGTCTTCATCTTAGCCTGGAACTGCTTCAGATAGCCCGAACCCTTCTCCTGAGGGATAGAGGTCATGAAGGCATCCTTCTCGAAGTTATCCTTTGCTACGATGATGGCAGAGAAGAATTGGTTCTTGAAAGATACCCAGTCGATGGTTTCTTCTATTTTCTCGTCAATCTTCTCGCTACCCTCGTTGAGGTGGTCGGTACCGCCTTCTGCATTATGGTAGGTGAGGGTAGTGTAACGGTTTTCGAACATGAAACCACGTTCCTGCTGGCGTGCCTTGTCGCTCCAGTCAACATCCATCTTATTATAATTAGGTGAGAACAGACCCGCCATGCCATTTGCCTGAAGGCTCATGTGCAGCATGTAGTCATTGCCCAATGTATAAGTCAGGGTGAGCGTCTTGCCTTCACCAGCCACAGCGGTCAGGGTGACAGACTTGTCGGTCACGTTGGATGGAGTGAAGTAGAGATCGCTGGTGATGATGTTGGCCTCCTTAGCCTCGAGCATGAACTTGAGACTCTGGTCGTTACCGTCGAAGAGGGTTACGTCCTTGGCATCAGCCGAACCGTCTTTCACCTGCAGGTTGTGTCCCACATAGCCCTTGATGACAGCCTTCTCTACAGTAGCACCCTTGGTGTTGAGTGTTAATTCTACCTTCTCGTTTTTCAATACAATCTTCTTAGCCTGGCCTTTGAGTGCCGAATAGAAGAGGGCGGTTGAGTCTGCCTCAACCTTTGCTTTGGCATTAGTCTGGCGCTTAGCAGCGGCAGCCTTGCTGGCCTTTTCCATCTCGGCATGTTTAGCCTTGGCGATGGAGTCCTGAACGAATGCCGTTCTCTGTTCTTCGGCAGATGGCTGGTTATACCAGCTAAAGCCAATCAGCACTACGGCAATCAGGAGGAAACCGATAATGTTGTTCTTGTTCATTTTTAAAATTTGAAATTAAAGGAGTAAAGGGGATCACTCCTTTAACTCCTAATATTTACTTTTTGTTTTCTATTGCTGTCTTTACGAAATCCATGAAAAGTGGATGTGGTTTCAGCACCGTACTCTGGTATTCAGGATGATACTGTGTACCTACGTACCACTTCAAGCCTGGGATTTCTACGATTTCTACCAGGTCGCTCTCAGGGTTTCTGCCTACGCACATCATGCCGTTCTTCTCAAATTCCTGCTGGAACTCGTTATTGAACTCATAGCGGTGGCGATGGCGTTCCTGAATATGCTCCTTCTTGTAGATATTGAACACGCGTGAACCCTGTTTCAGTACACACTCGTAAGCGCCGAGACGCATGGTTCCACCCATGTTTGATATGTTCTTCTGCTCCTCCATGATGTCGATGACATTGTGTGGAGTCTTCTCGTCCATCTCGCGTGAGTTGGCATCCTTGTAGCCCAATACGTTGCGGGCAAACTCGATGACTATCATCTGCATACCCAGGCAGATGCCGAAGGTAGGGATATCGTGGGTGCGGGTATAGTGAGCGGCGATAATCTTGCCCTCGATGCCTCGCTGGCCGAAGCCTGGGCAGATGACGATACCATCCTGTCCCTTCAGCTGTTCAGCCACGTTCTCTTCTGTGAGATATTCTGAGTTGATGAAGGTAATCTTCACCTTGTGGTCGTTGTAGGTGCCGGCATGCGAGAGACTCTCGCGGATACTCTTGTATGCATCCTGCAGGTCGTACTTGCCTACGAGACCGATGTTTACCACCTCTGTAGCCTTGTTTCTGCGGTCGAGGAATGTTCTCCAAGGACCCAGCGCTGGTGTCTCGCCGATAGGTTCGCCCATCTTGCGGAGGATGGCGGTGTCGAGGCCCTGGTTCTGCATGTTTACAGGCACCTCGTAGATGCTAGGAAGGTCTTCGCTCTGAATCACACAGTCCAAGTCTACGTTACAGAAGCTTGCTACCTTCTTCATGATTCCCTCTTCGAGATGCTTCTCGGTGCGGAGAATCAGGATATCTGGCTGAATACCTACGCTCTGCAGTTCCTTCACGGAGTGCTGGGTAGGCTTTGTCTTCAACTCGCCTGCTGCCTTCAGATAAGGCACATAGGTAAGGTGAATGTTGATGGCGTTCTTGCCCAGCTCCCATTTCAGCTGTCGGATAGCTTCCATGTATGGGGCACTCTCGATGTCGCCGATGGTTCCGCCAATCTCGGTAATCACGAAGTCATAGTGATACTTCTTGCCGAGCAGCTTCACGTTGCGCTTGATCTCGTCGGTGATGTGAGGCACCACCTGGATGGTTTTGCCGAGATAATCGCCACGACGTTCCTTGTCGATGACTGCCTTGTAGATACGACCAGTGGTGAGAGAATTCGCTTTTGTAGTCTGAATGCCGGTGAATCGCTCGTAGTGTCCGAGGTCGAGGTCGGTCTCCATACCATCTACCGTTACGTAGCACTCACCATGCTCATACGGGTTCAGCGTACCCGGGTCGATGTTGATGTATGGGTCAAACTTTTGGATAGTAATGTTGTAACCTCTTGCTTGAAGAAGTTTACCGATGGATGAAGATATGATTCCTTTACCCAAAGAAGAAACCACACCACCAGTTACGAAGATGTACTTTGTTTCAGCCACGATATTTATAATTTAAATTAGAATAATTTGGCTGCAAAGTTACGACATTTTTGTGAAATGAGCAAAAATATTCCTAATAAAGGGCATAGATTTATGAATTATTTATTACCTTTGTGCCCAAATTTATAAAATTAAGGTATGAAAATAAAATTTGGATTACTCGTTCTTGCGTTTCTTTCGGCTCTGACACCTGTTTCTGCCCAGCGCAAATTGAAGAAGGTGGAGCCCGAAGAGGCATCGAAGAACAAGTTGGCTGAAATCTATGCTGACTCGCTCTTGATGTGCCGTCAGCGCATCGATTCCATGAAGATGGATTCCGGGGACAGCAGATATGCCCAGCTCTTTACGCCGCTCACCTTCTATCATGGTCCGGCAGCCCGCATGTTGCGACTCAAGCCTCAGGATGGGGTGAAGGATTCGCTCGGAACGATGCTCGACCAGACGCTGATGGATGTATATCTCAAGCGTCCCGACCTGGTGCGCAATACTGAGTCTCATCTCAAGGAGGTGGGGGCACCGCTGGCTGCGCAGAGCAAACCGAAGAAGAATCATCCTGATATCGTAGAGCTGGTGGCTCCGAAGGCGATTGAGGTGGATGCGGCGCCGATGGATATCGTCATCACCCGTCCTAACTTCTGGACCATAGGTGGCGATTATTATCTGCAGTTCCTGCAAAACTATGTTTCTGACAACTGGTATAAGGGTGGTGAGAGCAATTATTCGGTGCTCGGAAGAGTGACGATGTTTGCCAATTACAATAACAAGCAGAAGCTAAAATGGGATAATAAGGTGGAGATGCGCCTGGGTTACCAGACTTCGAAGGGAGATACGGTTCATACGCTGAAGACGAGCGACGATATGATACGATACACCGGAAAACTCGGTCTGCAGGCTTCCAGGAAGTGGTATTATACCATCCAGCTGATTGGTCAGACTCAGTTTACGCATGGTTACAAGAGTAATGACAAGACGGTTTATTCCGATTTCTTCTCGCCATTCAATCTGAACCTCTCTGTCGGTATGGATTATAATGTAGACTGGTTCAATCACCGCCTGAAGGGTAGTGCTCATCTGGCTCCTCTGGCTTTCAACTGGAAGTATGTGGGCAGAGCGTCGCTGGCTACGCGGTACGGACTGGATGAGGGGAAGCATGGCATGACCGATTACGGTTCTGAGTGTACCTTCGACCTGTCGTGGCAGATAGCGGATAATATCAAGTGGAAGACCCGTCTCTGGGGATACACCACTTACAAGCGTGCTGAAATAGAGTGGGAAAACACCATTACCTTCCAGTTTAACCGCTATATTTCTACCAACATCTTCCTCTATCCTCGTTTCGACGATGGTGTGAAGCGCAAGGATGATGATAGCTATTGGCAGTTTAAGGAATTCATGTCAGTAGGTTTCTCTTATTCATTCTAGATAAGTAGTTGACAATAAACACAATAAAGGCTCGTTCCTGTAGCAGGAGCGAGCCTTTGTTGTATCTGTTAGAATCGGAAGCAAACCTCGGCATCTGCCATGGAGTAATTATGCTTCGCGAGTGTCTTGTCGTTGATGAGCGCATACTCGGTAAGGATAGAGATTCGCTTGCCGATGTGGAAGTTCAAACCAGCCTCATACTGGGTTCTCTGCATGTTACTCTTGCCGTTAGGCTGATACATGTCGTAACGCGCCTTCACGTCGATACGGCTGTTCTTTGGCAGCTGAGCCAATGGGGCGATAACCAATCCATATACACCCTGTGCCTTGTCGCCGATTTTTGCATTCAGATTGCAGTCCTTGGCGTTGGCATCGTTGAAGTTGGTGATGCTCTTGGCAAAAGCCTTGCCGGTAGAGTGGATATACTCAGAACGTACGGTCCAGCCGTCTTTCTTGTATTCGAAAGAGAAGGCATAGCGGTTTTGGCTGAGCTTGCGAACGCCAGAGCGTTCCTGAATGTCGGCAGTATAGGAGGCATCATGCTCGTCGGTCCAGGTTCCCTTTCTTGCATAAGAACCGGTCCATCCGAAGGCACCGATGCGCATGCCGCTTACAGGCATTACCCATACACCACCAATCACATTCTTCTGATTATCAACGTCCTTGGTATTGGTTCCTTGTCCGTTGAATACACCAATCTGATAGTGCAGCAGGTTTCTGCCGTTGGCATTCTTGAGGAAATCGCCCTGGAACTGAAGACCGATGTCACGGCCGTTGGATGCATGTTCTCCGGCACGGTCGCTGAAACCAGCCAGCTTGCTCACGTTCTGTGAATATCCCATGAAGCCCTGGTCGATAGGGTGCATCGGATTCTCAAAGGTGAACGGGTTCTTGAACTGACCGATCTTCACCTTGAAGTATTCATATTTCTGCCATTCTGCAAACAGATCCACCATTCTCGGACTGGAACCGAGGGTAGAGGTGTTGCCGTTGAACTGAATCTGAGTCTTCCAGTAGAAGTCGCCTGCTATGCGACCTTCGAGAGAAATACGCGCCATACGGATGTTGAATGAGTTGGATTCAGCATCTTTCTGTCCGCTGTACTGATACTGGGTCATTCCATACCCCGACAATTTCACGTTGCTCAACCATGATGGTATTTCGATGGTCTGCTTCTGCTGGGCGCTGGCTGAGACCGAAGCTACAGCCATGAGCGCCATGATGATGGTTTTCTTCATCTTGTTTCTATTTTGATTTCTAGGTTTATCTCTTTTCGAGCAATACCACGTTCTCTACGTGAGGGGTATGAGGGAACATGTCCACCGGCTGAACGGCAGCTACCTTATACTGTGCATCCATCAGCTGCAGGTCGCGAGCCTGGGTTGCCGGGTTGCAGCTTACGTATACGATGCGCTTTGGTGCTGCATTCAGAATGACGTTTATTACGTCTGGGTGCATTCCGGCACGTGGTGGGTCGGTGATGATGACGTCAGGACGACCGTGCTGTGCGATGAAATCGTTGGTCAGGATATCCTTCATGTCGCCTGCATAGAAGAGGGTGTTCTCGATGTTGTTCACCTGAGAATTCACCTTGGCATCCTCTATGGCCTCTGGCACGTACTCGATACCGATTACCTTCTTTGCCTTGTGAGCCACGAAGTTGGCGATGGTTCCGGTTCCGGTATAGAGGTCGTAAACCAGCTCATCTCCGGTAAGGTTGGCAAATTCGCGGGCCACGCAGTAGAGGTGGTAAGCCTGCTCGGTATTGGTCTGGTAGAAACTCTTAGGACCCACCTTGAACTTCAGGTCTTCCATCAGTTCGTAGATATGGTCGTTGCCCTTGAAGAGGCTGAGTTCCAGGTCGTTGATGGTATCGTTTCCCTTCTGGTTGTCTACATACATGAGCGATGTAATCTGAGGGAACTTGTCAGCCACCTGCTGCATCAGTTCCAATGCTCTCTGCTCATCGCCCTCCTCATCGTAGTGGAACTGGAAGACGAGCATCCACTCTCCGGTGTTCGAATTGCGGATCATCATGTTGCGGAGCAAACCGTGCTGCTCACGCAGGTCGTAGAAGGTATAGTCGTGAGAATCAGCATATTCGAATACGAAGTTGCGGATTTCGTTGCAGAGGTCATCCATCAGCCAGCACTTCCTGATAGGATAAATCTTGTCGAAGGCTCCGGTGATATGGAAACCGATGGCGTTCTGGGCGTGGCGCTCCTTGAGCGATGTTACGGTTTCATCCTCTTTCTGAGGGAGCTGAGCCAGTTCCTCGGCGGTGAACCATCGTTTGTTGCTGCATCCGAACTCTATCTTGTTGCGGTACTCCTGGGTCTTCACGCTACCCATGATAGGGCGGAACTCAGGGAGTTCAATCTTGCCGATGCGGGTGAGCTGGTCTTCCACCTGCTTCTGCTTAGCCTTGATCTGCTCTTCGTAAGGCAGGTTCTGCCATTTGCATCCGCCGCAGATGCCGAAGTGCTCGCACATAGGCTCCTGTCGCACCTCGCTCTTCTTGATGAAGCGAACCACCTTGGCTTCGCAATACTTATGTTTCTTCTTTACTACCTGCAAGTCGACAACATCTCCTGGCACACAGAAAGGTACGAAGATGACCTGCTCATCTACGCGTGTGATGCACTTACCCTCGGCTGCTACTGCCTCGATGGTGATGTTCTCTAACAGAGGTAATGGTTTACGTTTTCTTGCCATAATAATGTTTTGTATTTTTTTATGGGTGCAAAGATACTGCAATTTTATGAGAAATGCAAGAGTTGTCCCAAATTATTTGCGAGTAAAGGTAAAAAGGCGTTTAAAGGTAAAAAGGCGTTTAAAGGTAAAAAGGTAAAAAAGTAAAAAGATTATCAGGCGATAACAAAAATAACAGAAGTAACAGGTAATATTCGGTGGTTGTAAAGGGATGAAATGTGAATGTGAATGTGAATTTGAAATGTAAGTGAAGAAAACGGACTGTCATGTGTATCCTTTTGTCGAGGCTGTTTATTGATGATTTTTGATAGTATATATTTTAATTGTACGTACGCGCGTACCTTATTATATTGGAATTAAATGATATAATATCATTACATGCATTCTTTTTTTCATTGCATTTACATTTCAAATTCACATTCACATTCACATTTTTACATCAGAAGTCACCTGTTACTTTTGTTACTTTTGTTATCGCCTCACAATCTTTTTACTTTTTTACCTTTTTACTTTTTTACCTTTAAACGCCCTTTTACCTTTAAATTGCGTCCCGACGCAGCCGTTGCTACGTCGCGACGTGTCTGGCGCTGCGTCGGGACGTAGCCATCGCTACGTCGTGACGCAGTTTCAGATGCATCGGGAGGAGGTAAAAAACATCAGAATGCAGGCTGCAATCCCGAGAGACGCACTTTCAGATTCGTCAAATATCTTTCTATCGTATTCGGGATTGTTAATTTTCTGCCCGTGTGTGCGTCAACAGTATAAAATGTAATCTCGGGATAGCAAAAAAGCGTATAAAAGTTTGGTAGTATCAAATAAAAATCGTATCTTTGCATTACAATTAATAATTAACAACGTTAAACGGAATAAAATATTATACCTATAACAATTATGAACGAAAAAAGAGTTTATACATTCGGAAACGGAAAAGCAGAAGGCAATGCCCAAATGCGAGAAGTACTTGGTGGTAAAGGCGCGAACCTTGCCGAAATGAACCTGATTGGTGTACCAGTTCCTCCAGGTTTCACCATTACTACAGACACTTGTAATGAATATTATGAAGTGGGTGAGGAAAAAATCAAAGAACTTCTTCAGGACGAAGTGAAGGCTGCTGTGGCTCATACTGAGGCATTGATGAACAGCAAGTTCGGTTCTGTAGAGAATCCACTCCTCGTATCAGTACGCTCAGGTGCACGCGCATCTATGCCTGGTATGATGGATACCATCCTAAACCTCGGTTTGAATGACGAAGTAGCTGAGGGATTGGTCAAGAAGACCGGTAACCCTCATTTCGTATACGATTCATATCGCCGTTTCGTACAGATGTACGGTGACGTTGTTATGGGATTGAAGCCTGTAAACAAGGAAGATATCGACCCATTCGAGGCCATTATCGAAAAGGTGAAGGAAGAGCAGGGCGTTACACTTGACAAGGACCTCTCTGTAGAGTCGCTCAAGAAGCTCGTTGAACTCTTCAAGGCTGCTATCAAGGAGCAGACAGGTCAGGATTTCCCTACTAACCCAATCGATCAGCTCTGGGGCGCTATCTGCGCTGTGTTCCGTTCTTGGATGAACGAGCGTGCTATCCTCTACCGCAAGATGGAAGGTATTCCTGATGAGTGGGGTACTGCCGTATCTGTCATGGCGATGGTATTCGGTAACATGGGCGATACATCTGCTACAGGTGTTTGCTTCTCACGTGATGCAGGTAATGGTGAGAATCTCTTCAATGGTGAGTATCTTATCAATGCACAGGGTGAGGACGTGGTAGCCGGTATCCGTACTCCACAGCAGATTACAAAGATTGGTTCTCAGCGCTGGGCTGAGCGTGCAGGTATCTCTGAAGAGGAGCGTGCTGCCAAGTATCCTTCTATGGAAGAGGCTATGCCTGAACTCTATAAGGAACTCGATGCGCTGCAGGATAAGCTGGAGCACCACTATCACGATATGCAGGATATGGAGTTCACCGTACAGGAAGGCAAACTCTGGTTCCTCCAGACACGTAACGGTAAGCGTACAGGTACCGCTATGGTGAAGATTGCCATGGATCTCCTCCACGAGGGTATGATTGATGAGAAGACTGCTATCCTGCGCTGTGAGCCTCAGAAGCTCGATGAGCTTTTGCATCCTGTATTCGATAAGCTGGCTCTCTCTAAGGCTAAGGTCATCACACAGGGTCTCCCTGCATCTCCAGGTGCTGCCTGCGGTCAGATTGTATTCCACGCTGACGATGCTCAGGAGTGGCATGAGGACGGCAAGAAGGTTATCATGGTTCGTATCGAAACATCTCCTGAAGACCTCGCTGGTATGTCGGCTGCTGAGGGTATCCTTACTGCTCGTGGTGGTATGACTTCTCACGCTGCCGTTGTGGCTCGTGGTATGGGTAAGTGCTGTGTATCAGGCGCCGGCTCTATCAACGTAGATTACAAGACTAAGACTGTTGAGATTGAAGGCGTTGTGTACAAGGAGGGTGATTACATCTCTCTGAATGGTACAACAGGTCAGGTTTACGCAGGACAGATTGAGACAAAGGCTGCAGAACTTTCAGGCGACTTCAAGGAGCTGATGGACCTCTGCGACAAATATACAAAGATGGAAATCCGTACCAATGCGGATACTCCACACGATGCTGAGGTAGCCCGTGCATTCGGTGCCAAGGGTATCGGTCTGACACGTACAGAGCACATGTTCTTCGATGATCAGAAGATTGTAGCTATGCGTGAGATGATTCTGGCAGCCTCTGTTGAGGGTCGTGAGAAGGCACTTGCCAAGCTCCTCCCATATCAGAAGGCTGACTTCTATGGAATTCTCAAGGCAATGGATGGCTGCCACGTGAACATCCGCTTGCTCGATCCACCTCTCCACGAGTTCGTACCTCACGATTTGGCTGGTCAGCAGACCATGGCTAAGGAGATGGGCGTAAGCGTAGAGGAAATCCAGAAGCGTGTAAACTCTCTGGCAGAGAACAACCCTATGCTCGGTCATCGCGGTTGCCGTCTCGGTATCACATTCCCAGAGATTACAGCCATGCAGACCCGTGCCATCCTCGGTGCAGCCTGCGAGTTGAAGAAGGAAGGTTACAACCCATGTCCTGAAATCATGGTTCCGCTCATCGGTACCGTTCAGGAGCTTAAGCAGCAGAAGTCTATCATCCTCGCTACTTCTAAGGAGGTATTCGCTGAGTACGGCGTAGAGGTAGAATTTGAGATTGGTACTATGATTGAGATTCCTCGTGCTGCCCTTACAGCAGGGCAGATTGCAGAGGAGGCTCAGTACTTCTCATTCGGTACTAACGACTTGACACAGATGACCTTCGGTTACTCTCGTGATGACATTGCTTCCTTCCTCCCTGCCTACATGGAGAAGAAAATCTTGAAGGTTGACCCATTCCAGGTTCTCGACCAGGAGGGTGTTGGTCAGCTTATCAAGATGGCAGTAGAGAATGGTCGTGCTACCCGTCCTAACCTGCGCACAGGTATCTGCGGTGAGCATGGTGGTGAGCCTTCATCAGTTAAGTTCTGCGCTAAGGTCGGTATGAACTATGCTTCATGCTCACCATTCCGCGTGCCAATCGCCAGACTTGCTGCGGCGCAGGCTGCTGTTGAGGAATAAAGAATATTTGTTGATTATCAGTTAATTAAGAGGAAAGTCCTTTAAACAGGGGCTTTCCTCTTAATTCGTTTTTAGCAATAGTAGCACTAAAATGCTAAAAATGAAACGAAATGTTTAGAAAAGTTTTAGAGTAATTTTGTTTAACGTTTAGAGCGTGTTTAGAAGTTTTATGGCTACATTTAAGGTAATTGTTCAGAAACAGAGAAATGATGGCTTTTGGCCAGTTTACATCCGTATCACTCACAATCGTGGAGTGAAATATATAAGGACGGATAAGATTGTTGATTCTAAAGGTGTGGACAAGAAAAACAGAGAGGTTAAGGATCCTTTTGTCCTTCAGTCTTGTTCTGCAAGAATCGCAAAGTTTGCAGAGTTGTTGAATAAGGTGGAGATTAGAAAGTGGAGCGTCCATGATGTTGTGGCATATTTGGAGAAAGGTACTGCGGACATATGTTTTTCTGACTACGCTAGAAAATATCATGATGAAATGTATAATGATGGGCATGAGCGAAATGCAAGAAACTACGAATTGGCTTATCAGCATTTGGAAAGATATGCCGGAAGCAACAAGGTTATGTTCTCCCAGCTTACTACCCAGTTTATCAATGGTTGGATAAAAGCTCTATCTAAGACAGCTAGAGCCAAGGAGATGTACCCTGTTTGTGTGAGACAGATTTTCAAGCAAGCATTGGCTGAGTTCAATGATTATGATAATGGTATGATTCGAATCACTACAAATCCTTGGCTAAAGGTGAAAATACCAAGTTCTGATGTTCCTGAGAAGAAGGCCATCACCATGGAAGAAGTTCGGGCGTTCTTTGCTGCCCCACTTCCAGAGAGCGACAGAGTCTTTCCTTTGCCAGAATTAGGCAGGGATGTTGCTATGATGGTCATGTGCTTGGCTGGTATCAATACCGTTGATATTTACAGGTTGAAGAAAGAGGACTATCATGATGGAATAATTGGCTATGAGCGAGCAAAGACAAGAAATGCCCGACGAGATAATGCTTATATCGAGATGCGAGTGCCTGGAATCATCCTGCCTTTATTTGAGAAGTATTTGGATAAGACCGAGTCGCCTTACTTGTTTAATTTCCACCAAAGAATGACTTCCAGTGACTCTTTCGGTGCCAATGTCAACATTGGCATAAGAAAAGTTTGCGAGAAATCACTTGGTATGAAGCATGATGAAACTTATTGCGTCTATACTTTTCGCCATACGTGGGCTACTGTGGCTCAAAATGAATGTGGGGCTACGTTGGCAGAGGTTGGCTTTGCAATGAACCACTCTGATCGCTATAGAGTTACGAGAACTTATGTGAAGCTAGATTTTACGCCAGCCTGGGAACTCAATGAAAAGGTGGTGGAGAAGATTTTCTTCACGGAAGATCGCTCTACTACTCATGTTTCAGATGAGAAAGGTGACCATTTCGAAAGATTCTCATATAAGCAGCTCATCAAAGGTACGCTGTATTATAGAGGCAAGGCTCTAGTGAAGGTGGAAGATGTCGGCTTCAATAATGTAAATGATGTTATTGAATATCTTATGGCTAGAATGCCAGATACCATCCCTGCAAGAACGATGGTTCAAATCCGTATCGAAAACAAAGATAAGGGGCAAACTAAGGATTATAGTAGAATAGTGAAATAAATATTAGTAATAACTTGCAAGTTACGAAACTTTTTCGTAACTTTGCCAACAATTAAGAAAATGAAACAGAAAAATGAGAAAGAAAGGTTTATCAGAGAAACTGTAATCAAGTATTTCTTTGACATGAGCAAATTTACATACACTATTATGGTCTTGGGTGGATTGGCGGCACTTTTTAAAATAATAAAGACAGACCAAGATGGCACGGTATCGGCTATATACTTGGGGATTGTCTTGACAATAGTCTTGGCTATAATTGGATTAATAATATCAAAAAGATAAAATTATGAATGCTTTAGGATTAACTTTTGCTATTTGCTTAGTGCCAGCATTGGCTTTTTTAGCATGGCTTTATACCCCATGGGGTAAGAAATGGTCTAAAGAACTTTGAGTATTAAGACAAAGAGAGGTGGCAAAGTTGATTTGTTACCTCTTTTTGGTTTCGGCTGCTCCCTGTTCAGTCGCAGCCAACAAACGAACCGTTCAGCTTCGCCTGTAAAGCGGTATCGCCGATGGGTGTCTTGGCAAATGTTCCAAATAGTAGCTGTTTTGAACATTTGCGCTTTTCTTATGTCTATGGCTTCGCTTTATTCCCTTTCTCCTGGCTTTCATCCATCCTCGGCTTCACTGAGTTCTCCTGATAGTCTGGAGAAACTGCACTATGAAGCCATAGAGCAGCAAGGGAGATAGGTCGAACCTTCATGTGGAGCTTTGGCCACCACACCCCTTGGCGGATGGCATACATGCGAGGAGGACTTTTCTTTCAGGGTAGGCTTGCTTCCGTTTTTGGCGAAGATGGACTTCCTTCCCATCTCCACCTATTTTGAAAGCCAGGCTACCCCTCTCTCCAAACCACATGGACATGCCATTCTCCTCACAAGTGTGCCATCCTCTACGCTCCTATATCTATAGCCGAAGTTTCGGAATCTTATTTTTCTGTTTCTATATTTCCTTATTTTCTTATTTCTTTATATATTTATATAAGTATATAGTTCTATAAGAATATAATTGTTTCTACCTATAGAACTACAGTGCTATATCTATATTTTTCTTTTCTACTTTTCTTATATCTATGTTTTCATATTTGTTTCTGTTGTTCGACCTCACTTTTTTATTGAAGCGGTAGCGTGCCGTCTGCCCTCCCTTGCTTTTTCCTGTGCAAAGTTATGGCGGCCCTGTCAGATGCCAAGTACCAGGAGAGGACTCCTTATTTGGCTAAAACTTTTCTGGAAGCCTTCCGCAAATAATTCTTATTTGGGTATTCCTGAAAAGTTTCTGCCAAATTCCTTGGCGTTCTGACTCCTCTGGGCTGCCATCCTTTCTGCTCGTAAAAAGGCTACAGGAGGCGAAGGACACGCCGAGGTATGATAAAAAAAATATCGGATCGAACGAAACAAATAACTGTAAAAGGCTAGAAGGTTCCGGAAATCCAAAGTATAATTTTTAAAGTTGAACCCTATAAAAGTGAACGCAATGGAACTTAATTTTAGTGATTTCTGTATGGAGGAGCATCCGCAGGTTAGAGCCTACAATAATGGCTTCGAAAGTTTGACAGTAGTAGAGTTAATTTCTATGATTATTGGTACTGGTACCAAGCGCAATGTTGAACAAGCTCGTCAGATTTACAACGTGATGGGACAAAGTTTGAGAAACATCGCCAAGGCAAGACCAGAAGAACTTCAGGTAGTACAAGGGATAGGAGACAACAAGGCTATGGCTCTTCAAGCTGCTATGGAATTGGCAAAGCGTTTCCATTTGGAGAAAATGGGTGAAAGACCAGACTTGAGTAGTAGCCTTGCTATCTACAACTTTCTTCATCCTATTATCGGCAACTTAGACCATGAACAGGCACACTTGTTGTTGATGAATCAAAACTTCAAGTTGATTAAGGATGTGAAGATAAGTGAGGGTGGTTTGACTGAAACTGCTGTGGATATTCGAATGATAATCCGAGAAGCAACGCTCAATAATGCAACGATTATAGCTTTCGCTCATAATCATCCTAGCAATTGCCCTACTCCAAGCAAGGCAGATGACTTTTTGACACAACAAATAGCTAAGGCTTGCGAGTTGATGAGATTGTTCTTCATGGACCATGTTATCATCGCCGACGGAACGTATTATTCTTATCATGATAAGGGAAAACTTGATAATTGAGATAGGGAGGGTAAAATCCTCCCTATTAGTAAAGAAATGTTTGAAATAACTTGCAAGTTACGAAAAAGTTTCGTAACTTTGCCATCAAATTAAAGTAAAATGACAACAAGAGAAGATAGAGACAAAGCAAAGTCTGCAAGGGAAATGCTGAGCAAGTATTTCTTTAGCCTAAGTATAGCAACTTATACGGGTGCAGTTATGGGTACATTGGCATCAATGTTAGGTTTGTTGAAGGGCACAGATTTGGATTCGGGGGTGATAGGAACTGTGGCAATATTTGTTATTGGCTCGATTTTGACGGTGATATTTGCTTTCGTTGGAAATAAGATTATTAAAGGTAAATAAAAATATTACAATTATGATGTTAGCATTATGTTTTGCATGGTTTACACTCTTGGCTGGTGCATTCCTTATTTGGCTATATACCCCAAAGGGAAAAAAATGGTTACAGGAACTTTAAACGTTTTCTTGGAATATTAGTCATATGGAAGGATTTGCATTGGTAATGTGTATAGGTGCCGTAATTGGCATAAGTCTCGCAATTTGGTCTAATACCAAATCTGGACAAAGATGGATAGATAATTTGTAAAAGTTTGAAAAAATATAGAGGTGGCAAGTTGCATTGCTGCCTCTTATTTTTTTCGTCTGCTCCCTCTTCAGTCGCAGCCTACAGACGAACCGTTCAGCTTCGCCTGTAAAGCGGTATCGCCGATGGGTGTCTTGGCAAATGTTCCAAATAGTAGCTGTTTTGAACATTTGCGCTTTTCTTATGTCTATGGCTTCGCTTTATTCCCTTTCTCCTGGCTTTCATCCATCCTCGGCTTCACTGAGTTCTCCTGAAAGCCTGAGAAACTGCACTGTGATGCCATAGAGCAGCAAGGGAGATAGGCCGAACCTTCATGTGGGGCTTTGGCCACCACACCCCTTGGCGGATGGCATACATGCGAGGAGGACTTTTCTTTCAGGGTAGGCTTGCTTCCGTTTTTGGCGAAGATGGACTTCCTTCCCATCTCCACCTATTTTGAAAGCCAGGCTACCCCTCTCTCCAAGCCACATGGCTATGCCATTCTCCTCACAAGTGTGCCATCCTCTATGCCCCAAGATTCTATAGCTGAAGCTGTGGAATCTTGTCCCCTGTCGGCATCGATGATGGTGCCATGGGACTAAAGGGAGAGCGGTTGGCTTGTCCAGGATGTCCTAAAGGATATGGTGGACAAACCGATTGTTACATTTTCTTATATGGTTCTATATTTATATTTTTATTTTCTTATTTGTTTATATAATTATATATCTATATAAGAACTTAACTCGCTCTTTATAAGCCTCTTTTCTATTGTATAGATTACCAATTGTTGTAGAACGTATATATTTGAATGTTTGTAGTCTTTTTTTGTTTTTTGAGTTGTTTCATGGTAACAGTCTTCTTGATGGTGATACTTCTTGTTCTTGGTATAGTCGTCTAGATTAAATCCTTTCGATTTTGATATTACTCTTCTAGAACAAAATGGCGATGTTTGTTCTTTTATGCTTCAATGTCAAGAAGCTGTTTGATTTCTTGCTTCCTTTTTCTGTGTTATATTTTGGCATCTTCGTGCAAATTTGATTTTGTGTATAGATGTTGCTCTGCATTATCTAAAACCAGTTGTGAAATCAGTAGTTCTGATGCGTTCAGCTAATTTTTATAATCCTGTTAACAACCATTTTACTTTGCAAAGTTAGCCCAAGCGGTGTTGGCAAGGGCGCACATCCTGTTTGTCTCAATATCTTTTTCAGACTTTTTGGGTGCAGTTGCTCCGGTTTCAAAAACTCCATGCCCTATGGGTGAAAAACATATTGGACATCTCTTGCCGCGACTCACCTTCTCCTTGGTTGCTGTTTTTATGCACGTAAAATTAGTATTAACATTTAAAAATTACAATTATGAACGCAATGAATAATTTCACAATCTCTGGTTTCGTAGTAAATAACGCAGAAGTACATAACTTTGAGAAATCAAGCATCGCACGCTTCGGAGTCTCATATAGAACCTCAGTGAAAAAGGATGACCAGGAAATCAAGCTCTCGGCTATCCTTAACATCGAGACATGGATTAAGAATGATGACACCGCCACCTTGGATTTGCTCCAGAAGGGTAAGTTGATAAAGGTTGAAGGATTCTTCAAAGCTGATACCTATACCAAGGATGGAAAGGATTTCCATGTCACCAAGATGACTGCCACCAAGATTGAATTGGTGCGAAAAACAGCAAAGGAGGCTTAGACCTCCTTTAGTTTCTATGTTCTACTTTTATTGGCAATATCAAAAAGGCTATTTTTTGAATAGCCTTTTTGACTGCTCGTTACTAAGTTGCTTATATCTAGTAGTTTATGCTTTATATCTATATATTGTTATAGATGTATATATTTATATGTCTATATTTTTATATAAACATATAGTCCTATAAGGATATAGTGCTTTGTTTCTATGTTTATATAGGGCAATATCTATATGGCTATATTCTACTTTTCTTATATCTATGTTTTCATATTTGTTTCTGTTGTTCGACCTCACTTTTTTATTGAAGCGGTAGCGTGCCATCTGCCTCCCTTGCTTTTTCCCGTGCAAAGTTATGGCGGCCCTGTCAGATGCCAAGTACCAGGAGAGGACTCCTTATTTGGCTAAAACTTTCCTGGAAGCCTTCCGCAAATAATTCTTATTTGGGTATTCCTGAAAAGTTTCTACCAAATTCCTTGGCGTTCTGACTCCTCTGGGCTGCTATCCTTTCTGCACGTAAAAAGGCTACAGGAGGCGAAGGACACGCCGAGGTATGATTAAAAAAAATATCGGATCGAACGAAACAAATAACTGTAAAAGGCTAGAAGGTTCCGGAAATCCAAAGTATAATTTTTAAAGTTGAACCAATAAAACATAGTGATTATGGCAAAAGTAATAGACGAAAACATTCAGCGTCAGCTGGATAAGAAGATTAGTTTCTTCGTGAAATACTTTCCTGCTCGCATTCAGAACGTAGGTGAGGATGCCAAGGCTGCAAGGCAGTTGGTATGGGCTTTCAAAGATTCTCGTGATTCTGCTTATGAGAAAGTAGCTCAGATGACTGCCAAGCACTTGAAAGAGGAATATGGCGAGAAAGTAAAAAGTATGGTTTTGGTCTGTGTTCCGACGAGTAAGAAGGAGAATTACCAAAGCAGATACATGATGTTCTGTAATAGAGTAAGTGAACTTACAGGCATAGGCAATGGTTTTTCTCACGTGTGCGTACTTCAAGACCGCTTGGATGTGCATAACCATCGAAGAGGTAAGAAAAAGACGGAACGCCAAGCGCAACTTATTGACTTGGACACTTACTATTTCAAGGACAAGGAGATATGTGTGTTTGACGATGTTGTCACCACAGGCAAAAGCTATGCGGATTTTGCGAACAAATTGGAGGATAGCGGAGCACACGTTTTGGGTGGTATGTTCTTAGGTAAAACTTATTATAGATATAATAGACAATGATTGAAAAGTATGAAAAACGGTGTTCCGTAGCATTTACGGGACACCGATTCATCTCTTCTGGTAGAGTGGAAGAGGTGAGGGAGAGTGTTAACAATGAGATTCGCTTGCTTTATTTCAAGGGATTTCGTAATT
Organism: Segatella copri; assembly: GCF_015074785.1. Classification (NCBI taxonomy): domain Bacteria; kingdom Pseudomonadati; phylum Bacteroidota; class Bacteroidia; order Bacteroidales; family Prevotellaceae; genus Segatella; species Segatella copri. Next base: position 459,227 of record NZ_CP042464.1, read on the forward strand.
TCTTTTGTGGAATGGCTCTAGGCTTTGATATGCTTGCTGCTGAAGAGGTGCTGAAACTGAAGGAGGAACTTCCAGGCATCCTTCTTGTTGCCACTGTTCCATATCGGGAGCAAAATGAAAGATGGGGTGCCAATCAGAAAAAACGTTATCTGAAGATTTTGGAGAAAGTGGATGATGTTGTTGTGTTGAGTGAATATTATTACAATGGTTGTTTCCTCAAACGCAATGATTTCATGTTGAACCACGTTGCGGCTTTGCTTGCATACTTTGATGGAATGCCAAAGGGAGGAACTTTTTATACTGTAAGGAATGCAAAGCGGTTGCGCTTGCAAATTTGCAACCTGTTTTGATGGTTGCCTTTTGGATAGGTATTGCTAAAAAGGTAATGCCTATCCTTCATATCTAACTTGTTGATGTAATTGGATAATTCTTTTATATTCTCATTTGCCTATTATGTGAGATGGCGTATCTGTGTCTTTTTGTGGGGGTGAATATGCCATATAGTTGTTATTTGGAATATTATTGTTTTCTTTTTGTTCCTATAGTCTATAGGTGGGTAGAAAAAGAATATGTTAAATAAAAAGGTATATCGTGTTTATGCAGCCGTTTCTATCTAATTTATATACTTTTGCGATGAAATTTTCAATTAAAACAATGATTTATGAAATTTAAAAAGGTATTATTATTAGCGTTGCTTTGTTCCTCTGTCCTGGTGGGGTGCGAGGAACATCCTTCTTTCAAGACTTCCGTAGATGCTGTGGAAGGTTGCAAGAAGGAGCTAGCAGAGTTGAAGGAAATGGATGATGTATCTGTGGAGAATCTAGCAAAAGCTACCTCTGCATGGCTGGAAATACAAGATTCGGCTTATAGTGTATTCTCTCGTGACACTACCATCAATCTAAGAAGCCCTGTTGCCATGGCTTACTTTGTTGTGTCGGATTCTATACGTGGAGAACTCAAAAGACTGGCGTTTGCCAATCCTCGTTCTCTTCGTGATGTCATGTATCTTAAATTGAATACGGCAACGGCAAGAAAGAAGATAGAAAAGTCCGATGTGTATAAGGAGGTATTGGATTTCTATGACAAGCTCGATAAGCAAGATACTTATCCAAACTTGACAAAGACACTTATTGTGTATTCGGCTTTGCTGCATAATGCCAAGCCTTTCAAGCATGAAAGTGAACTTCTTGGATTCATCTCTGAAGAAGATAGATGCTTTCGTTCTTTGATGAAGTTTTTGAGTCAGGTTTCTAATGAGCAACTGCAGCAGCTTACTGATGCTACTGCTAGCATCTTCGATGGATTGTATTCTTCAGTCGGCAGAAAAGTTGATGATGTCAATGATCGTACAATGCTTTATCTTACCATGCGTTTCAATCGCCGCATCGTTCAAAATGCCTTGGCTTGCAAGCAAGATGTGGAGAATGGAAAGAAGCTTAGTCATCTCCAGAGGGCTAACTACAGATGGATGCTCATTCAGCCGTTCATGGCTATTGATGACTATTCTACTGCTGCGCTAACAAGTAAGCAAAAGGAGGAACTTCTTGACATGTCAAATGAACTTCCTATGTTGCTGAACAAATTGGAGTTGGAAAAGCAGACTAAGGAGGAAGAAGATAAATTTACAAAAGTCCTTTCCGAATATTTCTTGAAATCGTATTTGTCAACATCTTTATAATAATAAAAACATGAACGAACTTATAGACTATACTCTCATCGAGAATGAGATTTTGAAAGATTCAATCTCTGATTTCCTCTCGGAAATTAGAGAAAAATCACCTGAATACTTCAATTCCCTTGGTGTGAAAACAGTATTGCACCGTGGCTATGCAGAAGTGTTTGTACTATTGAACAAGCAAGTGATGATGGAACATTTGGTGGATGAGCTGGCTAATGTGTTGGGCATCCATGTTCTGTATGCCGTCCGAGATAATAAAGGGCAGACATATAAGGCTGTGGCTTATTCCGTTCCTGTGGAAAACAAAATGTATGTCATTCATCTGGCTTCACAACAACATGGTGTCATAGAAAACATGACGGTCAACTTCTTTGATAGCTTGGAGATCATGTACAAGCAGGTTTGTAAGGAATTTACCAACATGCCGAAGTTTGATATGTTTATCCTTGAAAAGGAAAAGTACTCGGATGTCATAAACAGTTTCTATTAAAAAAATAATGGTTGTATGTTTGCAATAACATTGAAGGTGATACTGGCTTTTGTGCTCACGGCCATTCCTTTTGCTTTTCATCTCTGGGTAAAGCCGAGGAAAGCGTCCTCTAACAAGTGGGGGAGCTTGTACACCGTGCTTTCTGCTATTTATGAAAGGATGAAACATAGTGACAATGCAAGAAAATTCTTTATACATGTTTTCTTGATAGTCCTCCTGTTTGTTCAGTACGTGGATTTTGAAGCAGCGAACGCTGCCAATCTTCTTAGTAATGAATTAGCTCAGGGAAGAGTAACGATGGCAGGTCAGATTGTAAATGTAGCTGACCTGTCGTTACTAGACAATATGTTTGATAGTGGAGAAGAGATAGCTGATTATTTCTATCCATTCCAAACACCAATTTTCCTTTCTGTGGGGTGCTTGATGGTAGTTAGTCTAATGTTCTATTATCGGATTTCGGATAAGGTTCTATCCTTTCTGCATGGCAACAATATGGCATTTTCTCTAGTAGCACAAACTGTCATTTTTGTCATGGCTGGCCATTGTGGACAATACTTGTGCGCAGCGGAAACTGTGTTCATCATATTGATGGCTGCTGCCGTTTATCCAGATAAAACAGGCGAGGGAGTACCAGGAGGAAGAAAAGGAATAGAGTATTCAAAAAAGGAAGAATTGTTTTGGAAAAACGCAGAGAGAAAAGCTGCTTAGTTTTCTAACAATGGAAAAGATTGTGAAGGTATTGCACTTCACAGATTTTCCATATAAAATATGATGTAAAAAATAGCTATGAATGATAATAAAAAAGTACAAGGTATAGATAGCAAGATATGGGAATTGTCTGATGAGATAGTTCTTCCGATTAATGTCTTCATCTATCTGGCCAATGACAGGGCTTACAACAACCCACAGCGTCTTTCAAAGATTCAAGCCTTTGTGGATTTGGTGGAGCATTATCTGGATTCTCTTCAGAATGAGCAGGACGCTGCACTTAATATAGCAAAACTGTCAAGGCGTTGGAATTGGACACGCCCAACGGTTATAGCTTATGTCAATAACCTCAAAGCAATGAATGCTTTTGAAGTGAAGGACTCGAAGGAAGGAAAGAACGTTTCGATTAATCCGAATATTCTTTCTTCTCCAAGGTGGGGCAAAGCATCCGGTGGCAGAGAAAGCGGAGACTCCCTACAGTCTCGACCAACCCAGCCACATCTCTCTTCCGATGAAACGGAAGAAAACTCTGTGACAGAAAAATAAAAATATTCACATAGAAAGGATTCTTTACAAATGCGCTTGCGCATGGGCGGATTTTTTCTCTGCTCTAGTAGCCTAATACGGAGTTTCTGCAAAACTCACTGTAACCCCCAAAAATGAAAAGTAATTCATTTTGACATTCGTGCGGCAAGCCGTGGGGATTATTAGGCTCAGGGACTTCTTCCCTAAGAACCCTTCTTTAAAGCAAATAACATATGGCAGGAGCAAAAAATGTAATAGACATGAGACCGGGAAAGGGCTTTACCACTTCCCAAAGTAATGAACACCTCAGAGTTTTCTCTGATAAGGATAGAGCTAAAAAGGCTCAGTGGAATTATGACCCTTCTCGTGAACACCTTAACTTTGAGATTGGGAAAGGTGGGGTTGTTATGAAAGTCAACAAGATGAAATCAATACCCCAGAGGATTGCAGAGAACTTGGAGGCTCGTGGAATAAAAGACCCAAACTTGTCTTTGATAAATCAAGGCAAAAGGCCTTACTTTAAGACTGTTGCTAATTTTATTCTGGGAGGAAACCGAGAGGTCATGCGCAACTTGGCGTTTGGAAACCAAAATGTAAATTGGGAGCAAGGAGCTGACAATACCCAGTTGAAACGTATGCCTGAGATTGAGAATTGGGCGAAAGATGCTTATCGGTTTATGTGTAAAAAATATGGTGAAAAAAACATAGCAGCTTTTGTTGTGCATCTTGACGAGGCTAACCCACATATTCATTGTACAGTTTTGCCTATTACTCCAAAGGAAAAGTTTTCTTTCTTGGGCGTATTCCTAGATGGTCATGATGACAAGGAAGCTTTGTCTAGACATATGACTAATCTTCATACAGAGTTTGCCAACGAGGTTGGTATAAAGTATGGATTGGAACGTGGTGACAGCATCAAAGAAACTGGTGCCGAACATCGTACGACCGAAGAGTACCGTGAGCGACTTTGGAAGGAAGCGCAGCAAAAAGAAGCTGAGGTGGAGGAAAACAACAAGACCATCGAGGGCAATAAAAAGACTATCGATACTCAGAACAACATCATGGATTCTCAGAGTCGGGAAATCAAACATGCGGCTGCTCGTTTGAAGGCTTTGCAGACTATGATTAAGAATCTTCAAACCCATAAGATGGATTTGGAAGGTGAGGTGAAAAAGTTGGAGCGTGACTTGGAAAGCGGTAAGATTACCAAAGAAGAAGCAGACCGTAAACTTGCGCAAATCAATGCTGATATTGAAAAGACAAAAGAAAAAATTGCTGACAAAATAGAAAAGTTGAAAATCGCCCAACGTCAACTAGACATTATCGAAGAAAAGAAGAATAACTTTGAGGCGAAGGCTGCTATGGCAGAAGAGAAAGCGACGGAAGCTGAAAAGAAATATAATGAAGTGAAGGCAAAAATAGACAAGGAAACTCCTGTTCTCAACAAACAGGTGATGCGTGAGATGCAAGCTCTGGGTTACCACCTAGGTGCCATCGATACTCAAAATAGATTGGAAAAGTATAATGAGTTCAAGGCTCAATTACCTGATGAACAGCGTGAGTTCTTGGACAGTACTGTTGGCAAAATATGGGATGGTTCCTTTATGGAACAAATTGCCGAGAATACATCTGCTGTTTGCTCTGTCGCTACTGCTCTCTTTATGGGGTACCTCGATAGTGCAACGACCATTGCTGCTAGTCATGGTGGAGGCGGAAGTCCTGGCAGTGGTTGGGGTAAAAAGGATGACGAGGATGACCTCGCTTTCCGTCGCAGATGCTTTGGAATGGCTATGCACATGATGAGGTCTGGAAACAAGCAGCAGCGAAAACGTTGATGCGGTTCTTATGGAAGAATATAGAGATATACTTATATAAAGGTATGGTTATAGGAATCTTTCTTTATTTTGTTATTATCTTATATTCTTCTATAATACTATATGCATATAATGCAATAATTATAGATTTGTTTGTTTATATGCTTATATCTTTATTGTTTTATATAAAGTATTGTAATAAAGTAGAATAGGAAAGTAAAACTTATATACATTAACGGATAAGATGGCGTGATGGAAATATGAGATATTTTACATCCAAATTAAAAAGATTGCATGGTGTCAAATTATATAGTTAGAATAATGTAACAATGAAGGAACATAAGTAGGCGAAAAGTTCAAGTTCCAAGGTATGACCTTGGTGGCGGTTGAGATAAAGAAACCAACCTGTACCGGCTGTTTCTTTGAGGGTAAAATCTTGGAGACTTTAAGATGTGCATCTTGTGAGCGTTCAGACCACAAGAATGTAATCTTCAAGAAAATTGAAGGGTAGAAACTGCAAATAGTAAGTCTTTCTTTCTCTAGTTTAGAAAAAATGTTGTACCTTTGCGGTGCATCAAAAAGAAGATAGTATGGATAAAAATATGTTTTTTAATACAATACAGGAATATAAAGAACTGGGCATGTCTAATCTCATAGATTATGACAAGTTCTATTTATATTCCATCGTAACTCATTCCACCGCCATAGAAGGATCTACTATGACAGAGGTGGAGAACCAAGTGTTGTTGAAGAGGGCTTGGCAGCCAGGGGAAAGAGCATGGAAGAACTTAATATGAATCTCAAAGAGGAAATCAAAAACTATAATTTGTCTCTAGGGGATGATTCTATGGAAGAGACTGTTTCACAACATATGCATAGATAAAATGAAAGCATTGTTTCCTATAAAAAAGGAGTATGTCAAGAAAATCTTTGATGGCTCCAAGGCGTATGAATATAGAAAGTCCTTTTGCTCTTTGGAAGTAGATACTATTGTTATCTACGAATCAAGGGGAAAGGGACTTGTTGTTGGTGAGTTTGAGATAGCGGATAGGTTATGTGATACTCCAAGAAATATATGGGAAAGAACAAAGGGGTATGCTGGTATATCGGAAAGTGACTTCTTTTCATATTTCGAAGGGAGAGACAAGGCTTGTGCTTATGTTGTCGGGAATGTCAATGTGTTCTTGAAGCCCAAAACTCTCCAAGACTATGGAATTAATGTCGTGCCTCAGAATTTTTGTTATATCAGATAAACTTAAATTAAAAAAAGTTATAGAATGAGCGGAATGTTATATTCATATAACTTTATTTTGTATCTTTGTTGCGTATATATAACATTATAAGCAATGACAAAGTTTACAAAAGCAAATTGGATGACCAGACAACTGGCGGAGAATCTTTGTGTAATGGGTGAGCAACTTAAAATGGCGAGAATGAGGAGAAACTTGACCATGGAAATTGTAGCAGCAAGAGCACAATGTAGTCGCCAAACTTTGGCAAGATTGGAAAGTGGCTCACCTGAAGTTTCAGTAGGGGTATTGGCACGTGTTTTGAATGCACTGCAGATGCCTGATGAGTTGTTGCTCATTGCTAAGAACGATGAGATGGGAAAGGTCATACAAGACATTGATCTAAAGAATAAAAAACGTGTAACAGGAAAATGACAATGGAAAAAATTAAGGTTGTTGCCGACTTTGATTGGCTTGAAAATGAGGAAACTATAGGACTTCTTGGGCATGAATCTCAGAGGGGGACAGATGTATATACCTTTGAGTATGATAAGGACTGGTTGAAAAGACATCCTTCTTTAAATCTAGGAAAGGAGCTGCAATCTTTTCCTGGGGTTCAATATAATCCTACAAGAAACAGGATATTTGGAACATTCTCTGATGCACTGCCTGACAGATGGGGACGAAGACTTATTGATTTGAGAATCCACCAGGAAATGAAAGACTCTGGAGAACGCAGGGTAAATATTTCTGATTGGGACTACTTGAAAGGAGTGGAGGATTCCTTAAGAATGGGTGCTTTTCGTTTCAAGGACATAGCTACAGATGCTTACATAAGTTATAATAAGTCATATTCAATTCCACCAATTTTGTTCTTGGATGAACTGTTGGAGGCTGCAGGTCAGATAGAGAAGAGTGAGTTGAACAGAATGGAACCTGAATCAAGATGGATTCAGCGAATATTCCAACCAGGTTCTTCTATGGGAGGAGCTAGACCTAAGGCTTGTGTGAAGGAAGGTGAAGATTTATATGTTGCGAAATTTCCTTCTGTAGGGGATGAGATAAACATTTCACGTTGGGAATATTTTGCTCATTCTATGGCTAAGGATTGTGGTATAAACGCTGCGGAGTGCAGAGTGGTTTCAAGCAAGGATAGTCGTGATGTCCTTTTGTCTAAAAGGTTTGACAGAACAGAGAATGGAAAGAGAATACACATGGCATCTTCTCTTACATTGTTGGGATTGAACGATGGTGATGGGGAAAGTACAGGAAAGGGGTATCTTGATATTGTGGATTTTATTGTGGCCAATGGAAGTGTTGATATGGAAAAAGAATTGGAGGAACTGTATCGCCGTGTGGCGTTCAATATTTGCATAGGCAATACTGATGACCATTTCAGAAATCATGCTTTCCTTTTGAAAAAGGATGGATGGCACCTGTCACCAGCTTATGATATGAACCCTACTAACAAATATTACCATTCCTTGCTAATCGATGGTTATACCAATGAATCTAGCTTGGATGTACTTTATGATGCCCATGAAAGCTATATGTTGGATGAGACAACTGCAAGAGGAATTATTAAGGATGTTACTCGTAATATGAAATATTGGGAGAGCATGGCTTTGAGATGCGGTTTGTCAAGAAGTGAACTAAAAAATTTTCAAGAACGTATAGAAGATGGGATGGAATGGAAATGTGGTTTTACGCTGCACCGGTAAAACCTTCTTTCTTGAGGTGTACAACAACATATAGAAATAACAGCCCCTATGTATTACACACAGGGGCTGTCTTACTTTTGTCTATAAATAAAGCGTCCATCAAACTTTATAATGCTTCATTATAATAAATGCGTAGATGGCGAGAGCGGTGGCATAGTCTATAAATCCTCCCCATTGGCATGATTGTATTCGTTATCATAGAACATACAAATGTAGTACTCTCCATTAACTCTTGCAATTTTGAACCAAACAGGTTTCATAAACATCCGTTCCGTGCCTATTTTTATTGCTGTATTTGTAATTTCCTTCGATATTTCTTTTGACGGATTTTTTAATTCAGCCTCTGTGTATTTGCTTAACAACTCATTACGTACTTTCTCTTCGAAGAAAGTGTCGGCTTTCTCCATATCGGGAACTTGATAAAAGTAAGCATCATAGTTCTTATTGTGAACTGTCATTTCATACGAAATGTCTTCCTCATCAGACAAAGTGTATTTATCAAGCGGAAAGTATCGTTTGTTATTTTCAAATTGGCTCACAAGGTTATTGAAACGAATTTTTATTTGGGCTTCATCCACAGTAAAATTATCCGCAACCATGATTCTATATACCTTATTATTGTTTGTTACTATGTAAACACGAACATCTGTTCCATTGAATTCTCCTTCCAAGAACTCATTTGTACCTACTTTCTTTGGTACAAAACCTTTGCTTACCAGTTTTTGTTTCATACTTAAAACTGTTCCATCTACAGGAATACCAAGAAAACTAGTTACATCTTTCTGCTGAGCAAATGATGTTATTGTGGCTATCATAGCCAATACGATAAATAATAATCTCTTCATAATATTTGTTACTTTTTATTTGTTTTACTTTCTTTTTTGCATTCTGTCTGGATATGCTTTATCATATCGTCAACTTCTTGGTTGATTCTACTGAAGTTTTGTGAGAGCATTCGCTCCTTGGCATCAGGAGATTCAAATACATAGAACTTCGGAAGAGGATAGTTTGCATAGTCTGCTTCCTCTTTCTTTATCTCGTCCATGTCGAAGTTGGTCTTGCAGAAAAACTTGGAAGTCTTAAACTCCTCAGCTTTCTGGATATCCATGGCCCCCTTTCTACCAGTCTTTGTAACAGTGAAGTCTCTAGCTGTCTGACCGCAAATCCATCCAGATGCCATATCTGAAATTTTGGAGGCAGGAACCAGGCTATCCATATTCTCATTGAGGTTGATGGATGTCCTGTCTCGGTCAATGGTGATACCTTTCTTCAACTGTACCACCTTTCCGAAAATATCTCCGGACAGCCAGTCTAAGGTATCTTTACTTCTCGCAGAACCACTGATTACATTACCAACGGTAGTGATAATCTTATCTTTTCCTACCTTACTATAGTCAGCTTCAAGCTGTGGAAGTTCCTGGAAACCTAATGTCACTGCTACCTTGTTGCTTCGGGCAGTTCCTATCAGACGGTCTATCTTATGGAAATATAAGGTTGGCAGCTCATCTACGATGATACTAACAGGAACATTCTTGCCCTGTCCACTGTTCACTCGTGTTACAAGACGGTTCAGAATCAATGCGTTCAATGCTCCCACGATGGATTCCATTTCTGGGTCATTGGCTATGAGAAGGTAGCTTGGACTCTTAGGGTCTGATACTTTTAGATCAAAATCATCGCCGCTGAATACCCAATAGCTTTCTTTTGTGGCCAATCGAGAAATTTGAACTCGAAGTGTACCAATCATACCTTCCAACTGTTCCATGGCCTTGTTCTCAAAGGCTGTTTGGAACGGACCAAGAAGTGGTGCCACCTCTGTATCTGTATTCAACACCTCAAAGATTTCCTTGTAGTCGTGGTTGAGGAAGGATAGGACATGAGGCATGTCGGAGTATTGCCCTTTCCAATAGGCTGGCTCCACAAGTTTGTCTGCTTGTCCCAGACATCCTTTTGCATAGACCCTACCTGTGAGTCGTTGATGGAATGTTCCTTCAACTTGCTCGTATTGGGCATCAAGGATATTTCCATCTTTATCATAAGGCACTTTGTTGTAGTTAACAAAGAAGTAAATGCAAGCGGCGAGGAAGTTGGTTGCAGACTTCTGGAAGAAGTCATCACTACCGCCGCCTCCCTTTTGTCCTTTTTGCAAGGATTCTACCAAAGTCTCGGCTGTTTCCATTGCAGCAGCCAAGTTGCTGATGTACTTTTGCTGAATAGGATTTACTCTTCTGGAATACTCGACATTAACGAAGTTAATAATGTTGAACTTACAGTTCGCAGGAGTGTTTCCAGCAGCTTGGTTCTTTCTGTAATGGTAATAGAGCTTGGTTGCTAGGGTAGGGAACTTGTAGTCATATACTACCATGGCAAAACCTTTCTTGGAGTGTTGTCTTATATATGGCTCTATCACAGAGAAAGTCTTACCACTACCTGGTGTACCTACTACCCATGTTCCTCTGAAGGGATTGATGATGTTTATCCATCCATGGCGAAACTTGCCTCGGTAGTAGTAGCGCATAGGTATGTTTACGGAATACTTGTTCTCCACCAATTCTTCTGCTTGCTCGAAACTCTCGTTCTCGAAGTTGAAGCGGTCTTTCAACATACCATCCCTGAAGTATTTGGAAACATTGTCAAGTGCAACATGGATGAGCACTGTTCCTATGATGGATGCTGCCATGTAGAACCAAATGTTTGTTTTGAGAATCCAAATTCTACTATGCCAATCCCAGTTATATAAGAATACAGATAGAGTAACAAGTAACAATCCTATGGATATTGGCCAAAAGACCATCTTTCTGGCATCAAACTCCAACTGCTTCTTGTTCTTTGTTCCTATACAGGTGATGATGACCAACATTACGGTCACCAGTTTACTGAAAGGCAAATACTGATATACAGACATTCTGTGAAGACGAGAATGAATGTCTGTAATGAGACCTCCCAAGAAATCCAAAGCGGATGGATCGAGGGCATACATAAAAAACTCTAACACCAACGATACGTAGATGGCTACTCGAAATAGGGTGTAGAGACCTTGAAGTTCTTTCGATTCTTCCATTGTTTTGTTCTTATTTCTAATTCATTACACCACGAGCCTTTCTTGCCCATCTCTTTTGGCATTCTGTGCTGATGGTGTACATGCTCTTTGGTTTATAATATTTTCCTCTCAGTTCATACCATGAATCCATAAGGGTTGTATAGCGCAAGAGGCGATTCAGCTTTCTTATCTTATAATTCATGCTCTGAAGGCTTTTTCTGACTCTGCTAATGCAGTCAATTCTTTCTTTTTCTGTCATCTTGCTGTTCTTGTCCTCGTCCTTGCTGATAGGAAGAAGCTTTTCTACATCTGCAGCTATCTGGATGCCGTTGTCTATGATGTCGCTGTAGATATGGCTTCTTGATTTTGACAAGGCAACGGCAAGGGTGTTAGCTGGACAAGAGAACGTAAAGGATTTCAATTCCTTGATGTTCTTTACAGCGTGGTCAACCTCAAAATAGATGGCGTAAATCTCTGCTGCTATAGTGAGAATGTCATCGAAGCTTGTCAAGTATTTGTTGAACTGATTTTGAAAATTATTAATCTTGTCCACCTCTTCCTTGGACATGATATGTTCGCCAGCGTTCAAAGTCAAAACAGCATCTTGTGCAACTAAGGCTTTGGTTGCAGTCTTGGCATACAGCTTGAACATTCCTGCTCTCACTGGATCCGGACCATTTTGTGAATGGGCAGGATCGGGGAACATAAAAAATGCAGTGACTGCTAATATTAGAATATTACTTTTCTTCATAATGATGCTTTTTTTTGTTTTACCATCCCCAAGGTTTGCTGTTTTGTCGTTCTTTATAGAACTTGGCTACTATTTTCATGGCGCGAGACTGCCTTTTTCTGGCTTCCTCGGCAAGTGTCTTATTGCTTTTTTGTATCTTTCCTGCAATGGCACGATTCCAAACATCCTCGAAGGAATAGAGGCTGATGCTTAGTGCCAAGGCTCGGAACTTCTTGTTGAGCTGTTCAATCTCGCTATTCAGTTGCCATAATATTTTTGTTCTTTCTGCTCCATTGAGCATATGGCCTTCGCCTTCTCCTGCCACTACTTTCTTTAGCAACCTATAGGTTTTCACCAATTCCACGGCTGTTTCAGCATATAGGTTGTTCATGGAAATCGATGAAGCTATTCCTTGTGGATTGAGCTTGCAAGCTGTTTTTATCTCCCATAAGGCGGAGAGGGTTTGCATCCCTTCTGCATATAAGGTTGTTGCAGCCTTGATGGAAGAAGCAAATCCTTGTGCTGTCTTTAAATAAGAATTATACTTTTGCTCCCAATTCTTCATCTTCGTTTGTGAGTAAACTATGCCTCCCTGGAGAACAAACAATGTATCAAGACAGTGTTGTTGTTGCTTTATTTGTTTGCTTAACAATGCCTCTCCTTCTCCTATGGCTGTATATTCAATTGGATTGGAGGAGGACGCTCCTTGTCCGAACACTTGTACGTTGTACAAAATGACCAGCAAAATGAGGAACAAAATTTTACGAACGATTTGTGATTTCATATATTCCTTTGTTTTTCTTGTTAAACTCAACTCTACATCTTATCTCCGAAACAATGTCATTGCTAGCCTTGATGCCTATCATGTCAAGTTTGGCATTATTGCGGTCACCTGAGTATATGGTGACGGTTTTCAAACCGAAAAGTTGTTGGGGCAAGCTTCTACTTTGCTGGTAGTCAACAACTCTGTATAGCTCCACGTAATCAGTGGAGTGGGAGAACACCCCATGAAGGATAATGATTTGTTCTCCTGTGATGATATATTCCATTCTTGCAAGATAAACTAACTTGAAAAGAAGGTGGAACAATAGCAGGATGCAAGCATAGATAGCCCACTCATGATAGGCGAAACTACAAAACTTGTATATCCATATACTAGCAACAAGGAGGCACAAAGAACCTGTCTCATTGATTATGTATTGAAACCAATGAGGACGCAACGTAACCGTGCGAAACATAAATATGGTTTTGTTCATATCTCTTGTATATTTATATTTTATTAAAGGGATGGGAAGCGTTATCTTCCCATCCCCATACCTTCGTTCTGACCTCTACCTGGTTGCTCTGCCAAGCTTTCATATACGGCCGCAGACACTGCTTGTGGAGATACGACACCTGGTTTATGGAAAACTGGTGCTGACTCGTATATCTCTGGGCGAGGACGAGGTGGTGCGGACAAACCTGCCACTACATCCGCTCCAACAGTGACTGCTGCAAGGATGGCTGCGCCAAGATTGAAGCGGCTCTCAGGCTTGGTCTTCATCTCTACCTCTGGAAAAATCTTGTCGAAGAGCTTCATTCTTTGATAGTCGTTGATGGCAAGGAACTTGTCATACTGCTTTTGGGTAATCTCATGGGAAAAGACATTCCCATCTATTACTGCAGTCATCTTGTATTTCCCTTCAACGGCATTGCCATTGGCATCTTTGATTCTCTCTACTGCAATATCTCCGACTTCTGTAGCCCTGCCATGCTCTCCGCTTCGCTTCCATTCTTTGCTCGCCTTGATGTTATTGAGTGATTCACCGTTTATACTGGCATCGCCAAGAAGGTTGATTTTCGTTTGTTCTCGAAGGTCGTTGAGGTTGATTACTTCCTTTCCATAGAGAACAGTTTCCTTGGTTCTGGTTTCTACGGAAGGTAGTTTGCGAGGATTGGGATTCTCTTTGAGCATTTGCCATATCTCGCTGTCAGACGGCATCTTTACATCCTTTCCCTTTGCCTGTCCATAGTCTTGAAGCTTTTGAAGACCTTTCTTTATGGCATCGAAACGCTCTTGTTCTGATGTGTTCGAAGAAGTGATGATTTCATAGCCAAGTCCTGCTGCCTTTAAGTCTTTCAACACTTTTGCAAGTGAAGGAGGAATATTGGCATTTTGACCTCTAGTGTAACCACCCTGATAGAGGGTATTGCTTGCCACCACCTTCATCTTTTCCTTGTTCTCGTCTGTAAGTGGAATCATGTTGGTAAGCAACTTCGCACGTTCCTCGTCTGTGGAATATTTGAAGTTGTTGTACTGAGCTTCAGTAATCTTGAAAGACCACATGCCAACATCCTTGTTGGTTCTTACGTTCATCAGATAGTTGCCAGAAATCTCATCTTTCCACGCCGTGGCACTCGTGATTACTGCTGAGGACTTTTCACTGACAAGGCTGTAGTCACCATTTAAGGCAACAACTCCATTGGCTGTGGTGAGGTTTCCTGATTTCACGTTATCTTGCAACTCTCCGTTGGATGCATTCTTTATCTTTACCTCGTCAAACACTTTGTCAAAGAGTTGAAGACGGTATTTGTCTTCGTAATTGATGAACTTCAAGTAGTCTTCCTTGCTAATCTCATGGCTCATGACCTGCCCATTGATGACTGCTGTCATTCTGAAAGATGGTTTCACTCCATCATGGGTAGGATAGGCTTGGATTTCACCAACTGTAACTCTTCTGCCATCTTTCACTGGTAAATAGAACCCTTCGTTTGGGTTGAGTGTTCTACCATCCACAACCCCGATTGAGTTCCATTTGTCAATATATCCCGAATGGTAGTCCTCTCTCATGTTCTGTAGGTCGATGATGTCAGACGTTGTTGTCGTATAGTGTTGGGATGCAACTTCCTTTGCAAAGATTTCCTTTTCTTTCTCTGGTGTCAGATGAATGGAAACATAGTCCTTGGTGTTAAGCTGTTCACGAGTTATCTTGTCGCTAAAGTCAGCTTTAATGACATTGTTCAGGATGGCAAGACGCTCATCGATGCTTACTGCGTTCTTTGTGCTATTCTTCTTACCTGTGTTCTTAAACTTCTCTGTCATCAGTTTTTTAACCTCGTCATCCGTCAGCTTGTATTGCAAGTCTGCATTAACAGAGGATGACTTGATGGTGAGGGTCTTGTTTTTTTCATCTATCACAACGCCATGGGATGCCAGCAAATGCTGAAAGGTCTCTGGGGTGAGCGTTAAGTCTGGGCTATAGATATCTGATAATCTTTCTGCCTGTCCTTTAGGACGCACCAACTCCTTAGGCTTGCTTTCTACCTTCATGTTGGCAAGGGCATCCTGCTGCTGGTTACCTTTGTCATAGAAGCCATAGCTTCCTGTCTTCAATTCTCCAGGCTTTAATCTACCATCTGGACGGTCTATGACAACTGGCGCACTATTGGCAAAGAAAGGTCGATCATTGATTCTGCGAACGTGATATCTGTCTCTTCCAAACAACATTCCAAAGATTGAGTTGTCGAATCTGCCAAAACCTGGCCCTGAAAATGGACGAAAACGTGGGTCGCCCATATAGCCGTATTCTCCTACGTTGAGTCGATGACCATTCAATCCCATGTTAACAGGAGAATTGGCATTTCTTGCTGCTACAAAGGAACCTGGAATGTAATAATCGTTCTTCACAATAGAAACAAAAGTGTTGTAGGCATTCTTGTCCCATACGGTTGTTCCTCCGTTCATCAAGGCTTCCAACTGCTTTTGGTTGATATTGTAATATCTTGGCTGCGAAGAGTTGTGTGACATGGTGACAAGCTGATAGGTGCCTGTCTCTGTCATTGAAATATGGGCTTGCATACCATTGGCATTCAATACGCTTTGCAGCTGTGGGGCTACATCCGTGGCTCGTGGATTTGTGTTTGTTCTTATGGTTCTCATACCTTATTATTTTATATAGGAAATTTTCCTCTTCCATAATTGCTTATGGAAAAGGAATGATGTATGTTATTTTGTTTCTTCTTTGTACACAATAACACAGGTGTGTCGATTGGCGGTGTATGGCTTGTAAAGGTTGATGCCGCCTCTGCTGATGCCTTGCATCTTGCTTTTATCTACTCCTGCCTTCATAAGTAGCTTGGCAATATACTTTGCACGCTTCACGCTGAGTGCTCTGTTGTGCTTCGGTGTGCCAGTCTTGCTGTCTGCAGCTCCTATAATCTTGACATTTAGATTGTTCTCCTTCACAGCTCCTGCTATTTCTCCTATGTTTACAAGTTGTTGCTTGTCAACAAGGTTGGTGGAGTTTATCTTGAAGAAGAATAGAATAGGTGCGTCCAGTTGAATGCCACTGTTCTCGACGGCTTGTTCTTCACTTGCCATTCTGTCTCTTAGCTTTCGAAGTCCATCAAAACTGTTCTTGGGATAGTTGGTCAAGTCTGTTACGCCTTGGTTGTCTGTGTCTAAGATCTCCAAAACAGGCTTACGTTCATATCCTTGTTTGCCGATACCGATGGTGAGTCCAATGGTTGCTTGGAAAAGGTTGTCACCGAAATGCTTGTTTTTCCCTAAACCATCAAACTTTTGGTAGGTACTGGTTCCTCCCAACTCGGCGGTAACGTGCAAGCGATTGGTTGCCCTGTAACTGCAGAGTAGGCCGTATGAGAGGGCAAACGGAATATGGTGTAGCTCTGAGTTGTGAATTACACCAGCTCCAATATATGGAACCAAGTCCCATCTTGGAAGTGGATCGTAGGTGGTTCTGTAAAAACTCGATACGTTGAGCATCAAGTCTCCATGGTAATTTTGGAACTTCATGGCTTCATCGATTGCATTTGTGAACTTGAACCCTTGGTACACCAGGCGTGTTCCAAAGAAACGTGAATGCCATTTACCCAAACTGAATACCATGGTAGGACGTGTATGGCCAAAGAAGTCTGTGCATCCTACTGGTGCTCCAGAGAAGGTGGACATACCAGCCTTGATGCTGCCAAACCAATTGCTACCTATGCTGGATAACTTATATTTCTCTTGTCCGGAAAGGAATGGCTTGCTGTCTTTCTTTTCAGTTCTGCCATTGGAGAAAGAGGATGCCTTGATATATTCCTTCTCATTCTCTCCATAAACTACCTGTGCCTTGGCTGTGCTGCCTATTACCAATAAGGCTGCCAGCAAAATCTTTAATTTCTTCATTTTATTTATTATTATAGTTTTGTCTTATGTTACATTTTCTCAGCTTCTATATCGTATAGATAAAGCTTATGTTGAAGAATGATGCTCTCGCATTTCTTCACATAGTCTTTTCTAGTCGCATAGCCTCCTGCCTTGATTGCGACAAGCCAGTTGTGATAGTCGGTTGGCTTGTATCGCCAACAGCGAGCGTATCTGTCACTCATCAACAACCTGGAATGATACTTGATGCTTTCCTCTGCCGAGGAGAAATTGCAGAATTTCTCGTTTTTGCGGTCATCATCATGAATGCTGTAGGGTAGGCCTCTTCTGAGCCAGTTGCTATTGGCCTTTATTCCAAAGAAATTATAGCCTATTTGTGCCAGGCTGCTGTTTCCCCATCTGCTTTCAAACGCCATCTGTGCCAGTATAACAGAGGCTGGTATGCCGTATTTTCTTTGTTGGCGCATGGCCGCTTGGGCATAATGCTTGATGAAATCATCGGGCGTAAGCACTTTGTCTTCGTCTATCTTCAATGCCTTGATGGCTTTCTCTCTCGTCTCTTTTATGTAAAGAAGCAAGTCGTATGGGTCTTCCAAACGGCCCCGAAGCCTACTGGTGATATGCAGATGTGGCCCAGTGGAGCGTCCTGTAGTTCCGCTGATGCCTATTGGGTCTCCTGCATAGACCTTCTGGTTGTCGCTCACCCAAATTTCAGATAAATGGCAATAGCTTACCGTGTAATCGCCATACTGCATGGTGATATATTTCCCAGAGCCACTGTCGTAGCCTACGCCTTTCACGTAGCCATCGAACATGGATAGTACTTCCTCGTATCTTGCCCTAAGGTCAAGTCCCTTGTGTTGCTTGTGCTTCCCTGTGAAAGGATCAACCCTACTGCCAAAGGTGGAGTTTATCCTTATGCTTTCCAAAGGAAAACTCACACTTAGGTATTTGTCTATCCAGTAGTCCTTCATGTCTTTCTTTCCTTGTGCCATCCCCATCGGGGAATGGCAACATAGGAGAAATAGTAAAAATGAAAGAAATCTAATCATGCCTTATTCTTTATATAATAATACTTCTTTAGCTTGCAAAAGTAATATGAATGGAAGAAATTATGGGCGTAAATATAAAATAGCTTTTTATTTAACATATTCTTTTTCTAAAGACTTTTGTGTAAATTATTATAAATGAGGCTGCTCGCCCCCTTTAACCCCTCGGTGTTTTCAGGTATAGATTATTAAGGTTGAAGGCTATTTGTAGCAAGAGCTTTGATTTGGATAAGGATAAAATCTATGTTAAATAAAAAGGTATGTCGTATTTGTGGAAAGCCTTGATAAGAAAATGTGTACTTTTGCCGAAAACTTTAAACAAGAATAAGATTATGAACGAATTGAAATTTTCTGAAAGCGAAATCCCATACGAGGAGTTGGCTAACTTCGGACTCTCACAGGAAATGATAGACGACTTTCCTGAAAGTATTATGAATAAGTTCCTTTCTGGGCAAAGAACTCCCTTGCTCCCTATTGAGAGAGCAGATTTTGATGGAGTTGTCCACAAGGATTTTGCTCGAATCCGCTTACAGCAAACAGAGGATGGGCTTCATCCAGTGTTCTTGCCTCTCATCGCAAAGAACAATCTTGAGTATTTTACGGAGGAACAGAAAACCGCTTTGCAAAACGGACAAGTTCTGAAGGTGTTGCTACCGTCGAACAATTCCTGGAACTATGTGCAGCTCGATGGGGCTACAAATGCTACCATTTCTGTAAAGGCAGACATCATTGACCAGAACTTATCTACATTGGCTAACAAGGTGGGACTTTCTGAAAGTGAGCTTATGGAACTTGAAGAAGGAAAGGTTGTTACCAAGGGAGAGGAAGACAAGATGTTTTCTGCCGGCATCGATTTGAACGAGGAAACTGGAGTCCGCAGTGTCAACGGTGATGCGCAAAAGTGGCAGGAGGAAAAAGATGGCAACGTGATGCTAGACAAGTATAACTTTGGCATCTATGGCTGTTGGACAAAGGATGACAAAGGTATGCTTTCTTATGTCCCGGAGGATGAATATTCCGAGGAGATGTGTGTGGCACAGGATGCTGCTATAGAAAAGGCTAAACAAAGTCGTGGAATACATATGTAATTAAGGCTAGATTATATGGAAATTGTAGGTTTTGTGGACGAGGAACGCCTGAATGGTATGTTCCTGTCGAGAGATATAACGGAATTGGATTACGTGAAGCATCATTCCCAAGGAATGTTGGATGCTTACTTTTCCTTCATTGCCGACAACAACCTTCCTGATAACAACACTTCTGCAACAAAATTCCTGGAGGAAGAAAATGTCAGCTATGGAAATGAGGAGGATGAAGGGAATGATAATCAACAAGAGGAAGTGGATGTGCCTTCTTATGTTGACATCTACCGAAAGTGGGTAGATGAAAATGAAAAGGTGAACATTCTCCTTGCAGGGTGCGAAGAGGCTGCTATTGTTACGCTTTGGAGATACAATAATCCAACTGCGAGCAAAACGGACTGTGCCGTTCAAACGCATCTACTAGAAGACAAGGTCATCGAATGGTGGGACACCATTGATTTTGTCAAGGGTGCAATGGGAGATGGACACTTTTCTTTGATAAATCCAACTTTGGCAAATATCAAAGAATTGATTTTTGATGCGGCCAATCAGGCTTGCATGGAATAGGTTTTACGATAACAGTAAATAGAGTTTTTCATAAATATAAAGTTAAATGTCAGTCCCTCGCCGCTTGTGAAAGTAGCGAGGGATTTCTTTATCTGTGCATATGTCTCTTCTCTTGCCTAGGAACTTCGTCACTTTGCTCCTGGCTTCCGTTGGAGCTTTGCTTTTGGTCTGGGACAAGGTTTTCTTGGCTTTCAACAATGCCGTTACCGTCAATATCTACTTCTACTGGCGTGGAAGAACGGAGGTCAATGTCTTGGTTTCCTCCTTTTTTGAGAATGTCGATACGTTGCATGATAATCTGCGACGCAACATCTGCAGAAGATAATACTTGCTTGGTGTAGCTTGGGTCTTTTCTTAGACGCTCTTTCCACATGGATGTTTGCTGTGGCGTTGTTACATCAAAGTGGTTCTTTTGACCAAGGATGACACTGCCAACCAAGGAAACCAATTCTTCTCTGGATAGTGACTCGAAGCTGGTCTTTCTTGCCTCTGCCTTTCTGGTGCTTCTTGTCAGTCCCATTCCTAAGTCTCGATAGAAATCTTGCTCTTTCTCATAGTGTTGAACAGGTGCCACATGGATGGTGTCGTTCTTCGCACTGTAGGAGGCAAGGCTAGGCTTGCCATCGAAGGCAATAGCGGTCTGCCATGCTCCTTTGCGGAGTAGTTGGCCCAGTTCGTTACTTTGCTTGTAACGATTGGATGCGATGCTATCTACTTTTAACTCCTCGTAATCCTTCGGGTGCAAGATTGGATAGTTGGTTTGCTCGATGTTATATAACTCTGTTACACCTACTTCTTCTATGATAGGGAAGAAGGTGGCATCTGACTTCACCAGCAAGTTGTTTGCCTGGATATCTTCCTTGCTTATATAAATAGGTAAGGTATAGGCGTTCTTTTCTGCGTCCAAGGCCAGCATGAAAGAATCCATTCCATGGTATGCCTTCTTGCTCAGGTCGCATGGAATCTGCTTGTCGCTCTTTATCCATGGCATATCGCCATAGGTGAGTTGAAGGGATAGCTTATCAGCCATCATCTCTCCATAACGCTGATAGGCCGCTCTTTGCTCTACTTCTGGACGATGCCATCGACCATTGTCTTTTTCCTCTACGGAAACATAATATGGCTTGGTCTTGCCCTTTTGTTGAGCGACTTCTTCATAATTGAGAGGGTAGAGACCTTTGGTGTATTCATACAAGACTCTATCTGCTACTTCTTCTGCGGATGTATAATGAATGTGCAAAAAGTCAGACATGACATTCCAGAACTTTGAAACGGCATTGTTCATTTGAGTGACGGCCTGGGTCTCTGCGGTCTTCTCGTCCATACTCTTGTTGCTAGCAACAATTTCCTTAAGCTTTGACTCCAAACGCTCTGCGCCTCTTCTTCCAGAATAGGTGGCAAGGACTTCCTCGGCAATGTCATCGGTGGCAATAAGCTCGGTGTGGAGGTCTCTTACTTCGTTCCAGAGGTTCGACTTTTTCATCATGCCTACGACATTCTTCCATTCTTTCCAGTTCCTGTCTTGCAGTGCTTCCGCCCACAAGTGGGTGTACTCATGTACTGGTGGCTCAAAGCCCTTTGCCTCAGGATAAAGGTAAATCTTTCCTTGATAGGTGAAGCCCAGTAGCTTGCCGTCAGGAGTGCGTAGTTCTTTATGCTGCCTTCCTCTAGGGGATATGTTTATCTCGTTGGCATTGGCCAAGTCGGTGTATTCTCCTCTGTCCAGGAGGTCGAAGATTCCTTTGCCGATGTTCAAAAGGCGTTGGCGGTCTGGATTGTCATAAACGTATTCCTTTACTTGGGAATGTTTGTTTGCCTTGAACTTTGTTTCGGGAGAATCTTCTACTTTTATAACGATAGAATATCCTTCGGCCGCTCTTCCTCCTTTTTTGATGATGCTGAGTGCGTTAGCTCGATGATCAGAAAGACGGACTGTTGTTTTTTCTCCTTTGTCGTTGGAAAAATTAATATATTCAGAAACTTGAACATCTTTACCGTGAGGGTGTAACCCTATGCCTTTATATAACTCTTTTGTAAAATTGCTGGCGTTAATGCCTATATTTGTATTAAAAGATGTTATAAAATGGGCTAAATTCCCAAGAAATAGATACTTAGATGGAAATTTTTTATTATCTTTGCCATCAGAAGGGGCAACGCTCTGTGCGCCATCAGGAGACGTTCCTGATGGGAGGTACCCACGACGGTGGGAGTCGGCTGAGTTTCCAATATTGGATTTGAGAGATTGCTCCTTTCCTAGACGGTGCAGTTCTGCGATTCGCTTGTCGATTCGTGAGATTGCATCGTCTTTTTCTTTTTCCGTCAATCTCTGTGGCGCAACCTGTCTAGAACTCTCTTCCTTCACTTTCTTAGGTGCATAGTTTACATTGCCAAAGAAGGACTTAATGGCTTTTTGGTCAACTTCTTCGGCATTTATGTTCTTTACCTCTTTGAGGTCATTCTGTTTGGAAGCGGCTTCTGCATCCTGTAGTGATTCCTTTGGTGACTCTCTTTTTGCGGCTACAGGTACAGGTTTGACAGGAGTCTGACCTCTTGCCTCGATATTCAGAATTCTGTCAAGTTTTTCTAGCTTGCTCACTTTATTTGTGTCGATGACACCATCATGGTCTTTGTAAGCTTCAACCATATTTTGTAGTTCTTGCTTGAAGTTCATGAATGATGATTGAAGGTCTGCTATGAATTCAGCTTTGTCTTCTGCAGCTAGTGGCAAGGTTCCTTGGGCGTAGCTTGAATATTCCTCCTCGGCACTATAATATGTACCGTAAAGGCTATCTACTTTGGAACCATGTGGAAGAAGCTCCTTGTTTCCGGACAGAATGTCCTCTTCGTCCTCCATAGATTCCACATAGTCCTTCATCTTGGGGATGCTCAACTCCTTTCGAAGGCGAGATTGCTCATCCAAACCCTCGAAAAGCAAGGCTTGCATTAATTCAACGCTTTCTTTTCCATGCAACGGAATTTCCTTGTGGGTGTTGAGATTGAAAGCTATAACTCTGCCGTCGTTGGTAGCAGTAACGGCATTGACTGTTCCCTCTCTAGCTTCAAGCAAAGGGGTGTTGTTCTCCTTGGCAAAGATTTTGTCTTCACCAAGTTTGTTGCCCAGAACATTCACTAGCGAACGAGTTAAACCATTAACCTTCTCGTTATTTATTGCATGTGCAATGCTGTTGAGCAAACTCTTAGCTTTGTATGCGTTGTCCTCGTTGATGGTAATGCTACTTAAAGCGTTGCTGTGATTGGTGTAAACGTTAACTTTAATATCCTTTTCACTGGTGAGTGACCATGAAACTGGAATAACTTTTCCATCGAAGAAACCTACAGGGTGGGCTGTGCGTAATTCCATAGGAATACTGCCACCTATTGTTGGGGGATAGGTTTGGCGCAAAAGATTGTGCATTCCTTTGTAAAGCTCCTTGCCGTCTTCGAAGTTGGCAAGTTTCTCTTGAAATTCCTTTTGTCGCTCTTCTTCCATGATGGTATATTTTTCATTCAGCGACTTATGAAAATCAGCGTAGGCAACTTTTTCTTCGTTTGAGGAAAGACTACCATCTTCCCATTTCTTCAGAACAAGACTTGGGGCATCAAAGATCAGTCTTCCTCTGTCATAGGAGTCAATCTTAATGATGCTTTTGTCATTATTGGACACAAAGTATTTGCCTACAAGGCTTTGTGCCTCGTAGTCTTGCACCATGTTCTCGTATCGTTCTGGAAGTTCATATCCTCGCTCCTTCAGAAGTAATAATCTTCCAATCTGTCTGTCTTTTGTGTCAGGTGTGAGCTTTCCGTCTATCCATGTAGCCATCAATCCATTTTGCCATTTGACGGCGGCAAACTTTGTAGGGGATGATTTATCCTTTCCTTGTTCAAATGCCCATTTGCCAATGGAAACAGCCCATTGGTCAATAAGGGAACCCTCTTTGTTTTGTGAAAGATACTCTAGCTCTTCTGGGCTGTAGAAATGGTTCTTTGGGAATGGCTTCGCTTTTGGGGTGGTATGTTCTTTTGCTCCACCGAATAGCTTCTGCCATCCGCTCAGAAAATTACTAATGATGTTTTGCTTTTCTTCTTTTGCCATTATTTCTTGCTTTGTCTTAAACAAACAGAAGGTAGTACCATCTTTCATGATGACACTATCCCTGTTTGTGTTCTTGTTATTTCTTTGGGAATATCATGTGTAGGATGCCAATGGCTCCTACTGCCAAAACTCCAAATATATAGATGAAGTGGAGAAATCTATGACTGTGCTGTTTGCGCTGTTCCATTTGCATCTGTAGTTTTGTTCAAGTCCCAGGCAGCAATGCTCTTTACCTTGCATTCTATCTGAAGTTCTCCTTTGAAGATGCCTAGTTGCAAGTCTCCATGGACTTCCACGTACTTCTCTGCTGCAAAGTAATCCTCATGGATAGGGGAGAAGTTTACAAAGCTTACCCATGTAAACTCTCTGTTCTCTCCCTCTTTGTCAGAGGAGAATGCTGCGAACGACTGAAAGTCCTTGCCTTTCTTGTCTTTCAGCTCCTTGATGCCTTTCTTGCTTACCTTGCCTCGGAACTCCATGCTTCCCTCCAATCGGTCATTGGTAGTGGACTCGTTTACCTCGATGTTGGAGTCGGTGCGAAGGTTCAGGTAGATGTTTCCGTCGTGTTTTCTGATGTACATCACGCCGTTTATCGTTACCTTTCTGCCAGCGGAGTAAGAGGCGGCTGTCTCTTTATTTCCTGGCGCAGACACCGTTACCCATACTTCTTTCGCTGTTCCATCCTTTCCCAGCAAAGGAACAATCATGCCGAAGGAGATGAATTTCTCTCCATCCTTACTCTGCTTCTCTTCTGCGGAACTGCTGATGGTTCCACATGCTGTTACGTTACACTTAATCATATTTTTATTGTTTTATATGTTTATATAAGTATATAATTATTTCTTTATTTATGCGAGGCGTTGGCCTTGTTGCTGCTGTTGCTCTGGGGATTCCGCATCAAATTGCATGGATGCCGTTGCCTGTGCCTTTTCTACATCTTGGCGAGTCATCTTTACTAGATTGCTATTTTCCTCGTCTGGCGATTGCTGTTTAAGCTGGCTTTCGGCTTCTTCCTCGGCTTGTATCTCCTCGCTGCTTCTCAACTGCATGGCTACTGTAAGGGCGGCAGAGAACAGACTTCCTATAAGTGAAGAGATTGGGTCTCTTCCAGAAAGGTCCTCTCCGTTGTTGCTCATTAGCAATGACAACCATTTTGTGGGGTCGTTACTGTTGGTGATGGATGCCAGAAGTGCTTGTGTCGGGTCTGACGCTTGTTGCTGATAGGATGGGGCTTCGCCTCCTGCAAACTGCATTTGACTGCGGTAAGCGGCTAACGCATCGTTTCCATTCTTATCCAAAGCTGTCGCTTGATTACTTCTAACCTCCATTTCTGCAAGGTATAGCTTAGGGTCAAACTTCTCCCAATTCCCATTGGCATTGTGGTATTTTGTCTCAAAATGTAAGTGTGGCCCTGAAGAGCGGCCTGTGTTGCCTGAGACTCCTATTTGTTGACCTGCATTTACAGCTTCACCTTCTTTTACTCCTATTTGGGATAAGTGCATATAGGTTGTTTGTACCTTGCTGCCATCCTGACGGTCATATTCCACAACAATCATGTTTCCTGCTGCTCCATTGTTTGGTTCCACAGCGACAACCTTTCCATTGTCTTCGGTTGCATATACAGGATAGTTTTTGCCTTGAGTGGAGAGGTCTAGTCCTCCATGCTTATGCCCTGGTCTCTGTACTCCAAACTCGGAACTGAGCTTTACGACAGATAAATCAATAGGCAAAGCCCAATTGCCTTGCAAGGGGGGTAGGGTTATAACAGAGGTCGTTGACGATTGACCTCTGGCATATCCTGTTACCAATCCTTGGCTTTGGGCTTGTTGAATGCCTATTTGATCATATTTTCCTAGCCCATACTTGTTAATCTCGGATATAAGCTTGGAAGCATAGTCTGGATCTGTGGCGTAGCCGCCAGCCTTGATGCCGTTTGCCCAAGAAACATAATCGGTGGGCGAATAGTTCTGGCAGTGGCTGTAGCGGGATTTCATCAAGACCTTGGAGTGGTCTTCGATGCTTTCCATCACATTGTTGTATCTGCGGAACTTCTCGTTTGGACGGTCATCGCTGTAATAGTCGTAGGCTCCAGTCCAACTGCTGCCAACCTTTACACCGAAGAAGTTGTTGCTCCTTCTTGCAGGGGTAGATGTGCCAAAGCCGCTTTCCAAACCCATCTGTGCCAAGGTGATGGAGGCAGGAATGCCATATCTCTTCTGTTGCTCGATGGCTACCTGGGCATACTGGCTGTAAAACGCTTGCTTGTCTAATGCCATTTATGATAGTTTTATGAGGGCGCACCTTTAGATGCACCCTCGTGTATTACATATGTAGGCCTGTTCTGTGAGTTTCCGTAACAGTTTCCTGTACCTTGTTCTCAGGGGCAGGCTTTTCCTTAATCTCTACTTTCTCTGATTCGCTAACAGCCTGTTGAGATTGCTCTCCTTCCATACCTCTTTTCAGCATAGGCTCGAAGATGACGGCGGCCAAAGCCCTCTTGTAGGCTCCCATATCTTCGGCAAGCCACATCTTTTGCCATTGTTGCTTGTTGATAGGAGCTTGTACACGCCGCCCATTGATGGTGGCAAAGATGAGCTTCTGCTTGGCATCCTGTGCGCTCGATGTAATGGAAGGACGCTCTATGAGCTTCATATCCACATCAACTTTCTTAGGGGTGATAAGGTCTAGCTTGGTGTCAGGATGCTTGGTGGCCATCTCGTAATATCTTTGTGCCAGGGCATCGTGGACTATTGCCTGTTTGTCCGTCTTGATTACGTTGTAGAACGTGTTCAAGTGCTCTTTGGCAGGATATACAGAGAAAGAAGGTTCGTTCTCCGGCTTGATGAAGAAGGCGTATCTGCCGTTGTCATCCTTGATGGCTTGGAAGTTTTTGATAACCACTCCCTTCTTCGGGGCGGCTTGTTTCTCTACATCAAGTGTATGGTGGGGAACCAACTCATACTGCTTCAAGTTGTTGAGCGTGACTTCCTTCCCTTGGAAATAGGAGTTTGGCTTATTCAATCCAAGTGAACCACCGGCATTATAGAACCTCACATCGTCAATGCCTTCTTTCTTCAAGGCTATGGTGATTCTGTCCTTTCTCATGCCAGGAACCTCGTTGTTCACTTCCAAGGATGCTCCTGCAGGAAGAATGACATCTGCTTCTTTTCGCAAGATGTCTTTTACCACTACTATTTCCTTGGTCTCTATGTTTGGCAGCTTGGCCAAGTCTTGGGAGATGGAATATTTTGATGGATTCTCCATCGTCTTTCCTGGAAGCTGTCCACGGATGGCCTCGTAGTCAACCTTTCGCTTTGCCACAAGGTTGTCGATGGTCTCTACAGCATTGTTCACATCTCTTTCTACTATTCCCAAGAGTTTTGGATTTTCCTTTATCTCTCGTTCCCAATAAGGAATAAGTTTCTCATTCTCCTTTGAGAGAATGGCTGGAAGTCCCTGGCGAGCCATCATAACTCCTGCTGCAAGTTCTCTCACCAGCTGCTCATGCTTGGCATCGTCCTCTGGGAGGAGGTTGTTTCTGCCCGAACGGTCAAGACGGTTCTCTGTACCTGTGGCTGCAACAACGGCTCTGTAGATGTCGTTTGCTTTGTAAAGGGCAGCCATCTTTTCGTTTCCAACTTCGCCTTTCATGCCGCTTACGACAATCTTGTCTTCCTTGGAATCGTATTTGGCATCTTGCAAAACCATCACTCGCTCATATTGCATACCGCTTTGCTTGGCCACTTCCTTGGCAGTGGCGTATGCTTTGTTCAGTATTGCTTTTGCGTCGAAGCCTTGGCTGACGGTCTTCTTTGATTCCAACTGGTCGCAGATGGCTACTCGTTCTCCTGCTCGGATGAGTTTTGGAAGGTAGGTGTCAAGTGCTTGATGTGGAAATCCTGCAAGATGGAAGTCTTTACTTTCATTCATCTTGGTCAGGGTGATTCCCAACACTTCCGAACCTCGCTTGGCATCCTGCTTGTACATCTCATAGAAATCGCCAATGCGGAACAATAGAAGTGCATCGGGATGCTTGCCCTTCAACTCTTTCCATTGTTTCATAATAGAAGAGTATTTCCCTTTTTGCTCTTTCTCGTTTTGTGAAAGCTGCGCTCCCTTGTTCTTCAGAATTTCCACGTAAGCGTCATGGTTGTTGGCGTTCATGGTGGTTTGCTCCACATTGTAGATGTTCTGCATAACTCGTGTGGCATGTTTGGTATAGAAAGACTTCTCGTCATCAGGAAGTTTGTCAAACTGCTTGCTGGTGATGACTTCGTCTTTATCCATGGCGTTCTGATACCCCCAACTAGTCCAATGGAACTCCATGCCTTTCTCGTTCTGCTTCACTGGCATGTTATTCTCCTTGGCAGGATTATAATAAGTATAGACATTCGTCTTATACTTGTTGGCATCCGAATTGAGGTTCATCATAATGTTGTTGTAGGCCGTGATAGGGGTGTGGGTGTTGATGAACTCTGCATTACCTTTCTGGGATTTGTTCATCCAAATTCCCTCATTCTGCTTGGCAGCAGATAATGCTCCAACGAGAAGGGCTGCATGGGTAAGGGCTTTGGCTGTCGCCTCGCTGGCCTCTTTTGATTCCTCTTTTTTCTCTTGTTGCTCTTTCTTCTCTTCTGCTGCGGCTTGATTTGCCTTGTCCTTTTCCTGCTTGTCTTTCTCGGCTTCTTGCTTATGGTGTTCCTTGTGAACCTCTTCTTTCACAATGGATGAAGCCTTTTTCTCTGCTTCTTCCATAGGAACACCTGTGGATGCTATCTGTTTGGCCTTACCTACGACATCTGTCTGGATATAGCTGTCTTCACGAGGAGTTTTCTTTTCCTCGCTCGCCTTTTTTGCTTGATATTCAGTTGACAACTCTTTGTATATGGCAGACATGTTTTCTGCCTTGCTGAGAGCAAAGTCGTAATCGTGGACATAAGTTTCTATGAAAGAACCATCATTTAACTTTTCTCCTACTATGACTTTGTTGTCGCTAGCGTCATAGTGGTAATCTAGAACCTTCCCATTCGGCATGGTGAATTGAGGTGTCAAGTCTTCTCGAAAGCTCTTGGCTACAGCCTTTGCCTCTGGGGATGGAATCTCTACTAAAGGCTTTACGCCTTTTTCCAAGCCCATCTGCTGGTCAATGAACTTCACTGCATAGCTTGGAGTCTTTGGCATACCGTAACGCTCGATGGCCTCTCGGATGTCATTCTCACTGTACTTTCTCAACAAGTTGTAGGTTCCACCTACTGAATTGTTATATACAACAGCATAGTTCTCATCATCAATGAGAACATCATCACCATAGTCTGGTGTCATGCTGGTCTCTACATGCTCCAAGTCCATGCTGTCACCTTGATCATATTCTTTCGCCAGGGCAAGGATGCCTTCATAGTTCTCGGCATCCTTTAGTTTGTCAAACTCGGCGGTCTCGGATTCCATCTGAAAGTAGTTGTAGGACGAGAAATATTTCTTCTCATCCTTTGGGTCAAGCTGTATGGTCTGACCTTGCTCCTGGTAGTCATTTCGAGAAAGAACCTTGTTCATATTTTCTTTTTCCATGAGAAATTCTTTTCCAAATTTTTCCTCGATGTTGTTATGGTAGGAGGTTACCACCTCCTCGGCTTGTTTGATTCGATGAACAATTTGGCGTTTTGCGTCATTGTCCACAACATCGGGATATAATGCGTTGATGTTTGAATACGCTGCCTCTATGTTGTAGAGGCTTCTGCCTTCCTTGTGGCTATAGCGGAGGTTAGGCAAGAAGTCTGCTCCTGCTTCTATGATTTCCTTGTTGGATGCTTGATTTATCCAAGCTCCTACATTGGGATTCCCCTTGTAATAGTCTCGTAGCTCGGGAAGAGTCTTCACAGACAAAACTGTATGCTCACTGTTGGGAGTGGAAGTTATAGTTTCCATCAATGAAGTGAAGTAGTCCTTTCCTTGTGAAAGGATTTCAGTCTTTGTCTCTTTTTCCTGGAATTGCTTCATGTTTGAAAGCTCTTCCCACACATAGCCTAAGTTCTGGTTTATGCCCTGGCTGTGGTCATAGTTAGTGCAGTGAACTTTTTCCTCACCTTCTGATGTTTTATATGCAACTTCAAGAGTGTCTTTCTCTTTGTTGTAGTCAACGGTGAGAATGTCGCCAGAGGACATTGTAATCTTGTTGTTGACGGAAGGCCATACCTTGGCTATGCCCTCTTTCTTAGCATCTTCCTCCTTCAGGTCTTGAAGTTGTTGCTCATTCTTGTTTTTTTCTTCCACACCATCAAGAGAACCATCCAACAGGGCCTTTTCTCCTAATTTTCGGCGTTGCTCGTCGATGTGTTCTAAAACCATCTTGGATGATTTGTTCACATCTGACATCACCGACTTCAAGAACTTCGGGTCTTTCTTCAACGAACCTATCCAATTTTGGAGATAAGCTATGTTGTTCTCTCGTATTCTGCTATCAAAACCCATGGCATTGCCTATGAGGGCTGATGTAAGCTCCGCAACAAGTTCTTCCTTGGCGTATTGGTCTGAGCCAAATTGGTCTATCTTTACGATGCCATCACGACCAAGGCGTGACTCGTGACCTGTGGAGTGAGCCATCTCATGAATGGTGGTGCCGTAAAACTCCATTCCGTCCTTGAAAACATCCTCTGGGGTATTGCTGATATTGAACTGCTTTTTGGAAGGAACTACTATCTGGTCTCTTTTGGGACTATAGAAAGCGGATTCATTGAACTTCTCGTATTCTATAGGACACACCCAAGACTGTTCTTTCAGGAGGTTGTCGAAGGCCTCGTTCTTGTACATTCCTACCTCGTCCTTGATAGGCTCTGACTTGAAACGCTTCAAGATGGCATCGTATTTTTCTTTGTTGACCTCTTCCAGGTTGGTTTGGTCTATGTTCCATTCGTTATATACCTTCAGATAAGGGCGAACGGTGCATTCGGCTTGCTCCTCCTTTGTCATGTTACGATAGTCGCTTTCTGACAGTTTCTTGCCGTCCTTGCCCTTGATTCGCAAGTCCCACTTGAAGATAGGAATACTGTGCTCGCCTTTCTTGATCATGCCTCCTGCATCCCTTATCTGTTTGATGGTAAGGTAAACTGGCATTCTGTAATGCTCCATCGTGGTGTGGATTTGGCACAGGAAAGCATTGCTGCCTGTATAAGGGCGACCCACGAGATTCTGAGGCAAGCCGAACTGGGCTGTGCGCCCATCCGTCCAACCTTTCTTCCATTTGCTTTCCTTCATTTGCTCCATTCTTGCGATGAGCATGTCGGAGAACTTCTGAAGGGCGTTGTCTATTCGGTCAACTTTTCCTTCCTGCTGCTCCGAGGCTTGTTGAGATGATTCTTTTTTTGCCATTGTATTTTTTATTTATTGGGTTGTTTTTTATTTCCAATGGCAAAGTAACTGATTAAATACAGGATAGGTGGTATAAAAACGATATACCTTTTTATTTAACATATTCTTTTTCTAAGGGCTATCGTGTAAATGATTATAAATGAGGCTGCTCGCCCCCTTTAACCCCTCGGTGTTAATGCAAGGGTATAGATTATTGAGGTAGATGTAAAACAAAAGCGATACTCCGACTTGGAAATACCGCTCTAACTTAATGACAAACTAAAACCTCCCGATTCTCTCGAACCAGGAGGTATTTCTAAAATTAATATAACTGGCACTTAACACCTATTTAATACCCATTGATTGGGTTGTTGTTTCTTCTTGGCTCATATGCTGCTCATAATTCTGCGATGCCAATGCCTTGTTCTCATCATACTTGCGAAGGACAGCATTCGCCAATGTGTTGATAGGGATGGCTCCCTTGTTGTAAGCGTCTGCAGCATCTCTTGATATGTTGATGACGCTAGGCACGCCGTCGATAGTGGCTATCATACTGCTTCCCTTCATCGCTGGATTCACTATTCTTGAATTCAAAGGCTCGTCAGGATAAACCTTGTAGGTCTTTGACACATTGTTGCTCTTTGCTAAACCATCGCTGATGGCTGCATGACCAGCTTTATTCAAGATGTTTGCACCGCCAAATCCTATGAGCAGCAGCTTCAGGAGAGGACTCTTTACGAACATTCCTCCCACTATGGCAGCCAATGGCATCAGGTTGTCCTGAAGCTTTAGGTTTGGAGTCTTTCCTGTGAACATTCCTATAATCATATCAGGAAGCATGGCCAATACATAGCCTAGATTCTTGCCGATGTCCCCAAATCCATTAAGGCCTAAGCTCTCAAAGGCATTGCCCCAACCATCTATATTTGGCTTTTGCGCAGTATTCTGTGTTGTACCGTTTGCTTCTGTTCCCATTACGCCGTTTTGCGCATAAGGCCCCGAAGCGTAAGGGGATGCCACTGGAGTTGCTTGAGAAGAGGAAGTTGCACGTTTACGAATAGATGACTTGCCAGGAGTGTTTATCTGGTCATTGAGCGCAGACATGTTTTTGTCCCATGTTCCCTTTTGGGCATGAGCTGCATTCTTGGAGGATCGTTGCTCTACGGCAACTGCTGCCCTTGCATAGTCATAGGCTCGTTGACTCACTTCCTTCAAGGTCATCTTCTTGCCTCCAAACATCCTTACTTGTTTTTGCTCTCTAGACATTTCCAGGGCACAGGCGTAGAAAGAGGATGCCAACGCCCTGTTTTGCTTGCTGCTGTTGCTCAACATCCAAGCTGGAACTTTGCTGTTTCCGTTGAATGACACACACTGTTTGGAGAGATTGTTCTTGATGGTGGAGAGAAGCTTTTGGGAATTACCCTTGTGTTCCGCCAATAGGGCGTTGCTTTCTTTCTTTATGGTTAAAGATGTGTTTGGGGGTGGCAACTTTATCTTTTTTGCAAGTCCACTATTGATGTTCATCATCAATTCCGTACCATTCTTTTTATATCTCTTTGCTCCGGCCTGTATCTTTGTGGAAGCATTCTCATCACCAAAGATGGTACGGTTATCCTTCTTCTCTTCATCCTCAGTTCCCCATAGCTTGCCATAAATATGGAGACCTCCTTGGCAAATCTTGTCGGTTATCCACCAACCTGCAGCTTTTTGACTTACCTTTACCACACCCTTGGCTACGGAAGAAGTTGCTTTCCCTACACCTCCTGGGGTGAGTGCTGCATCTATTCCGTAACCAGCAATTGTTCCTGCAGTTTTGGAAACAACGGATGGATTGTAATATTTCTCCGCTTGTTCATCAACCTTTTGCCCAATGGCTCCTTTCTTTAGGCTACCAAAGTTGCCCATGCCAAGAATGCTCTCCGAAAAGGCTTTCTTGGCTATGTAAGTTGCGGTGTTGGCAGGAACCTGCTCCCTAGCTAATTGTTCCACCATCAATTTTTGAAGGCGATTGGCGCAGTAGTTGTTGGCGTAGTTTTCCAACGCCTTGGAGTCTCTACCGCCATTTTTCGCAACAAGGCTTGTATAGAAAGATGTAACGAAAACGCTGTAGTCTTTCACTATCTTGGGGTCTTTGAACCAACGTTCAGAAGTCCTTGCAGCCAACTCGTCGAGCGACTTCTTGGTAAGTTGCTCTGCATCGTTCAACTTGGTGAACGAATTTGAAGCGGCACCAAAGTTAGGCAGTCTCTGAAGAGATTCATTAAGTTTTATGGCAGCGTTCTTCTGCTCTTGAAGGATTTTCTTTCGCTCCTGAAGAAGAGTGGCTGCCATATACTTGCTATAGTATTGCTGAAGACAATAGTCTATTTGGGATAAATCCTGTAAATTATTACCTTTTGCCATATTGTTTGTTGTTTACATTCCAAGAAGTTGACTGCGCGCCTGACTGATGGCTTTATGATATACCGTCATTTGCTTAGGGTAGAAACGTGACAGCCATTCATCCATGGACATCTCGTCATTGAAGAACTTCATGGCGAGTTGTCTGGTTATCTCGATGGCATTCTCGCCTTTTTCTCTTCCGTTAAACCAAGCTTTTGTCCAACAACGGATTCCTTGGTTGTCATAGTAAACGGAGGCGGTGCGTTCAACATCGTAGCTTTGTATGTCTATCTCAAGGTCTTTCAAAGGATCGGCGGTCAATCCGTCTTCTGAAGCTTGTGAAAGAAGTTTTTTTTTTCATTTTCGTCCCATGTCTCAGGATATATGTTGTGGTTCAGTGCCAGATAGCTGAGAAAATCATGGATAAGGATATCCTGAATTTTCTCGGCTAGGGGAACACTTCTTTCTGATAATCCGAGAGGGTTGGCTACGGATGGTATGCTCTCAAAGAAATAATTCTTGGAGGCTGCCTGGGCAAAGATGTTGCGTAGGGATGCTTCTGCCCTTGGAGGAGGATTGTAAGCCCTGTTCCTTAAGTCGTTCATGTAGCTTGGAAGCCATCTGAGCATGAGCATCAAGATGGAAACATAGTCCTTGTCGAAACTGTTTTTTATGTTTTTTGTTCCCAAGGATTCTTCAGTAGGCTGTTTTTGGATTCCCATGGCGGCGAGTTGCTGGATGTTTGCCCATATCATGGAAAGAAAAACCATCGGGTCAATGTCTTGTCCATTGAATCGTATGCCGACATGAAGGAAATCGCCACTTTTGGCAATTTTATCACCTGCGGAAACGCTTTCACCATATCCTGTATATGCTTCTGCTAGATGCCCATAAGTAACTTCGTACTTCCCATATTTGGCTACGATGTAATTGTCATGAAGCGCATCGTTTCCTGCGCCAACAATCATACCAGAGGCTACTGCGTACAAATCTCTGTTCTTAATGGCGAAGTCAACACCTAGATGGTTAAATTCCTCGCCTGTCATGGGGTGACGCTGTTTGCCATATCCTAGTGTGGTTGGAAGCTCTTCTTTCTCCTCCAAGGCGAATGGCATCATGTAACCACTTCCGGATTCGAGGAGCATATCTTTAAAATTTTCTTTCATCTTATCTGTGATTTTTAATAGGAGATAGCTCTCCTGTATCTAATTATAGTCTTCTCATGCGAACAACAGTGTTCTCTTCTTCAACAGGCATCTCTGCTGTCTGAAGAGGTATTTGTTCGGTAACGTTCGCACGTGATTGCTGTTGTTGCTGATTTTGGTGTTGAGAAGCTGCCTGTTTTCCGTTTATGTTGTGTAAGGTCATTCCTCCCAGCAACAAACTGGCGGCTTTTCCCATCCAACCAAATCTACCGAACATCATATAGGCAGAAAGCAACAAACTGGCAATGTTCATCTTGCTCACGTTTCCACCGGACACTTGGCTTACTGCATTGTTCATGCCGTTCATCAAGGCATTCATTGAACCACCGCCTTGTTGATTGGTCATCTGCATCTGTGCCATGGATGGATAGGATTGCGCTGTTGGATCGTAATAGCCACCGTTGCCATTGGAAACCATGCCGTTGCCGGAAAAGAAATTTCCAGCAAACTGCTTTCCGTCTTGGTACAGGCCGATTGCTTCATTGCCTATTCCTGCCACCCCGTTTTTAAGATTATGGTAGAGTTCCTGCCCCTCGTCGATGGTGGCTCCTCCTGCTCTTTTGATTGAATCATAGGAACCTTCGCCAAAAAGAACGTTGACTGCTTTCTCCGAGATTGACTTTTCGTTTCCGTAAGCATCCTTTTGGTCGCCGAATGCTAATCTTGATGCTGTGTCAACAAGTCCTTTTTCCTTGGAGTCATCCCCCAGTAACTTTTCTTTCGCAAATGTTAATGCACCTTTGTTGTAACCGAAATAGGGGAGGGACACAGCACCTGCTACAAGGGAGGCCTTAGGATGCTTGGCGACGAACTCTGCTGTTCCTTTTACTGCGTGCGCTCCTGTTTTTACCGCACTCTTCACATAAGGGGCTGCTACCTTTGCTCCTGTAAGAATATGTGGGGCAGCGGTCTTGGCTCCTTTTAAGGCTGTTTCCAACAATGTTTTCCAATTTGCCATAATTTTGTGTTTGAAGATTAATATTCTGGATAATTCATCTCAATGATGGCTCTGACCTTATGGCTCTCTGCCTTTGGTGTTGGCATGATGCCACCATTCACTGCGCTGCATAGCCAGGCTTGTGTGCCTGGGTTCTCCTGTACTTCCGTAGAAGTCCAATACCAACAGTCTGCATCCAAGCTGATAGGTTGTCCTCCGCATCTCTTTATGATGGGATTGATGGTCTTGGCTGCACTTTGCAGCAATCGTTGTTCTGCCACGCTTGGGATGTGGTCGCTTTGCCCATACTCGTGGAAGTTCATCATCCTCATGGCTATCGGAGAGCCATGGCCAGTTTCATTGTCATAGCTTTGATACATGGCAACGGTATTGGAGAAGCCATCGAACTTGGTGATGTCACCGCTCGTTCCGTTCTCCATTCCTATGGAGTCACAGAACATGCCGCTTGTTTCCTCCAGGTTTACCGCCAACACAGGATGATCTTTCGTCTTTTCGGCAAAGACTACTCCCACGGCTTTGCGCTTGCTTTGGTTGAAATAGGTTGCCGTGTCCATGCAGGTATGGTCATCGCAAAGGACATATCCTATATGCAAGTCCGGGTCGTATGGCTCATGATTGTCGCAGGAGGTCATGAAGAATGCCATCATAAGCATCCCCATGACAAAAGTTGTTATCTTTGTTTTCATTTTACACCTTATTATATTATAGGGGAACTTTCACGCCAAAGGATGCTCCTGTTCTGAACGTGTCCTTTCCTCTGATTACTACATCTTCCTTCACCTGGAAGAACAGGCTCCAACCGTTGTAGAGGTTATAGGTATGCTCGTAACCTACATGTCCTGCGGTTATCACTTTGTCCAGGTCGCTGCCACAGCTAACACCTATTCTTACACTTCCGTGGTGGTTTCTGCCTCTTGTAACACATGGCTTGTAGGCTGCACCCACAGTCCATGTGTTATAGTTGTGCCAGAAGGAGTCGCTTGTGACATGTCCTGCCTCCTCGTCTTTCTTGTATTTCAAGTAGGCTGTGGCGAAATATTCCCAGGCGTTGTGATACTCGGTTTCGTGCTCGTAGGCGAGGGTGGCCTCTACTCCTTGCGGATAGCTGCCGCCAACGCCTACCATGATATGGTTGCCGTGACTCTGGGCGAATGCGCTTGCTGTCAGTAGTATGGCGAATATCGTTGAAAGTATTCTTCTCATATCTGTCTTTTTATTGTTCACGTAAAAGAAGGGTGTCGAAGGCATCGGCGGCCAACACATCCTCGTAATCGAGGTTCATGGAGATTGTTCTTCCGGAAATCTGCTTTTCGCTGAGTTCGATGGATAGTACCTTGTCGTTAGGAAAAGTCATTTTCTTCAGAACAATGATGTTTCTGTAGCCTTTCTTGAATCTTACGGAACGATCCAATACCAGGGCAGGCTTCAGCTCGATGGTCTGCACATTGGTGGCTTTCTGCTGCTTCTTGTCCTGCAGCTTTACCCTTAGCTCGTCGATATCAAACGGAAGGTTGGTCTTGTTGTCCACGGAGAAGTCTATGAAGAAGTATTCTCCTACCACATAGATGTTGTTCAGACGCATGGTCATCTTGTTCTGGGTGGTGAATGTGCTTCTATATCGGGCAGGGGAGTTCCACACCTTCATGGCGTAACTCACCATATCCACCGTTGACATGCTTACATCTGGGTTATGGAAGGCATTGCGCTCCACTAGCTCAACTTCCTTGTCAGTCACTGCCTCTTCCAGCTTGCTTGTGTATATCAAGGCATATTGCACTCGATAGCGTTCTGTGATGATGGTGACAACTCCCATCACCTCGCCGTCCTTGTGGTTGCCAGTCTTTGGCTTCAAGCGGATGACATTTTCCAATGGCTTGTCGCCAGCGATGCTGTCTGTGGATATATCTACCAAGCGAATAGGCTCTGATGCCGTGATGATGGATGAAACATTCTCGTTGATAGTGAGCTGCTCCATGTCGTTATACCCTTTCTGAGCGAATGCTCCAAGTGTGGCTCCTAAGCACACCGCAAGGAGTGATAGGAACTTCTTTCTTATTTCTTTCATTTCTATCTGATTAATAATTGTTTCTATTTCTGTTGCTTCTTTCCTTCTGACTGCCGTCAACAAGGTAAACTCGTGTGCCGTACTTCAGGCGGACACGGTTCTTCTTGGCTGCTGTTCCCAAGGCGTTCATCACTCGTTGTGAGGCATTTTGCGCTGCTTGGGTCGCCCATCCCTTGATGCCGCTGCTGCTGGTCGTGGTGTTGTCCATGATGTTGCCGCCTTGCATGGCACTGCTTGCGACTTCCTTGGTGGTTTCCCTGAAACTGCTCAGAGGTACATACAGGCCTTGCATGCCGTCCGTGTCATAGATGGATAGGCTTACCTTGATGATGTCATCGTCATAGAAGATGCTTTCTACCTTTCCTTGGACTCTTTGCTTGCCGAAGCCACTCATGGTGGCATATAGGTAGGTGCCTTTCTTGATGGTCTCGTCGCCTATCTCTATGTCATCCAACAGGCGGAGACGGACCCTGCTGCCGTCAACGGCCTTTACGTTCTCGTCGATGATGGCCATGATGAGCTTGTCTTTTTCCTTGTCCTTGCCTACGGTGTTGAAGTAGTCGGAGACTTCCTTGGTCTTCTTTGTCACCTTTTCTGGTTGCTCTCCATCTTGCTGTACGCCTCCTTGGTACTGATGGTTGCCGTTAGCGGTATTTGGAGCGTTGTAAGAATTGTCGGTGTCATTGTTCATGGCTCCAGGAATACCGCTGTTCGTGGTGTTTCCTGTTGTGGTTGAAGAGGAAAGGGAAGAGGACGAGTTTTCTTCATAGTCTGCCAGATAGTTGTCGCCACCTCCCAGGTTGCGGTTCATTTCTTCCCAGTTGCGTTGGCGACGGCGGCGTTGCGCCTTGGCTATCTCGGAGCTGCTTATCGGGTCAACAAAGTCGTCATTGTTGGATTGGCTGCGATTTTGTCTCACTCGCTCTTGCATCTCTTGGAGCTTGCGCTTCTCCTCGGCTTGCTGTTGCTTGACCTTCTTGGCTTCCTCTTCGTTATACTTTGACTCGTAATCCTGTTTCTTGTTTACGGAGTCGTTGTCGTTCTCTACGTTTTGGACTCCCGAAAGGTCGGAAATCTTTCCGTATTCCCTTTGGGTGTTGTCCATTTTGTCGCCTAGGACGCTGTCGGTGTAGGCTTCCGGTAACTCGCTCGACAAATAGTCGGTGGTCTTCAGCTTGCTGTTGCCTGGCCCTGATGTTTCGACGTTGAATGTGTCTATCAAGAAGTAGCCTGTGAACAACAGCGGTATGTATATGATGGCTGGTATCATATACTTGGGCTGCTTGAAGTTGATTTTCTTTATATCCATCTTTATTGTGCTTTGTGTGAATTACGTTGCTCCTGAAGGGCTTTCTCTACTCGCTCCACTGCCGTGTGGCGTTTTTGCTCCTTGCTCGCATTGTAATATCTTATCATGTTGATGACATTCCAGGCGAACAGGGAGATTACCAAGCCGAACACGATGCCCAGAAAGGCCTTTCTGTGGTCGTTTGCCCATTCTTGGATTTTCAAAAACAGAATGTTGAGCTTGGTCTTCTCAGCGAACTTTTGACCTGCTCTCACCTCTCGCTCGTATTGCTCTCGATACTGGGGATCGTTCTTGTCGGGCATCTTCTCGCCCATGAGTACTTTCTTTATGTCCATTGTTGCTTGATTTAATAGTCTGACTTCTTGGTTTCCTCCAAGTCTTGGTTCTTCAGTGTTCGCCAGTTGGTGATGAGGATTCCGTGAGGGTTGTTCTCTGTTCTCGGCACTCTTCTGAGCTTGCCGGCGGTTACTAACTGACGCATCAGGATGCTTGTCCTTCGCTCGATGCGCTGTCTGCCGTAGTAGGTGAAGGTGAGGGAATCGGTGTTGAGCTTGATGCTGTCACAATAGATACTGCAGATGGTGCTCGTACCTATTATATTATTATAGAAGCCTTTTTCCTTCAGGGCGTTGTACTGGGCTAGTCCTGTCTCGTCCACCAGATACATGGCTTTCTTCATGGTGTATTGGATATACTTGTCATCTGGTGCCAACGTGAAGAAGAACTGATGGAACATCTCGATGTCGCTCTTGGCTTCCACATCGAAGGTTTCTTCTTGGGTGGTCTGCTTCACCAGGATAGGAACGGTTCCGTCCAATACGTAAACTTTCTTGTGGGCTTCGTCCACCATGCCCTTGGCGATGATGATGCTGCCTAGGCTCACAATGACGCAGCCTACCAGAAATAGGCTGCTCACTATCATTACGAGCTTGATTTTATTCTCTACATTCTTTAATACTGCCATATTGTTGTATTTTTATCTATTCTTTATATTCTCATCACTGAAGCCGCACTTGCCTTCACAGAGGATGCTACTCCCTCGCCGAAGTTTCGGGTGGAGAATGCGGTGTCGCCCTCTGGTATCATCCACGCTGCCAAGTCTGGAACTAGGTTCAAGCACTTCAAGGCTACTACGGATGCTGCCAACAGGTAGCCGCAGGTCATGAAGGCGTTCTGGATGTAGGCAGCCATGGCTCCCTCGCCTTGGGTGATAGCAGTAAGGTTCTCTACTTGAACACTTAGTACGATGTCGAAAAGTAACAATACATAGAAACCGACGAAGTACAACATCGCTCCGTAGAAGTGTACCGTGAGATACCTCGTTATCCACTTAGCCCAGGCTCCTTCCCATTTTGGTAGGACGCTGAAAGCCCATTGAATCGGTCCGAATATCGTGAGCATTCCTAACAGTATCTGCTGACAGAAAATCGTGCTCCACCAACCAATTCGGTAGATGACCAAGGCAAAGAACATGACAACTTTGTCCAGACCTATCATTAAACCTGCAAAGGTGGACTTTGTTTCTGCGCTTTTTGCTTTTGAAAGTCCTTCTGAAACACTTTTAGTTCCTGTTGCTTCAGTTTGAACATCTGATGTTTGCACATTTTGTAATTCCCCAGCGGCACTTTTAATAGGGGAGGATATTGAATCACAAAGCTTATCTCTTTTCTGTATAAGAGGCATAAGTTCATTGTATTTATCACTTACTTGTGTAGCTTCGGCTTCATATAAGTCATGTGTGTAGCTGCCTATGCAATTAGGAATGTAAGCCAAAGCGTCAAGGATGCAAGCGTTGCTGGCACCTTTGAATCCACTCATACTTGGTGGGTACCAAAAGCACATCACGATAGCAATGCCTAACACCTTCATTATCTTGAAGACATCTATAGGCTCATTCTTCACCATCATCTTGTAGGCCATGCCTCCAGCCACGATGATAGAGAACAATGCTCCCAAAGCCATGCTCATCTGCAAAATCCACCAAAAAGGACCTTGCGAACCGATAAAATCGCTGTTGCATAAAAACTCGTTTGTTTGAAAAACGACATTATCTATGTCTTCTTCAAACAAATCAACACCTATGGTTTGCGAAAGATCGCTAACCATGTCTTTTATTCCATCCATCGTATCATTACTGGATGAAGCATCTAAGAATAATGTACTAAATGCCATTTTTATATCAATTTTAAAATTTTCGCACAAAAGTAATGGAAAAACATAAAAATGGCCGCATAAACACGATATACCTTTTTATTTAACATATTCTTTTTCTAAGGTGTATCGTGTAAACTGTTATAAATGAGGCTGCTCGCCCCCTTTAACCCCTCGGTGTTAATGCAAGGGTATAGATTATTGAGGTGAATATACAACAAAGCCCCTTGCTAACGCAAGAGGCTTATGATTATTTGAATAAAGAATCAAGATTTTTATCCTTTTCAGTTTTGTTGAGTAGTTCTGATTTTGCAGTTTCCAAATTAAGAGCATCGATTAAACTCTGTATTTGTTGTTCGCTGTTGAAATTAAAACAAACTTGCGACACAGAAAAAGTTTCTTTGATAGGATAGGATGTAAGCATTCCTTCGTTGTAACCTTTGGTTCTTATAAAAGGAATTCCATTCCACCCCATAAAAACATTACACTCTCCTTTTTCATCTACATT
This sequence comes from Segatella copri, assembly GCF_015074785.1. Lineage (NCBI taxonomy): Bacteria > Pseudomonadati > Bacteroidota > Bacteroidia > Bacteroidales > Prevotellaceae > Segatella > Segatella copri. The sequence goes on from NZ_CP042464.1 coordinate 501,021, forward strand.
AAACATGGCATGTACTTCATGTATAGCTGCGATTTTCATGTCTTGATAGTATTCAAAACCGTTTTTAGTAGCTTGAAGAAATAATGCAGGATTGTTTTTGTAATAACCGATTTCCTTGGAATATTTCTTCACACCATTTTCCTTTGCTATAGATGACCACTCTATATATTTTTCTTTTATAAATTTTAATTCATTAATAAAGTCAGTCAAACAATTAGGTCTATTTTTTGTTTCTAATCCAGCCTTAATTTTTACTCCTTTATCGAAGCAGGAAAGAGTTAGATTAAGTCCAGAAAAACTGCCATCATTTATAAATAAAGTAGTGAGGCACGTATCTGGATGGTTGTTGTATCCTTTCATATAAAATTTACGTGTTACCGTCCCAGTCTGTGCCATCACATTTAGCATTCCTATCAAACTAAGGAATACTACTGCTATTGTTTTCTTTGCTATGCTATAATTGTTGTAATTTTTGTTACTCATATCATTTACTCTTTGGTTTGACATTATTGCCGTTTTACCTATTTTTGGCTGTAAAGGTACAGCTTTTTCTTGAATTGAGCAACATTATTAACTAAAAGTTTAGTTTTCACATATATTTTATTGTACTTTTGAGTAAAACGACTGATTTATATCCTTATTTTTCTGTTTCTTTATTGTATTATTGCCTTATTTCTTTGTTGCTATATTTCTTTATTTTCTTATATAATTATATTTTTATATGGTTATATAATTATGCGAATATAGGTGTATTTGTTTGCTTATTTGGAGAAACCATCCACGGCCATGGCGTTCTGCCATCTTCGCATGGCATTGTTTGCTATCACCGTATTGCTTGATTGCCTGTCTATTTTCGTTGCTTTCTGCTGGGCTTGTTTGACAGTCTTTAGACTTTTCCAATATCTTAGTTGTCCTGTGAGGGAGAGGTTGCGCTTCACTATGTCTTGGTAGATGGCCAAATATTCCTTCTTTCGACTGCCTAGGTCTAGATAGGACTTTCTGATGAGCTTGATGGCACAGTCGAGACTATTGTAGATGTCTTTCCAGTTCTTGAAGTCATCGCTGCTGCCTCCATAGCTTACTATCTTGTTGATGTTGCTTTCGAAGGTGTTCATCTTACTCTCTATCTTTCCCTTTTCCATCATCCAGGCGACATCGCCTGCGCCTGGTGTTCTTGTAGCGATGTTGGTGGCTTCTACCTTCTCTCTCTTTACCAAGTCGGAATCCACTTTCTCCGCTAAAGGAACTTCCTTGTTGGTCAATACTTGATTTTCCAAGCGAAAACTCAACTTGTTGGTGGCTGCTGCTGTTTTTTGGTAACTCTTGTGCATAAGTTGATAGTATTCTCTTGGTTTAAGACTGCCAGCACCAGTTTCCATTACTGTAAACTGATTCATGATGTCATCTTCATGAATATAGGTAACCTCGGCTCCTTGCGCTCTTGATGTCGTGGAGATGAATAACATTGCCACTAATGAAAATAAAATTCTTATATGTTTCATTGATTATTGCTTAATATAATTATATTTTTATATACTTATATGTCTGTTTCTTTATTGTTTTATATAAGCCTATACTTATATATGCCTTTTATCCATTGGAACTAAATGTCTTCTCTTGACCTGCCGCCGAGAATGCCCCCTCCTCCCAAAGCCTTATGTTTCTCGGTGGAAGGGCTTTGAAGGTTGTTGTAGGCAATGTACTGCGATTTCTTCCATGTGTCATATGCCTCCAACGCCATCTCCCTGATGGTCTTGGCTCTGAATATCTCTTTCTTCCAGAACCCCAGGCGAATGGTCATGTAGCTCCAAAGGGTTAGGTAGGCGTTTCTGACAGATGCGTCGATGGCATCCATGTTCTCATTGATACATTGCAAGCAGAGCATCATGGATTCTGTCTTGCACTCTGCCGTTCCTGTGAGGTAGGCTGACAAATCTATATAGGATTTATAGATGCTGGAAGCGGAACTTTTTATATCCTCTATGGTTTGCTTGCTTGTTGTATAGATGATGGTGTCCGATGACCATATCTTGCCCTTCAAGAGTATCTTTTCCTCATACTCGTTCAGAAGCTGTAGGTAGCTCTTGATGTTGCTACTGCAGCTTTGATAGGTTCTTACTCCATGAAAAGCCGTGGCTGTTCCATTCAAAATGAGGTCGATGATGTCAAAGCAGCGTTTGTATTTATCAAGCCTCTTGCTGGATTCCTGATATCCCTCGATGCTTTTCTGCGAGCCTTCATGTGCCTGTTCTACTCCTAGCTCAGCTATCATTCTTATATCCAAGGCTGTTCTTACAGTCTTGTGGTTGGAAATCATCGCTTCTATGGATGGCATGTCGTTGATGCCAAACTGGGCGTGGCTTTTTGTTGGAAGCCATGCCAGTAATGCCACTATTATATAATAGGTATAGTACCTATGGTTCTTTTTTCTCATACCGTTCGTTTTTAATTGTTACTTTTTATTTTTTCAATGAGCATATCTGGGGATAGTATGTCTAACTTGGAAAAGGCAAACCACTTTTTACCTAAGTCTTTGATGGAGGCTCCAATGTGATATACATCATCGTCTATACAAAGGAAGCGGTCATGCGACAAACGGAATGTTTCAACATCAATCGGTGCATATTGAGCATTATGACGGTCTATGTCGAGTTGGAACTGACGGTTTATCTGCTGAGTGTAGATAACCGCAGACACGTTATTATCTCTTTTATCGAGCAATGTCAGTACAGTCTCGTCAACGTAGTTGTCGATAAGGACAATACGCTTCTTCGCACTCTTAATCAAGTCGGACACGAAAGTATAGGCATCATAAACTTGCCCATTGTAGAACACACCTTGCTTCGGCTTTGCATTGCCCTCGTCCAATCTGCGGAATACTTCGTCTATGCGCTTGTCTGTTTCTTGCTGATGTTGCTGCATTTCCAGTTGATGGTACTCCATTGTTGAAAGACGTTGGAAAACTTCTGCATTTGTCACCATGAAACGTCTCATTGCAACAAATGCATCCATAATACGTATGCTTACACGAATTGCGGTTTCACTTCTAAGAACAGTGGAGAGCATAGCCACTCCCTGCTCCGTGAAAGCATATGAACGAACTGTTGAGTGCTTCAAAATATTGAACCGGTCGCAATTTGCGACCAGTTCAGCCATTTCCTCCTTAGTTAGTTGAAAACGGAAACGCTCAGGGAAACGTTCTATATTACGTTTTACAGCCTCGTTTAATCTTTTAGTTTCCACTCCATAAAGTTCAGCCAAGTCTCTGTCTATCATAATCTGCTTTCCACGAATAGACATTATTCGACTTTCTACAGGAGTGGTAACTACGACTTCATCATTTTGTAACTGGTCACAATTTGCGACCAGTTCTCCTTTATCTTGATGTTCTATATTATCTGCCATATTGCTATCTTTATTTTTAAGATCACAAATTGTGACCTTAAACGTTTTTGTCAGACTTTTGTGTGGATGGGGTATTCTCTTTCTTGTCCTCTACTCCTGCCTGTTTCTTCATTGCCGCCATACTTGCATCTTCCCATCTTGTAAGTGCATACTCGGCGATGGCTCCTCTGGATGCCCTGCTCACTACATCGAATATCTTGTGCTTCAGGAAGTCGAGGATGGTTTCTCTGTCTTGCATCACTTTCTCCAAGATGACAAGCTGTGAGTAGATGGAAGTGAGCTGGTAGTCAACTTCTCTTGCTACATCCAGGCGGTCGCTAGCCCATAGCAGATGGATGCCGTCTTCGTCTTCGTCATCATCAGCTTTTGAAGCATAGTTGTACTTGATGTTGATGCTGCAGTTGGGCATGTCTTCCATCAATTCCTTCAGCTTGGCATTCACCTCGTCGGCTCTTTCTTTCTCGCTCTTGTTCATGTCTAGCTTGATGACTGCCACGACATTGTCGCTGGAATACTCGCTAGTGAGCTTGAAATCCACGGACAATATGGCTCGATGGATTCTGATTCCAAGGAAATACTTTGGCTTCTGTTGCAAGGTGAGGGTGGCTGTATAGGTCACCGTTGACTTCACCGACGGACAATAGCCATGTCTTACAAAGATATATTGGCTGCTGCCTTCCACCCAGTTGCCATCGTCTGTCCATTGCAGCTGGTACATGCCTTCCAATTCCTTCATGTTGGATGGTATCCTGTAGGGACCGTCCAAGTTGTCGGCAAGGTCTTCGTAATACTCGTTTACATTGTTGTTCAACTCGTTGAGGAATTTCTGTGTATTGTTGAGCTGTTGCTTCAAGCTTGCCGTCTCATTGGTGATGGAATCATATTGGCTGCGCAAGCTCTTCACCTTGTCCTGGTTGCCCAACGACTGGGCTTGCTGAATTTGCTTTATTAGCTCTTGCTGCTTCTTGTCGTTGCTGGAAATCTGTTGCTTCAAGGTGGAAATCTGTGCCTCATACTCCTTTTGCTTGGTGAGAAGGTCATCCACATTGTTATTTTCTGAGTCCGGGGTGCTGCGCATGGCAAACTCCTTTGACTTCTCATTGAGGGAACTGCCTTGCTTGCCGTTCTCCTTCCAGTTGAAGCTGCCTTCTCCTAGGGATGCTCCTCCGTCACAGGTGGCTGTGAAACTTACGGAGTTGCAGCCTTCCATCTTCTTCTCATCGGCCATGGCATAGTATCTTGGTGGGTCGGAGCACAGCTTATAGGAGAGGGTGCTGCCTTCCTTGTCGGCCTCTTGGTCTTGGTAGTATTTCAAGCGAGATTCCATCTTCTTCTTGAAGATTTCCAGGTTCATGGTCTGGGAATCAAAGATTTCCTCATACACCTCATCCTTGATGTTCCAAGTGTCCGTAACTGTCATATATACGCAGAAATGCTTACCTCTTTCGTGCTTGGAATGCGAAAAGGTTCCTCCGCTCTTGTCCCAGATGTAATTATAGGAAACGGTCTGATAGCTGAGGGTTATGGTATGTCCTGGATTCTTTTTCTCGTAATCAGCTTTTTTAGTCGCATTCCATCCTGTCTCACTCTCGGCTGCGCTCTTTAACTGATTGTATTCCGAGGTGGTGAGGGTTGGATAGGGTGGGGCTGTCTTCTTTTGGGAGTTGCACTTGAATATCCATCCTGGCCAGTTGTCGTTGTTGTTGGTGTTGGTAGGTGGGGACGGCTTGTAGGTGGCGAGGACTTGCGAGCCACTGTTCACCTGGGCTATGTACCATCTTTGGGTGTAATATTGTCCCTGCATCTCCTTGATGTAGTTGCTGATATAGCCTGTGATGTTGTAGTCGTCAACCTTGAAAAGTCTGGCCACGCCGTCGGCATCGGCGGTCTGGATTACTTGCATCAGGATGTTCTCCACGTTTCCTGCTTCCTTGTATTTGTCGTATTGCTCCTTGAAGTGCTTGTAGAGGTCTGCAATCTCCTTGGGCTTCATATGGAAAATCTTGCCTATCTTGCTTCCTTCTTGCAAGTTGCTGTCGATGGTGTTTCCACCAATGGAGGCCAAGAGGCTACCAAGGTTCTTGAAGTCTTCCTGTATGTCCTCTTTCGTGAGTCCGTCGCCAAAGTCTCCAAGTTTGTCCAACAGGTCGCCCCAGTTGGTATTTGCACCCATCTGCGCTAGGTCGAATATCTTTCGCAGGTCATCGTTGATGAGGAGGAACGTCACATCCTTGAAACTAAGCTTGCCATTGGTGCAAACTAGCTCGAACTGCTTGCAAAGCTGTTCCACGTTCTCGGTGGTCTTGAACAGGTAAGGCCCCCAGTAGATGGCATTTTGGGGTTGCTTCACCATCTTGGAGGCTACGGTTATCAACTTTGGCATGATACCGTTCTTCACAAGGTTGAGGATGCGCTTGTAATAGTAGTTTTCCTCAGACGCAAAAAGGCCAGGGTTACGCATGGCATCCCTGTCCTTCTTCTTGGATAGTAAAATTCCCGCAGTGGCTACGGTGGCACTCTTGTAATGGTCAACGATCTTTTGCAGGTTGCTGGTGTTCATCGCCTCCATCTCTGCCTCCGAAGCGTAAGCTGCGGTCATGGCTGCAGCCGTCACCTTGTCAACGTTCACCGCATGATAGGACAGGGAGAATATCGGCAAGGTGGCTAGCAACAGCATAGTTATTATAGCACTTAATCTACGCATGGTTTTCATTGCTTGTTCTTGTAGTAAAACACTTTCTTTTCCTTCAGTACTTTCTGGGAGAACTCCAGGCTCTTCTTGATGCCGCTGTTGTGCCAGTCGCTCACAAACTGCTCGATGGCATGTTGGTAGTCGGTGGCCATGAGCTTCTTGTAGAGCTTCAAGGCTTCCTTCTCGGCTTTCTCCGTGGTATAGGCCATGTAGCACTCCGGTGGCTCCTCCACTCCAAGAACCTCGCCGTTCTGCCCTCTCTTCAGGAATACTTCCTTGAATGGGCTTCTGCCTTCCTTGTTGTCCAGACGGTTGATGGTGAAGATTTTCTTGCAGTCGTTGTCGGTGAGGGCGAGGGTGGCCTTGATGTCAGCGAACTTGTCCTTGAACTTGCTTTGGTCTAGCAACATGAACACGTCGGAGTTGTTGATGATGGCTTCCTTCACGATAGGGGAGGAGGTGATATCTTGTATCTCCTGTGTCACAACACCAACCATCGCCCAGTGCTTTCTGGCGGTTTTGTAGAGGTATTTTATATAGTTGGCCATCACTGGGGTGGCGATGGCTTTCCATGCTTCCTCGATGACCAGGCATTTTCTGCCTTTCTTGATTCTCATCTTCTGGGTGAACACATCCATGATGATGAGCACGATGATAGGGAAGAGAACTGGATCGTCCTTCACCTTATCTATCTCGAAAACGATGAACTTCTCATCAAACAGGCTGCTGTCCAAGTCGTTGTTCAGGATATACTCTTGCTCTCCTCCCTTGTAGAAAGGTTTGAGGATGGCGGCGAAGTCATTGATGTTGAACTCGATATGTTGTTGGTGCAGTATCTGAGGAATGCGCTCCAAGGCAAACTCATAGTAGGTGTTGAAGGAGAGTTCCTTTACTTTCAGCTTTTTCTTCTGTCTCTCTATCTTTTCCAGCTTGCGCTCGATGCGCATGAGATAGTTGTTTTCTATCACCTCCGGGGTGAGAAGCATCAGTTTCTTCTTGGCATTCTCTTTTTCACCTTCGGTGGATGCAGCGTCATCGATGACTGCTTGCAACTTCCCCTTCAGGCGTTGCTGTCTGGTGAGGTCTTTGCCATCTTTTGCCTCTGCCGTGGCTGATTCAAAGTCGAAGTCCTCTCCATATTTCTCTTCCAATTCTTGCTCATACTCCTCATACTTGCCGTTGGTCTTGTCTTGGAGAAGGAGGGTGTCCTTCATCTTCTGCCGCTCTTCGTCGGTAAAGCCTTCGAACGGATTGAAGTAGGCTTCGAAATACTCCACGATGGTTTGGTTGATGATGGTGTCCTCTATCTTGGACGGCATCTCCGCTCCCTTGAATATCTGGAAGATGAGACTCTTCAGGAAGTTCTTCTTCTCGCCAAAGTTCTGGTCATACTCCAGCTTGGTAATCTTGAAAGGGTTCATGGAGATTGGCTTTTCCTTGCTATAGGAAATATAGGTGCCCTCGAAGTAACTGCACAAGCCTTCGTAACTATCTCCTGTATCTACTATCACGATGTCCGTGTCTTGCTCGTAATACTGGCGCATCACGGTGTTCATGAAGAAGCTCTTGCCACTTCCCGAAGGACCTAGGACGAAGAAGTTACTGTTGTTGGTGTATTTCACCTTTCCTTCCTTACCTGTCGTGTCTATTGGCATTGGCACTCCTTGGCGGTCGGTATAGTAACACTTCAAGGGGGAGTTGTCACCCTTCGCCTGGTGTTCCTTGTACATCAGGCACAAGGCGGCCTCCGAGATGGTGAGGAACTGGTCGTAGTCTTGGTTGAGACGGAAACAGTTGCCAGGGAAGCTCGCCACAAACAGCTCCAGCTGGTTGTAGGCTCTCTTGGAGATATGGATGCTATACTTGGCAAAGATGTTCTCTAGGTTGTTGGTGACTTTCTGGAAGTCCTTGTCTGCCTCTATCTTTATCACCAGGTTGTAGTGTGCATATACGAGTTGCTTGCCATTTCTTGCCACCTCGTCTTGAACTGCCTTTATGTCCTCTACGGCTATCAGGTTGGATGGGTTTGGAATGGAAGCGTGACGGTTCTTCTTTTTGTCTAGCTTTGCCATCTCCCTCTTTTGGTTCGGGAAGAAGATGACTTGGTTGTAAATGACAGTATCTACACCTGGGATATGGTCTAGCTCCGACAGCAAGTCCTCTGGCATCACCGAGTTGTTCACCACGGTGTCGCTGTAGGGGCGTATCATGCCTGGCAAACCTACGTTGTCAACATCCAGCAGGCTATATACTTTTACATGTTGGTCGCCCATGCCGATTTCTTCACTGTCAACCTTGAAGTCGGTCATGCCTGTGGTAGGATTCTTGAAGTCAACGGCAAAGAAGCGGTCGGCAAACTCCTGACACTCCCTTGCGCCAAGGAAGCGGCATGTGATTCCACCACTCTTCAATCGGTCGGCTACTTTCTGTATCTTTACGTTGAAATCTCTCCACTTGTTGTTGTCGTAGGCTTTCAGTCCGCCACTCTTGCCCTTCTGGGTAATGGTGAGATAGGTGGTTGCCTCTGTGTAGCTTCTTCCGTTGAAGAAACGGAAATAGGCATCTGATAGGAAACGCTTCTTGGCATCCTTGTTCTTGCCCTTGATGCTGCTCATGTCGAACTGCTTGCGCACAAAGATGTCTTGCTTGTGGATGGCATAGCCATCTCCAAGCACTTGCATCACTGATGCCATGAGTGATGTGAACTCGTAATAGCTATCGGTGTCGGCGGAATATTTCCTCACTGGATTCTCCATCTTCAGAACGGCGGAGTAGTCGCCTTTCTTGGTATATACCACGCCGATGCCATCCACTTCCTCTATGCTGAAATAAATATCCTCGAAGATCTTGGCTCTCTTTCCTCCAGTGCCGAACGCACCTACGGAAATAGCCATACCTACGAGGATGGAAATGAAAACGACCGAAACGAAAAGTAAAATCATATCTATGAATTTATTAAATGATAAACTTGCTCATCTTTTCTGATGTTCCACAAGATGGGCAAGGATGAAAACACCCACAGGTGAGTGCTTGGAATGCAAGCCCTTGTGCTGCTTGATGAATATCATCGCTCCTCCAAAGCCTACGATGGATGTAATCAAGACAAGGCCTACTAGAAAACCGAAGGCAACGTAACCGATGAGAAAACTTAAAATGCCTCCTCCAACGGTTCCTGCAGCCCAATATATGTACCTACCCCTTAAACCCATAAATTCAAGGGGCTTTTGGAGTCCCTTGAATACTGGATAGTCAGGATATTGCTCTTGACTCTCATTTGCCATAATTTATTGATGACGATTAGTTGGTTACACCAAAGAACAATGGCAATGCCTGGGCAGCTGCCACAAGGAAGATACATGCGCCCACGGTCATCATAATCTTCTTCTTGATGTCGTTCTCCTCATTGTTCATGGCAATGTAGATGGAGATGGCTCCAACCACGGCAACGACACCTGCAATGGCATAGCAGAGCTTCACCACTACTGGAACATACTTGGCAATCTCGGTGGTCACCGTTCCCAAGGCTGTTGTTCCTGCCGAATAGTCACCAGCGGTGTTCTGGGCAAACATTCCCAGGGTAAAGACAAAGAGGAGAGTGAACACCATGGCTACTCTTGGGTTGCCAACTAGAGCCTTTGTGCCCTTGGTTGCAGAGCACACAAAGTCCTTTGCGCTTACTGCGTTTTTAAAAATGCTAATTTTCATAAATACTTTTTTTGTTTTGATTGTTATTATCTATAATTTAATTTAACCAAAGTTGAACCCGAAGAATGCTGGCATCACGATGGTTGCACCTATCATGAAGAGGCAACTGCCTACAAGCACCATCACACTCTTGGTGAAGCCTTCCTCTCCTGCTTGCAACTTGATGTAGATGCTGGTAGCACTGTAGATGGACAAGACGGCTGCAATGGCATATAGTAGCTGAACAGTCAAACTGCACATGGCAACGACGTATACTACCATGTCATAGAGCTTTCCTGAGCTTCCGCTGTAATCGGTTGTACCACAGGAGGCGGAGGCCGTAAGGCATATTGCCGTGAATAGAAAGGCTAGAAAATACCTTTTCTTCATTATCTTTCTCATATGCTCATCCTTTCTGCCATATCATCGCCTTCGGCAACCAACAAGGCTAGGCGTTTGTCGTCATAGTCTGCGGCTGCTATCTCATCCTCACTCTCGGCAACTACCTTCACCATCTCAGCCTTGGCTGCCACAGCCTTGGCATATAGCTCGGAGTCTTCCGTTGCCATAATCTTGGAGGCTATGTCCTCGCCGCTTTCCTCTGGCGAGATGGAAGGCTCTTGGACGGTGGCTTCCGATGGGATGGTTTCTTGTTTTGCCGAAGAGGTGTCTGGCAAGGCTTCCTTTTCCTTGATGAAGGTTGGTTCCTCGACAAACGCTTCTTGTGAGGAATTGCCAACGGCAAACACCTCTACGTCTTTCTTTTTCTTACCTTTGTCGCCTACAGTGTCCATGGCCATTATAACGGCATAATAGACGATATAGACAAATGTCAATATTGCTGCGAATATCCAAAATGCTCCCATTGTCTTGATTTTGTTTTGTTAAAAATTCGGGTGCAAAGGAACTACTTTTTTGCAATATAGGGGCGAAAATCACGATATACCTTTTTATTTAACATATTCTTTTTCTAATAACCCTCTTTCTCTTTGCTGATAATCAATAAGTTATAGCTAGCTTGTATTTTTCTTGTATCTAATTTTTCATTTTCGTCCCTTTTGTTCGACCTCATCTTTTATTTGCAAGTAGCGGCGTTGCTCGATGTCCCCCTTGCTTTTTCCTGTGCAAAGTTATGGCAGCCCTGCCAGATGCCAAGTACCAGGAGAGGACTCCTTATTTGGCTAAAACTTTTCTGGAAGCCTTCCGCAAATATTGCATATTTGGGTATTCCTGAAAAGTTTCTACCAAATTCCTTGGCGTTCTGACTTCGCTGGGCTGCCATCCTTTCTGCACGTAAAAAGGCTACAGGGGACGACGGACACGCCGGGGTATGATAAAAAAAATATCGGATCGAACGGAACGAAAAGCTGTAAAGGCTAGAGGATTCCAGAAATCCGAAGTATAAATTCATTTATGTTGAACCAATAAAATAGAATGATTATGACAGGACTTGCATTAAGAGTGAGTGTTCCTAAGTGGAACGTTGAGAGTGAGCTTGGTTACAAACCAATCACTACTTTTTGGGAGGATTTCTCCATCGCTGATAAGTTCGGCAATGAGGCTGTAAATGATACGTTCAAGCGTGCTTTCACTGAGTGGAAAGGCAACTATGCCTATCTTACGGAAATGGTGATGGTGTTGAACCATAAGATTTGGCAATGGTATAAGAAGAACATTCTTCTTGCCAAACTCTACAACCAGTTGTATGATATGGCTGCTGAGTATGCCAAGAACAACTTGAAAGGGGAGGAACTTGATTATTATTATCGTATCACTGACTAACAAAGGTAACGGAGAGGCTAACCACCTCTCCATAACTAAGCTACAGAATGGAAACAAGATTTAAAATGGCTGCTACGCAAAGACAGATGAACTATCTCCTCAGTCATTATGGTGTCAAACTTTGCGAGAGAATGGATAAGGAAGAACCTAAGTTTCCGATTCCTGGGGAAGCAAACGTTTATCTTTGGAAGGTGCTGCTTCGTCATCCAGAAGGATTGTCAATTCCTTCCTTGATAGGTTACTCTAAGTTGTTGCCAATGTTGAGAAACTCATATAAAAAGCAGAAAGTATGATAACGCTGATTCCTATCACATCAGAGTTGTTGCACCTGAATATGTGAAATTCAAGAGAAAGGTGCACGGATAGGAGAAATTTAAGAAAAATAACTTGCAAGTTACGAAATTTTTTCGTAACTTTGCCATCAAATTAAACAAAATGGGACAGAAAGAAGAAAAAGAAAAGATTAAAACGGCAAGAGAAACATTAGGAAGGTATTTTTATGACTTAAGTAAGACTTCATTTGGTACAGGCCTATTAGGAACGTTCTTGCCGTATTTTACAAAAGATGAGTCTGCAATGACAGAAAAAACAATATGGTTATTTGCAGGGTGTCTTATAGCAACAGTTGGTTTTGCATATGTTGGTAATAAAATTTTAAAAAGATAAAGTATGGATTCATTGTTGATTTTTATGACAGGCGTTGCAATAATAGCAGCAGGGCTTGCTTTTTGGGTAAACACCAAAATGGGGAAAAAATGGATTGATAGTTTGTAAGGTAAATCCAGAAATCATTAGCGTTTACAATGACAGAATTGGCTATTATTGCTGTTGGCATATTGCTGTGGAGCAATACAAGAGCTGGTAAGAAATGGTTGAAAGAACTTTAAGTGTTTATAGAGGTGGCAAGTTGCATTGCTGCCTCTTAATTTTTCGGCTGCTCCCTCTCGCAGCCAACAGGCGAACCGTTCAGCTTCGTCTGTAAAGCGGTATCGCCGATGGGTGTCTTGGTAAATGTTCCAAATAGTAGCTGTTTGGAACATTTGCGCTTTTCTTATGTCTATGGCTTCGCTTTATTCCCTTTCTCCTGACTTTCATCCATCCTCGGCTTCACTGAGTTCTCCTGAAAGTCTGGAGAAACTGCACTATGAAGCCATAGAGCAGCAAGGGAGATAGGTCGAACCTTCATGTGGGGCTTTGGCCACCACACCCCTTGGCGGATGGCATACATGCGAGGAGGACTTTTCTTTCAGGGTAGGCTTGCTTCCGTTTTTGGCGAAGATGGACTTCCTTCCCATCTCCACCTATTTTGAAAGCCAGGCTACCCCTCCCTCCAAGCCACATGGACATGCCATTCTCCTCACAAGTGTGCCATCCTCTACGCTCCTATATCTATAGCCGAAGTTTCGGAATCTTATTTTTCTGTTTCTATATTTCCTTATTTTCTTATTTCTTTATATATTTATATAAGTATATAGTTCTATAAGAATATAATTGTTTCTACCTATAGAACTACAGTGCTATATCTATATTTTTCTTTTCTACTTTTCTTATATCTATGTTTTCATATTTGTTTCTGTTGTTCGACCTCACTTTTTTATTGAAGCGGTAGCGTGCCGTCTGCCCTCCCTTGCTTTTTCCTGTGCAAAGTTATGGCGGCCCTGTCAGATGCCAAGTACCAGGAGAGGACTCCTTATTTGGCTAAAACTTTTCTGGAAGCCTTCCGCAAATAATTCTTATTTGGGTATTCCTGAAAAGTTTCTGCCAAATTCCTTGGCGTTCTGACTCCTCTGGGCTGCCATCCTTTCTGCACGTAAAAAGGCTACAGGAGGCGAAGGACACGCCGAGGTATGATAAAAAAAAATATCGGATCGAACGAAACAAATAACTGTAAAAGGCTAGAAGGTTCCGGAAATCCAAAGTATAATTTTTAAAGTTGAACCGTTAAAATGAGATTGACAATGAAACAGATTATTAAGTTTCTCAAGAAGATGAGTGTGGAAAACGCTTTGTTTTTCTTCTCAATGTTTGGAGTGGCAATGATGGCTTTTGCTTTCATGGGTGGTAACATGCGCTTCCTTGATGAGGGATTGGCCATCTGGCTGATAATAGCTGGAGCAGTGGTAGCTGGTGTGGGAATGATTGGAGTCTTCGCTAAGAACGACTTCTTCATCTACGACATCAACGAGACTTCATAGATTCTTTCGGGAGAGGTGAATAACCTCTCCTGTGCTTCTTTTTATGTTAGGCAAAGGTGGTGGTATATGTTAAAAATGAAAGATATATCATTTTATAGCAGTCATTTTAAGTTCCATCACTTATCTTTGTAACTTCAAAAATATAGATGATATGAGAATGAATGAGATTTCTTGGCAACGAATGGTGTATATGAACCATAGTGCCAACGTTGTTCCTGCAGGAAAACCCTATAAGAAGCAAATGCTTCAGGGAAAAGTCTTTCCTGTCACTAAAGCACAGGCTAGGAACTTTGTTCTGATGGGGTGTCTGCTCAATGAACTTAACAACGAGGATGTTCGGGTAGTGGAATTGATACTGAACAAGCATGGAATTGTTGGCAACTACAGCTATGCCAAGAAAAAGGGGATGGTGAGACTCGTCAACTCATGTGATTTCGACAAGGCTCTGAGAATGGAATATAATTTTTAAAATTTGATGATATGGAAGAAAAGTATGAGAGTTTTAAACAGAAAATTCTGAAACTGAACGAACTCGCTTTGAGAGGGGAAGAGGGAGAAGCCATTAATGCTCGAAAGGCAATGGTTAGGCTTTGCTCTACCCTGGGTGTTAATTTGGAGGACATCTTGAATGAGAGCGAACAAAAGAAAGAATATGTCTTCAATGTTGGATGTGACCACTTGCTGAAGGAGCTGTTCTTTATGTGCAGTGAGAAAATCTTGGGCGACGGTGAGATTTGGTATAAGGAGAAGAATAGCCATATATCCTTGGAACTTACTCCTTCACAATATGCCGAGTTGTTTACTTACTTCGATTTTCACAAGGAAAACTTCAAGAAGGAACTGAAAGCTACAAGGAAAAGATTGCTTCTGGCATATTTGTTGAAACATAATATCTATGTTGGTAATGATGACGGAACAGACAAAGAGCTTTCATCGGAGGAACGCCGCAATGCTTGGAAGACTTTGCAGATGGTTGATGGCTTGGAAAATGTGTCTTATTTAAAATCTTTGGAAGACAAGTAAATGGAAAAGAATGATATTTAATACAATGAAATGGTGATTGCCAGAATGAGAAAAATGAGGGAAGAGGCAGAAAAGCGAAATACTACTGTTGATTTCTGTAAAATACAATAGGGACTCTCTATTTTCTGTAGCGAAATAGTCTCTGCTTTTGGAGTGTTTACACTAAAAACAGAGACTATTTTGTTATTAATATGTGTGAGATATGGTAACAAACACTGTCTCACCAGAATATCCTATCTTATAGGTTACTTCTTCCACAAGCCAGCGATAATCCGTCAATCCTTCGTTGAAAATTTCTTCATGCTCGTCGCCATACACCACCATATGCAGGAGAGACTTGTCTTCTAGCTCCTTTACGTTCCTTAGGTAGGATGGTGTCCTGTTGTCTTCTTTTCGAATCTCTTCCAATAGTAAGTGCAGGTCACTGTCGGAATTGGATAGTTGGCTGTAAAGCTGCTTGAATATCATGTCTTCGTAGTCGGAGAGCATGATGAATTCTCCTTTTCGAGGAATTATGGACATTTCGCATTCTATGAAGAATGCTCTGTGGGGATAGCACTCTGGGATATTGTTATAACAATCTATTCCTTTGCATCCCCAAACATTTTTTGGTAATAATATGACTTTCATCTTGATTTCTGGTATTGCTTAATATTCCGACAATGCTTCTCTGCGGGAAACGCTTCTAGCCACGAAACTGAAGGAATTGCCTGTGCTCTTGTACTTGCAAGGTTCGCCTACTTTCGAGACTGTCACGCAAAACACAGAGAGTGGAAGAGGTGCTTCGGGATGCTCTTTTACAAAACTCTCGATTTGTTCCTTGAACCAAAATGCTTTCTTGCCATTGAAAACCACTACAAGGTTGCCGTTGCATTCTATGGCTGCCCTGCCAATTTCTTGGTCAAATATGTCAACTTTTTCCATTGTGCAACTTATTTTAGTTCTCTTACTTCCATGTTTACACCTCTCTCATAGATGACAAAGGTGTAGGTCTTTCCTTTATACTTGAACTCATCTATGGTACGTGATATGTCACGGCCTTTTACTTTCTCTTTGCCGGAAAGTCTGTTCATTTCGGCAACTTGGTTCTTCCTGTAATAGCCCAATATACCTTGTATGACCAAGATTGCGGCGACAATGGCAAATAGCCAAATGTTGTCTTTGAAAAATTTTCTCATCTGTCTTGTTCTTTAATTGTTATTATACTCTTCTATGGCCTTGAATATCTCCAAAGCCACTTGCGGAACCCAGGCATTGCCGTATGCCTTTATGGATTCCTTTCTCCATTTTCCTTCAGAAATGGCAAGGTCGTCCACATCGAAGGGAAGCCCATCATCTCCTCTGCATATAGTGGGTTGAACTGACGGGAACCCTGTGAACCCCCGGTTTCCTCTGCTACTTTCTTCGGTGATGGCAGCTTGCCGTTCATGGCAAGGGCTGTCAGTCCCATTCCCATCTGGCTCTTGGAATTGAGCTTGGTGGTGTACTTGGTCGCCTCCGCAGCTGTAGGCGTAGGGAGGAGGTGCAGGGGCAGAAACTCCGTCTTGCCCTTCTTGTTGCAACGTTTCAAGCCCTGTGTCTGTACGGTGGGCAACAATCCATATCCTGTTTCTTCTATGGGGCGCTCCTGTGGCACAAGCTGGAATAACAAGCGGTTGGACTTCATATCCTTCTCGCTCAATGTCTTCACAGATGGCATCGAGGATGTACCTGTATTCTTCTCTACATACAACACTTTCTTCGAAGAGAAAGTCTGAACGTCCCATTTCAGTGACACTGCTGGGTTGTACCATCGTCGTGATGCCAACAACGTTTTCAGCAACGACCCAAGTGGGCTGTATCTCCCGAATCGCTCGTAGCATTTCAGGCCAGAGGTAGCGGTCATCTTCCGCTCCTTTTCTGCTTCCTGCATAGCTGAAGGGCTGACAGGGAAATCCGCCTGTGAGAACATCGACTTTTCCCTTCCACTTCGTGAAGGTTGTCTTGGTGATGTCTTCATAACTTTCTGAATTTGGAAACCAATAGTCAAGAACTTGCCTTGGAAACTGCTGTATCTCGCAATGGAAGAGATTCTTCCATCCCATCCAGGAGGCTGCAAGCTCCGCTCCGCCTATCCCCGAGAATACGCTTGCGTGGGTCAAGGTGTTCTTGATGGTGGTATCGTTTGTTAATGGGGCTTCTCGCCCCCTTTCACCCCTCGGTGTTTTCAGGTATAGATTATTAAACCTGCTGCCGCACTGGGAGGAAGGGGAACGATGCCTACGAGTTGAAGATTTGGGAAATATCCCCTTTTCTGGGCTTTTTCACACGCACCTTTCCATGAAGCTCCTCATACTTGCGGATAAACATATCGAGGCCAACTCCGATGATTTCCTTGATGGCCACTCCCTCGATGTCGGCGATGGTTCGTACCTTACTCATCACATCTGGATCAACCATGGTGCTGATTACCTCATAGCGTGGTTTCTCCTTTCGCCTGGTAGGTGAAGGAGCCTCGCTAGGACATTCTTGTGTAGGAACAGCTTCCTGTTCTTCGGTCTTCCCTGTCAACCCTTGTAACAGGGAATCCATTGCGTTTGAATTGATGCTCTTTGACATAACTGCTAATTTTACGTTCTACTTGCTGATGGTTACATTGTTTAATACCATTCTCTCCAAAAACTCCTCGGTCAGGGCGATGTAGTCCTGTGCGCCATTGCTCTTCTTGTCGTAGTCAACGATGTTCGTTGCCTCCAATGGTGCCTGGGCGATGGTGACATTCTTGCGAATCTTTGTCGTGAACACTAAATCGTCCAGCTGCTTTCTCAAACCTTCCTCGATGTTCTTGCTGAGCTTCGTTCCTTCCCATCGAGTGATGGCGATACCGAAGATGTTTACCTTTGGATTGAGGAACTTCTTGATTTGGTTGATGAAGTCGAAGATCATCTTCAATCCGTTAAATGGCAAGACTTCTGCTACCAAAGGGATAATCACATAGTCGGATGCCGTGAGGGCATTCAGGGTGAGCAACCCAAGGGAAGGTGGGCAATCGATGAGGATGTAGTCGTACTCGCTCTTGTAGTTCTCCAACAACTCTGAGAGGATTCTCTCTCTCGCCATCTTTCCTGCCAACTCCAAGTCTGCCTGGGCTAGGTTCAAATCGGCTGGTATCATGTCCAAACGGATGTCCTCACGTACCTTATATATATAAAGGGAGGTGGAGGACTGGGATTTCAAGCCATCATAGATGGTGGTTGTGACCTCTTTCTTCAAGAGTGAACTCGTGAGGTTTGCCTGGGCATCCAAATCTACCAAGAGAACCTTGTAACCCTTGGAGGCAAGGATTGAACCCATACTTGCTGTTGTCGTTGTCTTACCAACGCCACCTTTGTGGTTGGCGAAGGAAATAATCTTTGCGTAATGTTTCATAATTGCGTTGTATTTTTATATAATTATATGACTATATAGTTATTTTCGCCTACAAAGATATGAATATTGGTAATATAACAAAATAATTATATAATTATTTGCATATTTCGATGCTTTTTTGTACCTTTGCAACAGAAAAAGTTCTTAAAATATAAGTAATATGAAGAAAATTTTAGCATCAATGATGATGTTGGCTGCAACTTCCACAGGATTTGCCCAACAGGTAACGGCTCCAGAGCCTGAGTTTATTAACAGCTATTGCGTGCTCACAAGTGATTCCACTTTCGATGCGCTCCCAAAAGAGGACGGAATGATTTCCAAGCATCAGAATAAATTCGGCAAATTTGCCAAGATAGCAGGAGCTGTTGGAGACTTGGGGTTTGCAGGAGGTATGATAGGGGCCAGTACATCTGGAAGTGCTTCTGGTATAATTAATGGTGTTCGTGTGATGGGAACAGCAGCTGGAGTAGGACAAGCTGCCGATGCAGTGAATACCCTCGCAGGAGCAGAGGGTATGGACATTGCTTTCGCAGGTGGCAAATCTGCCTACACCGTGAAGAATGCAAATAATGGCATCCGTTTACTCATTAAGGGAGAGAAGAACGAGTACGATCCAATGGAGATTTACCGCATTGTACGTTTCAAAGCATCAAAGAAGGACAGAAGAATTCAATGGATGGAGTTCAAGCCTGCCTTGATAGGCAGCGCAGAAACCAAGAAGAGAGGATATGTAGCTTTCACAGGTCATAAATATGGAAACCAAAGCTATCTCTTGGAAATTCCAGCATCTGAGGCAGAGCCAGGAGAGTATGGCATCTTCTATATGTCAATCATCACGGCTACAGCCATCCCTGTAGGAACATTTAGTATTAACAAATAAAACGTTACGATTATGGAGGCTTTATTAACTTTGGCATTTGCCGGTTGGCTCGGCAAGAAAACCGTGGAAGCGGTAGTTGGTGGTGGAAATAAAAAGAAAAGAAGACGCTCTAAGACCAACTGGGATAGACTAAGCTATTCCCAGAAGGCTTGGCTTCATGACCATTCACTATAGTTTAATGGCAAATCCTGTAGTTTAAATTGCAAAATCATTATATATAAGGTTCAGCGCTCCTGGTTCGAGAGAATCAGGAGTTTTTTGTTTGTAAGCCATTAAAACTCATAAAAGTTTGGAGATTAGAATTATTTGTCGTACTTTTGCAGCGGAATAAATTTAATAAAGTCCCTTTGTGGCATAAATTATGTGTAAGGTATCAGAAGAGACAATCCTCAAGGCTAACGAGAGGATGAGAAAATATAAGATAGGGCAGAACAACAAGAATGTCTCACCTATGGGGGTTACCGTGGACACTCATGTCCAAGGTAAGACCTATAGTCAAACATTTACAGAGAATAGCATTAATGCTATCTTTGAACGTGTACTAAGCAATAGGCAGCATGGCAAAGCACTATAACTTCATTTATGAGGAATTGGTAAGGTATGAGGGTGACTTGGTAGGACGTGTTGCCTACTCACTGTATAAAAGGGAAAAGATTGCTTTTATAGAACAATAGAGTAGGATGTAGGGGAGTAATCCCCTACATCTACTCTATTTGAAATATTTCGGTGCTATTTTACTTTGCTTGCCCTTTGCTCATAAGTTCGGCATAGGCAAGGGCATCTCTGATAATGCAACTGCTTTCAGTCTCTTTGTCTTCCTTGCAAATGGCCCTGTATTGTTGCTTGAAGACATCTGGACATTCCTCATAGGCATCGATAAGGACATATCTTATCCATTTGTCATAGTCCTTGGGATGAGGAAGCTTAAGTCTTCTCAGAAACATACCTGTGGCACGCTTCAAGGTGTTGACATCGAGCTTGACGGCCTTGCCTGTTTCCATGTCTATCCAGGCAAACAACAGGTGGGCTACCTGCACTGAGCGGTCTATGCTGATTTGAAAACATGATACCTTGAATCTTTTTTCAAATGCCAGACTTACTTCCTTTATTTGCTCCAGTGTGGTGGATGCTGGAACCTCAAAGGAAATTTCCCTGATGACCTTTGTGTTGCGATATGGCAGAAAAGAGGTCTTCTTTTCTATCACTCTAAGAAGTTTCTCGTATCTTGATACGTAAGTCTCTTCTATCCAATATTCTGGTTGCATGGGCAAATCTGCCCTAGCAACGTCAATGTTAAGGATTCCGTTATTTCTCATAAGGTTTGCGTTTTATAGCATTTACTTTTTCCATAAGTCCCCATCTCTGTAAGTGAACTTAATCTCGTAGATGAAGGCGATGATGATGCCAATGACGGCAACACCGAATGCTATTCCCACTATTTTCATAGGCTCTCTTTGTTTTTTATGAACTTGTAATAGGCGTATGAGCGAAGGCTCTGAAAGTGTATGTAACTTCCCGACCAGTCCACTGCGGTCGGATTTCTGTCCATGATGGTTCTCGTTAGCACCTTTCCTGCTGAACTGTTGGGCAAGAACAGGTTCACTTCCTCGTACTCCTCGCTTTCTACAAGAAAGTGAGAGAGGTTGAAATGGTGGTTGAGGATGATGCAATCGCATTCCTTGGGGAGTGCAATCTTGCCGTCCTTCGACAAAGAGAGATAGGCCAGATAGTCCATGAAATTACTAAAAAGGCAGCAACTAGCGACTGAGCCTTTTTTAGAAGGTTGCAATGTGATGCCCTTGCGATGAATTGTCGTTGGTCTTTTCATCTCCGTCAGGCTGATGAACTCCACGCCTCCGTGTACGTTTCTCATTCCTATTCCGTGCCACACTCTGTTCAAGCTGCTACAGTCGATGGAATATACTTCTTCTGGTATCGAGGAAGGATTTATGCCAAATTCTTGCAGTTTTTCTTGATCTTTCACTGTCAAGGACTCAAAGCAGATTTCTTCTGCTGCGTGTTCCAAATGCAGTGCTTTTCCGTTCTTTTGCTTGTTCATGATTGTTAAATATTTATTCGTTTCACTCATTTACTTTTATCATCATGATGTTCCTACATCTTGTTTATTAACTTTTGTAGGTCTTGTGTCGTTCTTCCTAAGGCGAAATAGTCGCTAATGTCCTTTTCTTGTTTGGTTCCTCTGAGAGGTAACTCCAATCTGAAAACGTTGTAATTGCCATTGTACTCTTCCACTCTGCTCTTGGATTCCTTGATGCCTGTAGTATCAGAATCGTAAAGAAATATAATTTTTCTGAACCTCTGGGAAAGCAGCTTTATTTTGTCTGCAGGTATCTTTGCCGTCTCGCTGTTGAATGCTATGGCATTGTAGCCATGGGAAGCAAGGGACAGGACATCCTTTTCTCCACCAGTGATGAACACCATGTCGCCGTTTTCTTGCAACTGTTCCCATCCAAACACATATGGCGTTGGCAGGTCGCCGCCATACAGAAATCTGTTTTCTGCCTTAGGACGATATACTTTGATGCCCTTCATGTCGTTGAAGAAATAGCCGTAGGCTGGGATGGCCTTGGAACCAAATATGTTGAAACTCTTGCCGTCGGCTTTATTGAAAGTCACGCTTCTTAGGCTGTGAACATGATAGCGACGTAGGGTGTTGACATCGATTCCATACTTGTTCCAATACTCTAATTCCCAAGACATAAATTCTTGTATGACAGGCATGAAAGTCTTGATACTTGATGTCTTGTTCTTGCTGATTTCTTGCTTGATGGCAGCTCTGTTGAACTGGGGCTTTGAGGAGTACTTTCCCTTGTTCTCCTCAAAGACTCCCAGGCACAGGTCCTGGTCGATTCTCTCCAATACGGCCTTGAAATCATTGCGGATGCTCATGTTCAGCACCCTTGCAGCGATTGCAAAGGCGTTGCCGCTACATCTGCTGTCGCCAAAGTCCTGGAGATAGTAGTAGGCTTGCTCTCCTGGAGGCTCGTTGAGATACAGATGGCAGGACGGACGGTTGTCGCCACTTCTGAAGGGGCTCTTGAACTTTTTCTTCAAGCACTCCTTACCCAGATAATAGCTGAAAATATCCAGTCCTCCATCTGTTTTCTTCAAAATTGTTTTGTATTCTTCCATGTAAAACCTAATTTTTGCCGCTTTATTTGCGATTTGAGACGTTTTGTTTGTTTCTGTGAGGAATTTATTGCTTGCCTCGGAAAAGTCGTCCTGAGCGTTGTTTTTACGCTTTTTAGTGAATCTTGCGGAAGTTGATGTCTGGCATGTGTACCACTTCCATCAGCTCGTTGAGCCTTTCCGCAAGCCTGTCACCATATTTCGGGCGTATGTCTGCCATCGGCAAGTTGGTGGTGATGATGGTCGGGAGCATCTTGTCGTAGCGATACGACAACAGCTGCTCGATGGGCTTGTATCTGTTCCCGTACTCGCAGAAGTCCGTTTCTTCCGTTCCTAGCTCGTCGATGGCGAGGATGTAGGTGTTGGCGCATCGCTCAAACTTGGGCTTGTTACTTACGAACATCTGGTAGAGTTCTCTAGCCGTGACTAGCCAGATTCCTGCCTTGGAGCTGAACACACTGCCTTCTCCATTGCTAGGATCGGGAATCTTGCAGCAGTTGATGAAGCTTCGCATCCCCTTCACGCAGGTGGTCTTTCCGTTGCCTGTGATGCCGTTGAGGACAAGCCAGCAGTGCTCCTTTCCGGTTGTTAACCACGAGGCGACTTTTTTCATGCTTTCCATCTGGGATGGTTCGGCAACGAAAGACTTCTCTCTCTTTTTCACCTCTTGGGCGAAATGATAGCGCAGATGCTCAAAGCACAGCTCTGGGGTGAACCCCATATTAGAAATTTCCTTCATAGATGCCTCCTTCCGAACTTTTTGGTACAAACTTCTCGCCGCTCCAACGCTCTGAGGTTGGTGATGGGGAACGGTTGGAAGCCTGAGGTTGGTTGATAGTTCTCAAATTCTTTTCAAGCCAGTCGCAGAAATGACACTTGAAGTCTTTCATATCCTCATGCTTATCCTTGCCACGGCAGACTAGTTCAATCTCGAACTCGTCAACTTTGTTCTTCACTTCCTCTGATGTGAGGAGCTTGTATTTTTTCTGAATGGCAGCTAACCATGTGGTTTCTGACTTCACGAGGTCGGCAAAATTTTCTTTGTTTGATTTCTTTTGCTCGTTTTCTTTCTCCACCTCGGTCACTTCTAAAACTTCGACGAAATCCCCCTCACGCACGTGCGCGATGTCGTCGTCGATATTCTTTATTTCTTTTATTCTTTTATTCTTATATTCTTTTAGTGTTGTTAAAGCCGTGTTAGAACTATGTTGCTCCTGTGTTAGTACCGTGTTAGAACTATGTTGCTCCTGTGTTAGTACCGTGTTAGTTGAGATTTTTGTAGCTTGGTAACTATCATAATTACAGCGAGTTATGTCTCGTTCTTTTTGTGCCGATATTTGTGAGTTGTTATGTTCTGACACGGATTCTATATTATTGTGCCTCTCTTGTGTTAGCACTGTGTTAGTTGAAATTTTTGTAGCTTGATAACTATCATAATTACAGAGAGTTATGACGCTTTGCTTATGTGCCACCCCTGGTAAATACGAGATTTCGCCAGTTCGTTGTAATCTGGCTAGACAAGTTCTGATGCTCTTCTCGGAAATGCCGGTTGCTTTTGTCAATAAACGCAAGGTGGAATTGAGCTGCCATGCTTCACTTCTGCTGTCGTTGTTTATGACTAATTTTGCTTTCAACATGAAGTACACATACAAATGCACCATGTTTGGCTCATGATACCAACCCCAATCGCAAATCTTGCGATATAACTTTATCCAATCTGGAGCAGCCTCGTCTATTCCGATAGGCTGAAACTTGTTGAAATCAACAAGAACGATGATTCTTCCGTTCTGCAACTTCTTATATTCGATTTCTTTGGTGCGCTGGAGTCTTGCGAGCCCTGTTCGAAGCTTCTGCAATGAAATCCCAGTTTCCTTAGATAAATGGTTGAGGGAAACAAGGCATTCGCCACGTTTGATGGTGATGTCATTGTATTTGACATCATAAACGTTGGCGTTGAGAAGAAGGTACAGATATAGCTGCACCATGTTTGCGTCATGGTACCAACTCCAATTTACAAAGTTGCGTGGCAACTTAATCCAACTATTGTCTGCTATGTTCATGATTCTTTGGCTTTTGATTCCTCTATTTTGAAAGACACGCAGGGCTTGCCGCCTTTGTAGCTGATGATGATTTCATCGTCTTTCTCTGTTATGTCTCGTATGTAGGAAAGGAGAAATTTTCCTCTTTTCCAACTTAGCTCTTGCTTTTTTATGTCCTCGCCTAGGTTGTGGAGTGCAAGCTTGCACTCTTCTATGCCTTGGCAAGGGGCAAAGTACGAAGGCTTCAACTTCACGAGGAGGTCTATAAGCCAAGGTTGCTTCTCTGCTACTTGATAATATCTTTTGATTCTGTACATTGCTCTTTGCTTTAAAAGTAGTCTTGCTCTCTTCGGTGTAACTCCTGAAGGTCGCTGACTTTGTATTCTGTCTTTCCCTTTCTCTTGGAAAAAGGTTTGAGCTTGCCTTCCTTAATCCAACGGCGCACATTCCCAGAACCGAACACTCTCATACTTTCTCGCTCACTATAATACTTTTTTGGAGGATTCTTTATCAAGAGCGCAATCTTTGGTGCCAGGAAAGTAGCTAAGTCTTCAAGAAATGTCTTGTAACTGACATTCTTGTCCTCAAACACGATTCGCTGTTCCATAAATTTCTGTTTTATTGTTCAACTCACTTGGATATACCACAGGATTTGAACGCCCATGATATATTCCTGCTTCCTTCAGTATCTTCAAGACACCACAGCGAGAAAAGTTGTATTTCTTGGCAAGGTGTTCCATCACAGGGGTTGGTTTCAGCACCTTGTTCAGGATGAGTTGCCCATACACGTTGAGGTAGTCGCTGATGACCTGCTCTCTCTTTTTTATTCTTTCGCCTATTGAGGTTCCAGAATAAACTTCGGTTAAAATTTCAAAGTTATTCTTGCTCATATTGTATTTTTTATGTATATTTGCAAACGTATTTCGTTTTACGAACGTTACTATTTCGTTATTTCGAGTGCAAAGATACCAAAACATTCATAAAAATATGAATATTTGGTAAATTATTAACATAAATTAATTCATATTAATTAAATGAATGGAATAGAACTGCGAAAGATATTAGGGCAGAAGAATATTGGAATACAAAAATTGGCAGAGAGGATGGATATGTCTCAATCCAATCTTAGTAAACAATTTAAGGTGCAAGACGTAAAGACTGGCATCTTGGAGAGAATCTGTGAAGTTCTTGGTGTGACTATGGATTTCTTCTATGGCGGAACAAAATACATGAAGAATGGCGGCGAAGGCTACGTTGCTAAAGAAGAAACTGTAGGCGTGGCGCAGGAAGAGGATGCAGCAATCCTATATAAGAAACGACAACAGAGCCTTGCTGATGCAAAAGACCAGGAGATTATATTTCTAAAGGGACAGGTGCAAGCATTGAAGGAAACTATCCAAATGCTTGGTGGCAAGAACTCAAATGTGGATGTGCCTATGCCGTTGCAGAAAAAGAATGCGTAATCATCCATCACGATTTCATGAAAAATAGATAATGAATTAACTATATATATAAATATGTATATAAATATAATAAGGTGTAAAGCCTTTACATAGACAGAAGGAAATATTATCCTATGTTTAGAGTAACCTACGGAAAGGGCTTCCCATACTGATAATATTGCTGCGGCGCAGGCTGCTGTTGAGGAGTAAATCTCTTCTGAAAGAAGATTGTACGATTAATGATTAGATAATTAGAGGAAAGTGTTTCGTAATGAAGCGCTTTCCTCTTTTTCGTCTTTTTTAGGTTAAATTTCGAAAGAAAATGAGCAAATCATTTGCAAGTTACATTTATTTTCCGTAATTTTGTCGGAAAATAGAGAAATATGGCAGCAAAAGAAGAGAAGGAAAAGGCAAAGTTTGTCAGAGAAACAGTAGTGAAGTATTTCTTTGATATGAGTAAATCCACTTTTACTGTAATGGTATTAGGTGGGATGGCGGCTCTGTTTGGTTTAGTTCAGACCAATCAGGAAGATTCTTACTGGGCGATATTTTGGGGTGTTTTCTTAACTGTCATTTTATTTATAATAGGTTTGTTAATTTCTAAAAGATAAATATATGAATACATTAGCTTTAACTTTTGCCGTGTGCTCAATAGTAGCATTGGCCTTTCTTGCATGGCTCTTTACTCCTTGGGGAAAGAAGTGGTCGAAGGAATTGTAGTGATGAAGAAGATAAAATATATATTATGTGCTTGCCTGATGATGGCAAGCTTGGGCATGGAAGCTAAGTCGATGAAGGACTTGCTGGTTTCGATGCCCGATTCTGTTGTGCCTTATCTCAACCACAACCTGTGGTTGGAATTTACTGAGCTGCAGGAGATGGGAGTGAAGGCGGAAGTGAAGAATCTGTTAGGCGAAACGAGTGTGATGGATACGCTGACTGCTGATTTCGCTCAGTTGAGAACGAGTAAGAGCGCTACTTTGCAGATGAAGAAACTGCCATCGGCTAATGGCGATTCGCTGCTTTGCGTGGTGAAGACTTTTGCCGGAGTAGAGAAGGAGAGCGAACTCTATCTCTTTAATCAGGATTGGCAGGAGCAGGATGCCAGCAGAATTTTCGATGGAAAATCTTTGCAGCAACTGGCTTCCGGACTTGTAGCCAAACCCGATACAATGAGCGAGGCTAAGTTTGAGGAACTCAAGGGGAAAATTGAACTCAAAATCGTGAGTGCTCTGCTCCTGCAACATGAAAACAGCCTCGTAGTGCGCTTGGCTTTACCTTTCGTGTCTGCTGACGATAAGAAGGCTGTAAATGCAATAAAAGTGCAAAGAAAATTTAACTGGAATGGTAAAACTTTTAAGGAGAGTTAAATTCTTGAAGTTTTTTGCTATAAACTATTGTAGGTTACAAGATTATTTGTACCTTTGCATCGTGTTTTTCATGGTATTAGATTATTAAGGTTAATAAAAGATTGGTTGTCGTGAGACAATCAATTTTTTTTTTTGTCCCTATCTGAAGGCATCAGCCCCTTGTCTTACCCATCGGCTGGAGGCCGTTGGTTCAGACCGCAGGGCGATGTTTAGAAGATAACCATTCCGATGATACCGCAGATGAAAAGCAGCAGGATAGGGTTGGTCTTTCTGAATTTTGTGAAGTAGAAAGCAGCCAGAAACAGCACGATGCTTGCTCCGAAGACAAACGGATTGTCGGTTGGTGATCCGAAGTTCTCTTTATTCATCAGGAGAACGGCAGCAGCAGCTATCAGTCCGATGATGGCAGGGCGGAGTCCCGCAAAGATATCCTTTACGATTTTAGAATCCTTGTGCGTAATCAGATAGCGGCTGATGAGAATCATGATGATGAAAGGCAGCCACATGATGGAGAGCGAAGCCAATATTGAACCCAGCCAGGCTGCCCAGGTAGGATAGCCGTCGTGAAGGCAGGCGGTATAACCTACGTAGGTGGCACAGTTGATGCCGATAGGGCCCGGTGTAGACTGGCTGATAGCCACAATATCCGTAAACTCAGCATTGGTAAGCCAATGGTTCTTCACTACCGTCTCGTTATGGATGAGCGAAAGCATCGCATATCCGCCACCAAAATTAAATGTACCAATCTTGGTAAATATCAGAAATAATTTCAGAAATAGCATAATCTCTATATTTTTTACCTTTTTATTTTTTTACTTTTTTACCTTTCCGTAGAGCCAGCCCAGCACACCGGCTGCGATGATGATGTAGATAGGGGAGATGCCGAAAGCTGCAATCAACAGACAGCAGACAACGGGAATCCAGATGTTGTAGCGGTTGATGTTTGCCGTCTTTGCCATCTTGAAGCAAGGCGCAGCAATGAGTGCTACCACGGCAGGGCGCACACCCATGAAGAACTTACCCACCCAATAATTGTCCTTGAAATGCTGGAAGAACATGGCGATGATGAGAATGGCGATGATAGAAGGCAGGGCGATGCCAATGGCACCCACAATGCCTCCCCAGACTCCCTTCAGCTTATAGCCGATATGACTCGCCATGTCGATGGCGAAGATGCCCGGAGTGGTCTGAGCCACTACCATGATATCCATGAACTCCTGCTTGTCCATCCACTTGTTCTTGTCTACAAATTCCTGTTCCATGATCGGTATCATGGCATAGCCTCCGCCTAGCGTGAAAGCCCCGATTTTATTGCACGTGAGGAAAAATTTTACTAACATATCTGTTGTTTCTATATTACTTTTCTCTTATATCTGTTGAAATCGGCTGCAAAAATACACATAATTTGTTAAATATGCTAGCTTTCATGCGGATAATCTTCAAAATCGTGTGCTTTTTACCCGAAAATTTGTATCTTTGCAGCTAATATTTTATAATAAAAAGACATTAAACTATGAATCTGAAAGTACGCCTAGCAGTGATGAACTTCCTGGAGTTTGCAGTTTGGGGAGCTTATCTCACGTCTATGGGCAACTATCTCGGCAAGGCTGGGATGGGTGCCGAGATTTCCTGGTTCTATACCATACAGGGAATCGTATCTATTTTTATGCCTACATTGATGGGCATTGTGGCAGATAAGTATATCCAGCCGCAACGTCTTTTGGGCTATTGTCACCTTTTGGCAGGAGCAGCCATGATAGGTCTGTTCGTTATGGGACAGGCTAGTCAGACTCCTAATGAGGCAATGTTTATTGCCGTTTACACCTTCAGCGTGGCTTTCTATATGCCTACATTGGCATTGTCAAATACTTCGGCATTCAGTATATTGAAGAGCAACGGGCTCGACACCGTGAAGGCTTTTCCGCCAATCCGTGTGTTCGGAACCGTGGGCTTCATCCTCACGATGTGGATTGTGAACTGTGCTACCTGGGACAACGGTTCATTCTCGTTCCTGTTGAGCGAGAACGCCCATAAGTTCCAGTATACTCATTATCAGTTTCTGGTATCGGGTGTGCTCAGCATTCTTCTCTTCCTCTATTGCTTCTCATTGCCAGCCTGTCCTATCGTGAAGAAAGAGACAAAGAGCTGGGTAGAGACATGGGGTTTCGATGCCTTCAAACTCTTCAAGAGCCGTGAGATGGCGATGTTCTTCATCTTCTCTTGCATGCTCGGTATGAGTCTGCAGGTAACCAATGGCTATGCCACTCCGTTCATTACCAGTTTCAAGGGCGATCCTGCGATGCTCGATACTTTTGCAGCTAACAATGCTACGCTCCTGGTATCCATCTCTCAGGTAGCCGAGGCGCTCTGCATCCTTCTCATTCCGTTCTTCCTGAAGCGTTATGGCATCAAGGTTGTGATGCTCATCGCCATGATGGCATGGGTTTTGCGATTCGGTTTCTTCGGATTGGGCAATCCTGCATTTCCGGGTGTTACCTTCTTCATCCTCTCATGCATCGTTTACGGTGTAGCCTTCGACTTCTTCAATGTGTCGGGTGGTCTGTTTGTAGACCAGAAATGTGATGTGAAGGTAAGAGCATCGGCTCAAGGTCTGTTCATGCTGATGACCAATGGTCTGGGAGCATCTATCGGAACCATTCTCGCAGGTATGGTCATCAACCATTACTGCCACTGGACAGATGATGGCTACCTGATGGGTGACTGGAAAACCTGCTGGTTCATCTTTGCCGGTTATGCGCTCGTGGTAGCAGTAGCCTTTGCTGTCCTCTTCCGTCCGAAGAAAGAACAGAAATAAGGAAGAAAAAGGTCATACTCAACGCGAGAGTAAAAACAGAATGTTACGTAAGAATATAAATAAATTTAAATAAAGAAAGGGTACATAATGATATTGTACAAACTTAAACTCGCTGCCTGCTTTGGCATTCCGGAAGCTTCCGGGACATGTATTATTAGTTTGGTAGACGAATCCGAAAAAAGAGCTTTGTCTATTATGACTAATGATTATGTAGCAGAGCAGCTGAAGGCATGTAATTCGAAAACTTCTGATTTTAAAAATGATGTGATCTCTGTACTTTGGACACTATTTGACAGGCAAAATGTAGACGATTTCTATCTCGAATTCGATGCTACGCCAGAGAGGGGAGTATATGCTACTCTTGTGAATAAAATCACAAATGAACGTATGAGCATCAAGACTGACCAGGCTGTGTTGTTGTCTGTGGCTGCGGATATAGAAATGTATACAACAGAGCTGGTTATAAAGGAAATTTCTACTCCTTTTAATAAAAATGATATGAGTTCGGCTTCTTGTGCGGTACCAATTTCGGCTTTGCCAGACCAGATGCTCGAAAAAGCATTGGATTGTGCCATTAATGAAGAAGATTACGAAACAGCCTCAGCCATTCGTGATGAGATAGAGCGCCGCAAAGGCAAAAAAAGTGAATAATTAAAGGATATTCTTACGGAATAACAGAAAAATAAGAAGAAAAAGTAACAATAAGAGGAAATGAAAGAAGTTAGATTTTTCTATGTGCCAGATGCGGCTACACAGACAGAACTACCTCAGGAAGAGGCTACTCATGCACTCAGGGTTTTGCGTATCCAGGCGGGGGACGAATTGTTCCTGATGGATGGCAAGGGGGTGTTCTACCGTGCAGAAGTTTCGCTGGCTACCAACAAACGGTGCATCTATGAGGTGAAGGAGGTTATGCCGCAGCAGCCTGCCTGGCGCGGACACATTCACCTGGCCATCGCCCCGACAAAGATGATGGACCGCATTGAATGGATGGCAGAGAAGGCTACGGAAATCGGCTTCGATGAAATCTCTTTCCTCAACTGCAAGTTCTCTGAACGCAAGGTCATCCGTATAGACCGCATAGACAAGATTGTGGTTTCTGCCGTCAAGCAGAGCCACAAGGCTTGGAAACCTGTGGTCAACGAACTGCAGAACTTTAAAGATTTTATTACTACTCCCCGCAATGGCAGAAAGTTTATCTGTCATTGTTATGAGGAGATAGAAAAGAAAGACTTTTTTGCCGAGATTTCCAAGTCATGCCCAGCTGATGATTCTGCCGGAGCAGCCCAGGAGGGTGCCGATGACATCACCGTGCTGGTAGGACCTGAGGGCGATTTCTCTATCGATGAGGTGAGACTGGCCCTGGAAAACGGATATGAGAGTGTTTCGCTTGGCACCAGTCGCCTCCGTACGGAAACAGCAGGATTGGTGGCTGTCAACATGTGCCATCTGGCAAGAGCTTTATAATATTTACTAGTGTGATGAAAAGATTGTATAAGAGTTTGATGTTCATGTGCTTGGCTGTCGTATTGGGATTGCTGAGCTCATGCTCGGGCACTGACTATCTCAATGCCATTCCAAAGAAAAGTACTGCGCTCATCTCTGTTGACATGCAGCAGATGGCATCCGGCAAAAGCGATGAAGACAAGGCGGGAATGCTCAAGTCTCTGCTGCACGTTGAGGATGCATCGAAGTGTGGCATCGACATCTCAGAGAAGATATTCCTCTTTGAGAGTGCTGATGGCAACCTCGGACTTTGTGCCAAGGTGAGCGATGAGGGCGATGTGGAAGACTGGCTTGCTTCGCTTGCCAAACAGCATATCGCTACAGAGGTGAAGGAGCGCAAAGGCTTTCATTTCTCTGTATTGAAAAATTCGTGGCTGGTCGGCTTTTCTGATCAGGCACTCCTCGTTATGGGACCGGTTGTAGCCGATGCGCAGGCCCAGCTCCAGCAGCAGATGGTGAAATATCTGAAGGCTGATGAGGACGAAGGTATTACCGCATCGCCTATGTTTGAACGTCTGGAAACCATCACTTCGCCTATGGCTATGGTGGCTCAGGCTCAGGCGCTGCCGGAGAAGTTCGTTGCTCCATTTACCCTTGGCACGCCTAAAGATACCGACCCTTCGCAGGTAGTGATTGCTGCTGAGATGGACGTAAAAGACGGTATCCTGCAGGTGAAGGGAGAAACCTTCTCCTTTAATAAAGAAATAGATGAGGCCCTGAAGAAGGCGGCTCAAACCTATCGTCCGATTAAAGGCAGCTACGTTAAGTCGATGCCTGCTGATGCCCTGGCGGGTATCTTCATGAACGTAAAGGGCGAGCAGTTCCTGCCGATGATGCAGAGCAACCGCAGCCTTCAGACCCTCCTGATGGGTATCAACCAGGCCATCGATATGGATAATATCATCCGTAGTGTGGATGGAGATATGGCTATCGTGATGCCTTCGCTTACAGATAACAATATGCAGATGACGATGGCTGCTAAACTGTCGCATGCCAAGTGGTTGGGCGATGTTGATTATTGGAAAACTTCATGTCCGGCTGGTGCGAAGATAGCCAATTGGGGAAAGAATGCTTACTTCTATACCGATGGCAAAACCTCGTTCTATTTCGGTGTGACGGATGACAAGCAGTTCTTTAGCGGAAGCGATCAGCTGATGGCGCAATATGCCGTGAAACCAAGTAATCATCCGATAGATGCAAAGATTCAGAAGCTCATCGTCGGTCAGAAACTGGCAATGGTCATCAATCTCGCCAAGAGTTCTGGTAGTGACGGCTCGGGCAAGGATGATGCCATCTCTACCGTAACCGGTCTGCTTACCCCAGTCTTCGGAAATCTTACTTCGGTGGTCTATACTTTAAAGGTAAAAGGGTAAAAAGGTAAAAGGGTAAAAAGAACCTTACCCCTCCCTCTCTCTCTGCGCCCCCGTTCCTAGCGATTCTATCGCTAGTCCCCCAAAAAAGTCCTAATTTTAAAGGTAAAAGATTAAACATTAAACATAAAAAAAGTGGAAAAGATTCAGCTTCATTCCGTTCTCCCACAGGTTTTTGCCCAGCGCAACGACCTGGATTCGGAGATATGGAAGCAGGATGTTACCTTCGAGAAAGGTCATCTTTATCTTATCGAGGCAGAGAGTGGCAGCGGAAAGAGTACTTTCTGCAGCTATGTGCTCGGCTATCGTCACGACTACAGCGGAAGCGTGATGTTCGACAATGATGTTACCGCCAACTACAAGGTGAAAGACTGGGTAGAGATGCGCAAGCGTCACATCAGCCATCTCTTTCAGGAACTCCGTCTCTTCCCTGAGCTTACTGCCTTGGAGAATGTAGAAATTAAGAACAAGATAACCGGATTCAAGACGCGTGAGCAGATACAGAAATGGTTTGATATGCTCGGTATTGCTGATAAGGTAGATGCCAAAATCGGCAGAATGTCGTTCGGACAGCAGCAGCGTGTGGCAATGATGCGTGCGCTCTGTCAGCCTTTCGACTTCATTCTGGCTGATGAGCCTATCAGTCACCTCGACGACAACAATTCTGGCATCATGGCAGATATCATGATGACCGAAGCGAAGGAGCAGGGGGCTGGCGTCATCGTAACCAGTATCGGTAAGCACATGGACTTGCCCTACGAGCACGTGTTTAAACTTTAGTAAAGTTAATAGTTGACAGTTTATAGTTAATAGCAAGTTTGCTATAAACTGAAAATTATAAATTATAAATTCGAAATTTAAAATGAATCTCGTTTGGAAATTATTGCGTCAGCATATCAGCATACCTCAGTTTGCGGGCTTTGCCTTCGCCAATCTCTTCGGTATGCTCATCGTTCTTTTCGGCTTTCAGTTTTATAAAGACGTGCTGCCTGTCTTCACTCAGCAAGACAGTTTCATGAAAGCCGACTACCTCATCATGAGCAAGAAGATAGGTATGGGAAATACCATCAGCGGCCGTTCCAATACCTTCTCGGGTTCTGAAATCGATGAAATCGGAGACCAGAAGTTTGTAAAGAAGATAGGAAAATTCACCTCTACTGAATATAAGGTAGATGCCCAGATGGGTGTAAACGGCGTGAACGTTCTGAACAGCGAACTCTTCTTCGAGAGTGTGCCTGACGGTTTTGTTGATGTGCCGCTCAAGGACTGGAAATATACGCCGGGAACTCAGGAGGTGCCAATCATCCTCCCGCGTACCTATATTAATATGTATAACTTCGGTTTCGCCCAGAGTCATTCGCTTCCTAAAATCAGCGATGGACTGATGGGCATGATTGATTTCAATATCCAGATTCAGGCTGGTGGCAAGAAAGAGCAGTTCAAGGGAAAGGTAATCGGTTTCTCTTCGCGACTCAACACCATCCTCGTTCCACAGGCATTCATGGACTGGAGCAACCAGGAATTCGCTCCAAACCAGAAGAGCGATCCTAACCGCCTCATCGTAGAGGTAGGAAACCCGGGAGACGAGAACATCACCAAATACCTGGATGATAATGGTTATGAGGTAGAGACAGACAAGCTGGATGCAGAGAAGACTACCTATTTCCTCCGCATGATGGTATCGATGGTGATGATTATCGGTTTGGTTATCTCCGTTTTGAGCTTCTATATTCTGATGCTCAGCATCTATCTGCTGGTTCAGAAGAATTCTTCTAAGTTAGAGAATCTTCTTCTGATAGGTTACAGTCCGAACAATGTAGCAAAGCCATATCAGGTGCTCACCATCGCGCTGAACATCGTGGTACTTATCATCGCGTGGATCATCCTCTTCTTCCTTCGCGATTACTACATGGGCTTCATCGAAACCCTCTTCCCTGATATCGACGAGGGCACCATGCTCCCAGCCATCGCCCTAGGTCTGCTCCTGTTCCTGATAGTTTCTATCCTGAACATCGTAGCCATCCGTCGCAAGGTGATGAGCATCTGGCAGCGAAAGGAGTAAGAGCGCCTAGCCTCCGTTCCAGGCGATTCCATCGCCTGTCATAAAAGGTCAGTCCCCCGCTTGTAACCCCCGAAAAAACTATAAGCAATCCCTCGCTATAAATAACAAATTAAAAGAAATCTGCGTTATTTGCTTAACGCAGATTTTTTTTATGTTATAAAACACTATTTTTCATGCTTTTGTAACAAATAAAAGCAATTTTTTTATTACTTTTGCAACCGATAACAATATAAGAGGCAGGGCAGACGCATTAAATATTTTATTCGTTAACATCTGCGTTGTGCAGTTGTAACTTACTGAATATTAACATTATATATTTGTATATATGAAATATTTTTTGTACCTTTGTAAAGAAATAATTAACAAATAAAAGGTACAAAATGAGCATTATTAAGTTATCTAAACAAATAGCCGACCCACGAGTTGCGGGTCGAACTGTCCATAAAATGGAACATATCATTTACATTACAATCGCTGCGGTAATTGCAGGAGCTCAATCTTGGAACGAAATTGCAGAGTTTGGAAAAAGTAAGTTAGACTTCTTCAAAAAGCGTTTGCAGGGGTTGGAGACTATTCCAAGCCATGACACCTTCAATCGTTTCTTTTCTATCTTTGATCCAAAAGGATTTGAAGAGATCTTCAGAAACTGGGTTAGAGAAATTGTAGGGGAAGTCAAAGGTGTTGTTGCCATTGATGGCAAGCTTATGCGTGGATCAAGCAAGTGTGATGCCGAGCACACTATTGGTCAAGCTGACTTCCGCACATGGATCGTATCTGCTTGGTCAGCAGACAACAGCATATCACTTGGGCAAGAGAAAGTCGGTGAAAAAACAAATGAAATCACGGTCGTTCCCAAGTTGCTTAGTGCTATAGACGTGTCAAATGCCATTGTGACAATAGATGCTATGGGATGCCAAACTTCTATAACAGAGAAAATCATAGAAGGCAAGGGGGACTATATTATCGCCTTGAAGGAAAATCAGAAGAAAAGTTACGAATTTGCTAAGGACATGATTTACGAGCATGAGTATAGAGGCAATTGTAATGTAGTGACAAAACATTATTCCTTTAATGAGGGACATGGTCGTCAGGAAGAAAGAACCTGCATTGTTGTAAGCTATGGGGACATAATGCAGAGAATGTTTAAGAACAGGTTTGTTGGGTTAAGGTCTGTTGTCGGGATTACCTCAAGAAGATCTGTTGCGACATCTGGTGAAACATCTGAGGAAACAAGATACTATATAACTTCCTTAAGTAATGAAGACCCCGAAAAGATAGCAAGCGCCATTAGGCAACATTGGTCCATAGAAAACAACTTGCATTGGCAATTGGACATTACTTTCAGAGAAGACGAAAGTAAGAAAGTCAAAAATGCAGCGAGGAACTTCTCTACCATAAGCAAAATGGTCCTCTCCATCTTGAAAAATGACAAGACGACCAAGGGAAGTCTCAACCTGAAAAGATTGAAGGCAGGCTGGGATGAAGAGTACCTGTCAAAACTTTTGGAGGGCAGCGCAATTTAATGCGTTTGCCCTGATATAAGAGGGGGTTATATCCCCAAGTTTTAATAATTTTATATAATAAAAGGTATGCAGAAAAGATTGCATTTATTAGTGGCTTTGCTGGCCTTTATGGTAACCACAGCCATGGCGCAGATTACCACATCAGGTTTAAGTGGTTCGGTAACAGCTAGTGGTGAAGACGTGATTGGCGCAACGATTGAAGCCGTTCACGTTCCTTCAGGAACTCGTTACAAAGCTGTAACCAACATTGATGGTATGTTTACTATTAATGGTATGCGTGTCGGTGGTCCTTACGAAGTTAAGATTAGCTACATTGGCTACAAGACTAAAGTTGTAAAGAACGTAACGCTTCAGCTTGGTGAAACTTACAACTTGAAAGAGACTCTTGATGAGGATTCTAAGCAACTTGGCGAAGTTGTAGTTGTTGCCAAGGGCTCAAAGTTTAGTGTAGAGAAGACAGGTGCTTCTACCAATATCTCTAATGCGCAGATTGCTAACATGCCAACCGTTAGCCGTAGCATTACAGATATCACCCGTCTTTCTCCTTATGGTGGAAACGGAATGTCATTCGCAGGTGCTGATGGCCGTACAGCCAACTTCACTGTGGATGGTGCAAACTTCAACAACAACTTCGGCTTGAGCTCAAAGCTTCCTGGTGGTGGTGCTCCTATCTCTCTGGATGCTATCGAGGAAATGCAGGTTGTTATCTCTCCTTATGATGTTCGTCAGACTAACTTCGTAGGTGGTGGTGTCAATGCGATTACCAAGTCTGGTACCAACAACTTCAAGGGTAGCGCTTACGTATATCACAAGAATGAGAACATGCGTGGTGATGCTATCGAGCGTGAGCAGATTTCTGGTGCACGTGAGAAGGAACAGCAGACTACATGGGGTTTCTCTCTCGGTGGTCCTATCATCAAGAACAAGTTGTTCTTCTTCGCTAACGGTGAAATGGTCAAGACTCCTACAGTGGTAAATCGCTGGAGAGGTTCTGAGAATGGTATCGGCGATGCTGAAAACTATATCTCTCGTACCAAGCTTGCTGATTTGGAGAAAGTTTCTAATTTCGTAAAGGATAAGTATGGTTATGATACAGGTTCATGGACCAACTTCCCTGCAGACGAGAGCAACTACAAACTCCTCTTCCGTGTTGACTGGAACATCACAGACAAGCATCACTTGGCTGTACGCTACAACTATACCAAGAACCGTTCTTGGCAGGCTCCTAACGCATCATCTATGGATGGTGGTACACGTGCTTCTGGTAGCCGTATGTCTCAGTACTCTATGTCATTTGCCAACAGTATGTATGCCAATGACAACCTCGTCAACTCTTGGACTGTTGACTTGAACAGCCGTTTCACAGATAATCTGTCTAACCAGTTCCTGTTCACATACTCTAAGTTGGATGATAGCCGTTACACCAATTCTTCTGAGTTCCCATTCATCGATATCCTCGATGGCGGACAGAAGAGTGTAGATGGAACTGCTGATGCTGATGGTACCAACAACTACATGGCTTTGGGTTATGAGTTGTTTACCTGGAACAATGCCGTACACAATACTGTATGGAATATCAAGGACGATGTAACTTACTATCTCGGTAAGCACAAGATCATCGCCGGTCTCAACTATGAGCACCAGATGGCTGACAATGCTTATCAGCGTAATGGTACTGGTTACTATCGTTACAAGAGTCTCGACGACTTCCTGAATGGTGGTATTCCAGAGGTTGTATGTTTGACTTATGGTTATGGTGGCAACAACAATCCTGCTGCCCGCGTACAGTATAACAAGGCTGGTATCTACGCTCAGGATGAGTGGCAGATGACTCCTCTGTTCAAGTTGACTTATGGTCTTCGTCTGGATGGTCTGTTCTTCGACAATTCTGACTTGATGACTAACAATGCCATTCTCGGTCTCGACTATAACGGTCGTCACATCGACTCTGGCAAGTGGCCAAACAGCTCTTTGACTGTTTCTCCTCGTATCGGTTTCGTATATGATGTATTTGGTGACAAGACATTGAAGTTCCGTGGTGGTACTGGTTTCTTCCAGGGCCGTTTGCCATTGGTATTCTTCACCAACTTGCCAACCAACTCTGGTATGATACAGTATCAGGCACAGCTGAATGCAACCAAGGCATGGAATCCTCAGACAGGTAAGAAAGAGGGTGTAGATATGACTCCATTTGCAGGTGGTCTGGTTGTTGATAAGGATGGTAAGCCAACAGCAGCAGCTCTCCGTGACAAGTTGATTTCTATGGGTTACCCAGAGAACATCACTCCTGAAGAGGGTTCTGTTCCTTCAGCAATCTCTGCTGTAGATAGAAACTTCAAGTTGCCACAGGTTTGGAAGACATCTTTCGCTGTCGATTATCAGATTCCTGTGTCATTCCCAATGTCTGTTTCTGTTGAGGGTATCTTCAACAAGACATTGAATGCAGCTACATTGACCGACTGGAGTGTACAGGATGTAAAGGGCTTCCCACGTTTCAATGGTGCAGACAACCGTCCTATATATCCTAAGGGTTCTTCTGTAGGTACAAGTGCTTATGTACTTGAGAACACAAGCCGTGGTTATGGTTGGTCTTTCTCTGCACAGGTAAATGCTCAGCCATGGGAGTGGTTGAACTTGATGGCTGCCTATACTCATACTGTATCTAAGGAGGTAACTTCACTTCCAGGTTCTAACGCATCTTCTGTATTGAACTACATCTCTACAGTATATGGTCCTAACAACATCAAGTTGCACAACGGACAGAATGTAACTCCAGATCGTATCATTGCTTCTGCAACAATCCACGACAAGAGCAACAACCACTATAGCTTCATCTATGAGGCATGGCGTGGTGGTTACAACTACTCTTACATGATGGTAAATGATATCAATGCTGATGGTTACAACTATGATGCTATCTATATCCCAACCGACCAGCAGGTAGCTGACAATGAGTTCCGTTTCAAAACAGAGGACGACAAGACTCGATTCATGGATTATGTTCATAATAATAGCTATCTGAAGAATCATCAGGGCGAGTATGCAGAGGCTTATAGCCTTTACAGCCCATGGGTACATCGCATCGACTTCAGCTACAAGCACGACTTCAAGTTTGATGTGGCAGGTCACACCAATACTATCCAGTTGAGCTTCGATATGAAGAACGTACTCAACTTCTTTAACTCTAGTTGGGGCGTCATGAAGTACTTGAACCCTGAGATAGGTTCAGATCCACGCATCTTGAGATATGAAGGTTATGACAAGGATGGCTATGCTACCTTCTCAACACCAAAGTCAATCAATGGTAACACTAAGACTTTCGTACCAAATCACGCTATCGGTCAGTGCTGGTATGCATCAGTGGGTCTCCGTTATATTTTCTAATATTAGGTGTTATTCATTTAAGAGATTATTTATATGAAACTAAAATATTTATTTACCGCACTTGTTGCAATCTTGGCATTGTTTACAAGTTGTAACGACGACCAGACCTTGGATACTCTCGGCAAGGTGCAGGTGTCACAGTCATTTGTTTCCATTCCTGTGGAGGGTGGTAGTGCATCATTCAAGGTTAATGCCGCTTCTGACTGGAAAATCGTTTGTATGACCAAGTACAAGTACACGTACACGGATGCTGACGGTCAGAAAAAGGAAAAGACTGCAGAGAAAGACTCTATCCCTACTTGGCTGAAAGTTACTCCTACTGTTGGTGAAGCTGGCGAGACTGTTGTTACAGTTTCTGCCGAGGCAACAAAGGGCGCAAACTCAACTATGCTACAGTTTGTTTGTGATAATGAGATTCAGCGTGTCAACATTCTTCAAGGCGTCTTGAATCCTCCATACTCTACCTGTGCAGATGTTTTGGCTGGTAATGATGGTGAGACTTATAAGATTAAGGGTACTATGACCAGGATTTCTAATACCTTGTATGGTAACTGGTATATCAAGGATGCCACCGGTGAGGTATATGTCTATGGTACGCTTGATGCCAACGGTAGTGACAAGAACTTCTCCAGTCTGAAACTGGAAGAGGGTGATGAGGTTACTATCCAGGGTCCAAGAGATACTTACCAGGGTACTCCTCAGTTGAAGAATGTAACTGTTTTGAGCTATACCAAGTCTTTGATCAAGGTTGAAGAACTCGATAAGGCTACCTTGAGCAAGGCTGGTGAGGACTTCAAGGTTACCTTGACTGTAAAGGGCGAAGGCGTAACTGTTGATATCCCTGAGGCAGACCAGAGCTGGTTGTCTGTTAAGGGTATCGTAACCAAGGGCACAGAGGCAGTAGTTTCTTTCCATGCCAACGCTAATGCAGGTGGTGCCCGCTCTACAAAAATTGGTTTTACATCTACCAAGGGTAAGCAGAGCTCTACTGTTACAGCTTCTATCACACAGGAAGGTTCTATCGTTCCTCTTACCATTGCAGAGTTCAACGCTGCAGAAGAGGGTACAGCACAGTATCGCCTGACGGGTGTCATTACCAAGATCATCAATCCTAATAAACCTCAATTTATCATTGCCGACTATTCTGGTGAAACCACCGTTTATGGTCTCGGTGAGGCTGGTGATTTCGAGAAGTTAGGCTTGAAGGTGGGTGATATCATCACACTCGTAGCAGCTCGTTCTTCTTTCAAGGGTCTGCCACAGACCAAGGGCGCTCAGTATGAAGAATCTTATGCCGCTTCTTCATTGCAGAAGATTTCGGTAGCAGATTTCCGCAATGCAGCTGAGAGCAAGGAGAAGTTCTACCGCATCTCTGGAACGATTGTGAAGTCAAACGAGGCGAATACCAAGTTCGATTTGAACGAATATGGCAACTTTGCCTTGAAGGATGAAACCGGCGAGGTTTATGTATATGGCGTTTCTACCGGATGGAATGGTGAGAAGAAGCAGGCTGCTAAGCTTGGTCTAAAGGAAGGTGACAAGATTACCGTCATTGGTTATCGTACATCTTTCAAGAACCTGATTCAGGTTGGTGGTGGTATCTTCTATACCAAAGACTAATCGTAAGATTTTTATTTTTAACTTGATATGGGATGCACTTCTCTTTCTCGAGGGAAGTGCATCCTTTTTTTCGTTTATTTGCATATTTTTGGTATAAAACATTATATTTCTCTGTTTTTCGCTTGCCATTTCAAAAGTTTTAGTTATATTTGCAGCAAAATCAGTTTTAGGAGGGAGTTAAGCTCACGGTACGAGGTGCGCGGTTCTCTCTTTATTTATTCACAAAAGAATCTAAACAATATGCAGAAAAGATTGCAACTACTTCTGGCTTTGCTCGCCTTCGTGGTGACTTCGGCAATGGCTCAGATTACCACTTCGGGCATTAGTGGTAAGATTTCTTCCAATGGCGAAACCGTTATTGGTGCTACAGTTACTGCTACACACCAGCCATCTGGTACTGTGTATCGTGCTGTAACAAATGTAGATGGTCGCTATACTATTCAGGGTATGCGTCCAGGTGGTCCTTACAAGGTAAGTATCTCTTATATCGGATATAAGGACAAGGTTTTCAACAATGTCAGTCTGAGCCTCGGTGAAACGGAGAATATCTCCTGCTCGCTCCAGGAGGATGCCCACCAGCTCCAGGAAGTGGTGGTTTCCGGTAAGGCGGGTCTTGCAGCTTCCCGTACAGGTGCTGCTACCAGTATGACGGCAGAGCAGATCAACAATATGCCTAGTATAACCCACGGTATAGCCGATGTGGCTCGCTTGAACCCTCAGCTCACGGTTACCAATTCGGGTAACATGTCGTTTGCCGGTACCAACAACCGATACAATAACTTCATGATTGATGGTGCGGCAAACAATGACGTGTTCGGTCTGGCTCCCAGCGGTAACAATGGCGGTCAGGCGGGTGCTCAGCCTGTATCTATGGAGACCATCGAGCAGATTCAGGTATCTGTGGCTCCTTTCGACGTGCGACAGAGCGGTTTCACCGGTGGTGCCATCAATGCCATCACCAAGAGCGGTACCAACAAGTTCCACGGTTCTGCCTATTACTATGGCTACAACCAGGACCTTATCGGTACCAAGTATCCTTACCTCGATGGTACGGGTTATGCGCCTAAGTATCAGAAGCAGACTCAGTACAACATGGGTGTCACCCTGGGTGGACCTATCATCAAGAACAAACTCTTCTTCTTCGCCAACTACGAGCGTACCAACAAGGAGTATCCTAACCTCTATGGCGTGGATTCCGGTAACTCGAAGGTGAATACCGAGCAGGCGAAGGACATCATGAATATGTTGCAGAAGATGGCTGAGAAGCAGGGTGTGGCTTTCAATGATTACTTCAGCAACCAGGATATCTACACCAAGAGCGATAAGGCGGGCTTGAAACTCGATTGGAACATCAACGAGTTCAACAAATTTGCCATCCGCTGGAGTCTGGTCAAGGCAGAGCAGTTGAGTGGCGGCGGCAGTGCATCCAGCCTGAACACCTATGCCTACAGCTATCCTTTCAAGAGCAATACCAACTCGTTCATCGCTGAGCTTCAGAGCCGATTCTCTCCAAGTGTGAGCAATGAGGCACGTGTCAGCTTCGTAAGAGTACGCGATAGCCGTGATATCAAGGCCAATCTCCCTATGATTTCCATCACAGGTGTAGGTAGCGGTACGGTGAACATCGGTACGGAGCGCAACTCTCAGGCTAACTACCTGAACCAGGACATCTGGACCATTGAGGACAACCTGACATGGCTTCGTGGTAACCATACCTTCATTTTCGGTACCCACAATGAGTTCTACCATTTCAAGAACATGTTCATCTCTGATAAGTTCGGTTCTTATACCTTCAAGGGTTATGACAACTTCAAGGCTTATTACGATGATTACATGGCTGGAACATTGGATCCTAACAAGGCTTACATGAACCAGTATCTATATGGACAGGCTAATACAAGTATAACCGGCGACCCTAACTGGGCTTCTGAGTTCTCATCTGGTCAGTTCGGTTTCTATGCGCAGGATAAGTGGAATGCCAGCAACAATTTCACTCTTACCTATGGTCTCCGTCTGGATATTCCGGTGTTCTTTGATACTCCGATGGAGAATGCCGAGTTCAACGCCTTGTCTGAGAAGATGGGTTGGGGCATGAAGACCAACGATAAGCTCAACTTCTCTCCAATGCTCTCTCCACGTGTGGGATTCCGTTGGGACATTAACAACGACCGTAAGTTCATCCTCCGTGGTGGTGCAGGTGTCTTCACCGGCCGCATCCCATTCGTTTGGGTAAGCAACAACTTCTCAGGCACAGGTCTGCAGCTTTCTTCATACGACAGCAACAGCTCTTCTACCAAGGGCTTGGAGCTTATCCTCGACCCAAGCAAGCAGAACGCCAATGCCGATAAGATGAAGGTGACCGCCGGT
Organism: Segatella copri; assembly: GCF_015074785.1. NCBI lineage: Bacteria > Pseudomonadati > Bacteroidota > Bacteroidia > Bacteroidales > Prevotellaceae > Segatella > Segatella copri. The sequence goes on from NZ_CP042464.1 coordinate 544,738, forward strand.
AACCAGAATATTGCCGTTTGCAGCAAGAACTTCAAGTTTGCCCAGAACCTCCGTCTTAACCTCGGTTTCGACTTTGAACTGTTGGGCATTGACTGGACTGCTGAGGCCATCTACTCAAAGACATTGAATGATATTCTCTATAAGAATCTGGCTCAGGAGCAGAGTGGTGAAACCTTCTCTCAGAAGTATGGTTACGAGTGGGACAACCGTCCGCTCTATCAGAGCGTAGTGAAGGGTACTCCTATCGCAGGTGTCTATGCCTTGGGCAATACATCGAAGGGTCATACCATCAACCTCTCTCTGAAGGCAGAGAAGCATTTCGACTTCGGTCTCGACCTGATGGCAAGCTACACCTGGACCCGTTCTCGCAGTGCTGCCAATGGTGGTTCTTCTGTGGCTAAGAGTAACTGGACCTATCAATATACTCATCGTGACTGCAACGATTTGGAGGTGGGTAACTCTGCCTACAACGTGCCTCACCGCATCCAGGCTTCTGCCTACTACCACATCGACTACGGTCATCAGAAGCAGTGGAAGACAACCCTGGGTGTCATCTACCAGGCTAAGAGCGGTTCACCTTACACCTATTATTATTATGGTGACGTGAACGAGGATGGTTCCAGGGGTAATGACCTGTTCTACATCCCAACCGATGCACAGATTGACAAGATGCGTTTCGAGGAGACCAAGTATAACAACAATACCTTCACCAAGCGCATGTTTGGTGATAACCATGGCGATAAGCTCACCGAGGAGATGCAGCGTGAGATGCTGAAGAAGTGGATTGCAGACGATTCTTATCTGAGCAAGCACCGTGGCGAGTACTACGAGCGTTATGCTGATAACCTGCCATTCGAGCATCATTTCGATGTTCACTTCGGTCAGAAGTACAGCTTCAAGGTAGCTGGTCAGATTAACTCCATCGAGTTGACCTTCGATATCCTCAACGTGGGCAACCTCCTGAACAAGGATTGGGGTCATACCTATGGTGATGGCTTTGGTACTTATTATTCACCTGTCAACTATCAGGGCGGCGGTGTTTACCAGTTCACCGGTGCTTATGCATATAAGAGCTATAGCGATTATTACAGTCGCTGGCGTGGTCAGGTAGGTTTGAAATATACTTTCTAAAAGGCATATTTCATGTTGATATAAACAGATAATAGATAAGATAATAAAGTAGAAAAAAAAAGTCCCTGGAGAAGTTCTCTTTCTCCAGGGACTTTTTCCTTTCTCTATAAACTGATTTTCTTTTAGATAAACAAGTCTTTCTTTGGCATGTTTGCCATATATTTCTTTCTCAGTTTCTCGAAGAAAGCCATAGTATCGTTAGAGAAACCATGTCCCTTCCAGGTGGATGTGTTCGTGATGAGAATCCAGCATTGGTTATCCGGATATTTCAGGACGATGGCTGATGTGCCTGCCAGCGAACCTGTACGAATCCATGGTTTGTTGCTCTTTGGTGTATAGTTCCAGCCGATAGAGTATTGGTGGTCAGCCTGCTCCCGCGTCATAAACTCAATACTCTTTTTGCTGAGGATATCCTTGACATGTGGCAAACCATCGATGCTGGCAATAAAGCGGCTCAACTCTGCAGTCGAACCACACCAGGCACCTGCACCCGAGAGACGTGGAAGGTCGGTATCTCCATAGCATTTCTCTACCAGTCTGCCGCTGTTGTTGTATTCATACACAGGGATGCTGCCCTGGTGCATGTAGTACTTCGTCTCGTTAGGGCGGCGGTCCTTTAAGTAAGTGCCGGCAATGTGCATGTCGTAGCATCCGGCAGGCTGGAGCACATACTTCTGCATGAAGTTTTCATATTTCATTCCGCTCTTCTTCTCGATAATCATGGAGAGAATCATGTAGCCCAGATTACTGTAGCATTTGCCTTCGCCAGGAGTATAACCCAAGTGGCGCTTCAAGAGAATCTTGAGCAGGGTAGGGTGATCAGGTGGCGTTTTGAGATGGTTCTGCATCATGATGTAGCGGGTGGAAGATACAGGGTCACCGGCATAATTGTTGAAACCAGCCTGATGGCGCAGCAACTGTTCTACGGTGATGTCGTAATATCGCTTGTCCTTGATACTGTTGTTGTAAACGGTATCGCGCAGGATTCCCTTTTCGCCAAACACCTTCTCGTTCAGCTTGAGTTTCTTCATCTCCTGCAATTTCATGATACCTACTGCTGTAATCAGTTTTGATACCGAGGCGAAGCGCATCAGCATGTTAGGCTCCATTCTGATGCCTCGCTCCTTATCCGCCATTCCGAATCCGCGGGCATAGAGTAGTGAGTCGTTGCGGGTGATGACGAGTTGGGCTCCATTGATTTCCCATCTCTTGAGATACCTTTCTATTACCGAGTCCATCTCATGATATTCCTTCCCTTCAGTCAGTGCATTTGAGATGGAATCGTTGATGTGAACTTTAGGGAGCGAATCTGCCGCCTTGTTCTTGTCTGATGCTGATGTACAGCGAGATACACAGCTGTGTGTAGTCCATCCTACGATTGCTGTAAAGGTAAGCAATATGATTGCTATGCGTTTTTTTCTTAGTCGTCGTGCCATTTTATTTAATTTTTCTATGCAAAGATTTTGCAATCGAGTGCAATGAAAGTTTACTTTCAGATTGCCGAGTGCAGCAAATCTTATGCAAAGATAATGCAATCTTCTCAAATAACAAAACATTGAAAATATATTTAAATTTATTTTGTATTGTCTATGAATTATCGTACCTTTGTACCCAGTTATAAAGAAAAACAATGAAGAAGGTATTAAAAAAGGTATTAAGATCCATATTCTATATAGTAGTCATGTCGGTTCTGGCATTCCTGCCCGACTTCTGGCTTTGGCACATCGGGGTGAGTGAGTGGCCTTTGCTGCTAGCCATCTTATGGTGGGTTCCCTCGTTGTTGCTTGTTCTTGCCGAAGTGGGGTTGCAGATGGGGTTCTTCCATAAGTTGTCAGTCCGTGTACTCTTTACTACCATACTTTTCTCGGCATTCCCTAAGGTTGTCTTCATCCTGTTCGATGCATTTCTTCCTTGGTTCTTTGCTCTGATTCCTGCTTTGGGCGTAATGGGGTGGTTTGCCTTCGGCTTTATAGAGGGTTGGAAGCGGTTAGAACTGAAACATATTACCTTTACCTCGCCCGATTTGCCACCTTATTTTGATGGTTACCGTCTGGTACAGATTACCGACTTTCATCTCGGTTCGTTTCCTCCCGGCAATGATTTCGTGCAGAAGGTGGTGGATGCGACCAACAATGAAGAACCCGATATGATTCTCTTTACGGGCGATCTGGTCAATAACCAAGCCAGCGAAGTGGAGCCTTATCTGGATACCCTTGGGCAGCTTCATGCGTCAGATGGCATCTATTCTATCTGGGGAAATCATGATTATTGTGAATATGGCAACAATCATTCTATTGGCGCTTTGAAGAGAAACCGCCGTATGCTCTATGGATATCAGGAAAGTCTGGGGTGGCATCAGCTGATGAACGAACATCATGTGGTGAGTCATGGTATGGCATCTATCGCTGTAATAGGCGTAGAGAATCCCGGTCAGCCTCCTTTCACCAATCGCAGTAATCTGAAGAAAGCGATGAAGGGGTTGAAACCTGATATGTTTAAAATCCTCTTGAGTCATGATCCTCACCATTGGCGCAGAGAAGTAGTTGGTAAAAAGATACAACTTACTCTGGCGGGACATACGCATGCCGGACAATTGAAAATAGGTAAATGGACGCCTGCCCGCATGGCTTTCAAAGAGTGGGGCGGAGCTTACCGCATTGGTGAGCAGATGCTCTATGTATCATCGGGTATTGGTGGTTCTTTCCCTTTCCGCCTAGGCGCATGGCCTGAACTGACAGTTATCACGCTGAAACGTGATTTATAGTTCTTAAAGATACCGAAACTGGTGTTTAAGTGTTAAAATACAGTTAAATATTAGCTGTTTGAACCATTGTGATGAAAAAAACGTGTTAAAAATTTGGTGGTTCGAATAAATGTTGTAACTTTGCACTAGTTTTCGCATATATTTGGGCAAATGGGGGGTGTCGTGAGATTGTACTCCATTTGTTTTTTGAAGCAAGGCGAAAATACTTCACATCAGAAGTAGCTGTTCATAATTTAATTTTACATTTAACATTGAAAACAATGAAGATTCCTGTAGAAGAACAATATAAATACGTAAAACTTACTCTCCCGGATGGAAGCAAGGCTGAAGGTCAGGCTGTCTTGTTGCATGCCTGTTGTGCACCTTGTTCGGCGGCTATCGTAGAATGTATGCTTCGTAATGGTATGAAGCCTACTGTATATTTCAGTAACAGCAATATCTATCCTCAGCAGGAGTATGATGTCCGCAAACATGAACTGAAACGATTTCTGGAAGCCCAGAATGTACCTTATGTAGAGGATGAGTACGACCATGAGGAATGGCTTTCTGTTATCAAGGGTTTAGAGGATGAGCCCGAGCGTGGCAGCCGTTGTTCTGTCTGCTTTCAGTTCCGCCTCTCTCATGCAGCCAAGTATGCGCAGGAGCATGGTTTTCACCTTCTTACTACCACGTTGGCATCTTCGCGCTGGAAGAATATCAGACAGATAGATACTGCCGGTCATCTTGCCGTTGAGGCTTATCCTGATGTAGAATGGTGGGATATGAATTGGCGGAAGGGCGGTTTGCAGAATCGACGAGGTGAACTCTTGAGAATCAATGAATTCTATAATCAGTTATATTGTGGTTGCGAATTCAGTATGAGATAAATGAAAAAGCCCAGGACATCACGCCCTGGGCTTTTTTATAAGAATCTGTGAAATCTGTAGTGCTTTAAGAAAGACCTGTAATCTCACCGTTTACTACATCAATGCGCTCAGCCTGTGGGCTCTTTGGTAAGCCCGGCATACGCATGATAGGACCAGCGATGACTACAACCATCTCGGCACCCATATTTACGGTGATGTCGCGAACGTGGAGTTCGAAACCTTCTGTAGGACCGTATGCTTTGGCATCGGTAGAGAAACTGTACTGAGTCTTGGCAATACAGATAGGGAACTTTTCAGCACCCAGCTTCTTGATCTCTTCAATCATCGCCTTGGCAGAATCGCTCATAGTCACGCTGCCTGCTCCGTAAAGATTGAATGCAACCTTTTCTATCTTCTCCTCAACGCTATCGTTATCATCGTAAGCAAAATAGAGAGGGGCTGATGGACGCTCATCAATGGTCTTCACTACGAGGTTGGCAAGTTCAATGGCACCGTTTCCGCCTTCGGCAAAGGCGCTGTTTACGGCGAAACCGCAACCCATCTCCTCGCAATGCTTGCGCAATACTTCAATTTCTTCATCTGTATCGGTTGCAAATTTGTTGAATGCAATCACTACAGTCTGACCAAAGCTCTGCAGGTTCTTTACGTGCTTGTCGAGGTTCCAGTAACCGGCTTCCATTCCTGTGATGTTTGGCTTCTTGATATCTTCCAGAGCTACACCACCATGCATCTTCAACGCCTGGAGGGTAACAACGAGAACAGTGAGGTCTGGTTGCAAACCTGTCTTGCGGCATTTGATGTCATAGAATTTCTCTGCACCGAGATCTGCACCGAATCCTGCCTCTGTAATAGCATAGTCGCCATACTCAAGAGCAGCAGCAGTAGCCATGACGGAATTGCAGCCATGAGCAATGTTGGCAAAAGGACCGCAATGAACAAATGCCGGTGTTCCCTCTGTTGTCTGAACCAGATTTGGCTTCAAAGCATCGAGAAGGAGAGCTACGATACTGCCACCTACACCCATATCCTTTACGGTAAATGGCTTGTCGTCCTCGGTGATGCCCAGGAGGATATTATCGATACGTCGACGAAGATCATCGATGCTTGTTGCGAAACACATGATAGCCATAATCTCAGAAGCTGGTGTAATATCGAAACCAGACTCTGTCTCGATGCCGTTCTTATCTCCTATACCGGTGATGATGCGGCGCAAACCTCTATCGTTCACATCCATGACGCGACGCCAAAGAATCTTCTTGAGTTTGAAACCCTCTGCTTCGTGCTGGAAACGGTAATTGTCCAGAAGGGCAGAGATCATGTTGTTGGCCTCTGTGATGGCATGGAAATCGCCGGTGAAGTGGAGGTTGATCTTATCCATTGGTACGAGCTGGGCATAACCGCCACCTGCTGCGCCACCCTTCATGCCAAAGCATGGACCGAGAGATGGTTCGCGCAAGGCTACGACTGACTTCTTGCCAATCTTCTGCATGCCCAATGCGAGACCTACAGATACCGTAGTCTTACCATTACCAGCCTTTGTAGGGCTGATAGCTGTCACAAGGATGAGATGGTGATTCTTAAACTTGTTGGTGTCAATCTTGTCCGTAGTAATCTTAGCGATGTAACGGCCGTAGTTTTCCACTTGGTCTTCATGGATTCCAAGTTCTGCTGCCACTTCATTGATAGGGCGCATTTTTACTGATTTAGCTATTTCAATATCTGTCAACATAAAAAGTAATGTTTTGTATTTTGAGTGCAAAGGTACGGAAAAGAATTCATATAAATGCATAGGAATGTATAAAAAATCAAAATAAAATATCCTTCTTCTTTAAAAGCCACCAAGGCAGACCGCCCATTTCCAAATGACGAAGTTTAAAAAAGGTAAATTGTAGGATTTTGTCGTGTGAATGTAGTACCTTTGCAAGCGAATTTATATTTTATAGTACGTATGAACAAGTCTTTAGCATTAGCTCATTTTCAGACGAGCTTTCAGTTTATCACGCATCAGAACGAGCGCTTCTCTTATCTCGAAGGTGCCTATCTGGCACTTATCGGAGGATGTGATTGGGTTCAGCTTCGCATGAAGGGGGCTACCGATGAAGAGGTTGAGCCTATAGCCCGTAAGTTGAAGTTGGCTTGCGAGGGTGCCGGTGCAACCTTTATTCTCGACGACCGTGTAGAACTGGTGAAGAAGTTACAGATAGATGGTGTGCATCTTGGCAAGAATGATATGCCGGTTGATGAGGCCCGTAAGCTCCTGGGTGATGAATTCATTATCGGAGGAACAGCCAATACATTTGATGATATTCGCCGTTTGCATGAACAGGGGGCTGACTATATTGGTTGCGGTCCGTTCCGCTATACTACTACCAAGGAGAAACTCTCTCCGGTGTTGGGTATAGAAGGTTATCGCCAGATTATTGAGCAGATGAGGGAGAATAAAATCTCTCTGCCTATGGTGGCCATCGGAGGTTTGACCCCAGACGATATAGATCCGCTTGCAGATTTGGGCATCGGTGTGGCAATGAGCGGTACCATCCTGAATGCGGAGAACCCTGTTACCATGACACGTCAGATTCATGACAAGTGTTTCGGATTATTCATGGAAAATCTCAATCATTATTTTGAGAATCAGTAGAATGATACTCATAAATGATGATTTTGCATAGAAAAGAGAAGAAAGTTCTGGTTTTCTTCTCTTTTCTCATTTTATTGTTGTAACTTTGCATCCGCATTGCAAAACTGTTGCAAGCCAATTACAAATAATGAATTTAAAAGACATGAAATTAATAGTGGGAATTAACTTAGGATATATAGGAAAAACAGATGCTGTCGGCAAGAGCGATAACATCATGATATACGCACCTTCAGATAAAGGTGCTTAAAAACCCGGGCACAAACGTGTTCGGGCTTTTTTATTTTACTATATATAATAGGTGTAAAACCAACTCAAAATAGATAGTGTGTGCAAAATATATAATTATTAACTTTATAAAAAAGTATTAAAATGATAAAAACAGAATGGAGAGGTTTCAAAGGAAACATGTGGCAGAGTGAAGTGAATCTTCGTGATTTCATTCAGAACAACTACACTTGTTATGACGGCGATGAGTCGTTCCTTGCAGAACCAACTCAGGCAACTAACACCCTTTGGGGTATGTTGAAGGAACTCCAGAAGGAGGAGCGCGCCAAGGGTGGTGTGCTTGATATGGAAACAGAAATCGTTTCAGGATTGACAGCTTATGGTGCTGCCTATATTGGCGAGGGTACTAAGGAGTTGGAGAAGGTAGTTGGTCTGCAGACCGATAAGCCTTTGAAGCGTGCCTTCATGCCTTACGGCGGTATCAAGATGGCAGAGCAGGCTTGTACTACATACGGCTATCAGCCATCAGAGAAGCTCCACGAAATCTTCCACAAGTATTGCAAAACTCATAATGATGGCGTATTCGATGCTTATACTCCAGAGATGAAGCTCGTTCGCCATAACCACATTCTTACCGGTCTTCCTGATACTTACGGTCGTGGACGTATCGTAGGTGACTACCGTCGTGTGGCCCTCTATGGTATCGACTTCCTCATCGAGGAGAAGAAGAACGACCTCGCTAACATGGGCGACCGTGAGATGATTGACGAAGTAATCCGTCTCCGTGAAGAGGTTGCTATGCAGATCAAGGCGCTCAAGGGCTTGAAGGAGATGGCTCAGTTGTATGGTTACGACATCTCTCAGCCAGCTAAGAACGCTCGCGAGGCTGTTCAGTGGTTGTACTTCGGTTACCTCGGAGCTGTGAAGACTCAGAATGGTGCTGCGATGTCTGTAGGCCGTATCTCTACCTTCCTCGATATCTATATCCAGCGCGACTTGAACGAGGGTACTCTTACCGAGGATGAGGCTCAGGAGCTCATCGACCACTTGGTCATGAAGTTCCGTATGGTTAAGTTCGCCCGTATTCCTTCTTACAACGAGCTCTTCACCGGCGACCCAGTTTGGGCTACTCTCGAAGTAGGTGGTATGGGTCAGGATGGCCGCTCAATGGTTACCAAGAACGATTACCGTTTCCTCCATACATTGGAGAACATGGGTCCTTCACCAGAGCCAAACCTCACTGTACTCTATAGCTCTCGCTTGCCAAAGGCATTCAAGCACTACGCTTCTCTGATTTCTGTAAAGACAAGCTCTATCCAGTATGAGAACGACGATGTAATGCGCCCAGTTTGGGGTGATGACTATAGCATCTGCTGCTGTGTATCAGCTACACAGACAGGTAAGGAGATGCAGTTCTTCGGTGCACGTGCCAACTTGGCTAAGTGCTTGACCTACGCTGTATCTGGCGGTGTTGATTCAAAGACACGCGAGCAGTGCGGTCCTAAGTATCGCGCCGTTGAGGGTGATGTGTTGACATACGAGGAGTTCATGCCACGTTTCATGGATATGATGGACTGGTTGGCTGGCGTTTATGTGAAGACATTGAACCTCATCCACTACATGCACGATAAGTACTTCTACGAGGCAGCAGAGTTGGCGCTCATCGATACAGATGTTCGTCGTACTTTCGCTACAGGTATCGCTGGTTTCAGCCACGTGGTTGACTCTATCTCAGCTATCAAGTATGCCAAGGTAAACATCGTCCGTGATGAGACCGGTTTCCCTCTCAGCTTCAAGACCGAGGGTGACTTCCCACGTTACGGTAACGATGATGAGCGTGCTGATGAGATTGCAGTATGGTTGCTCAAGACCTTCATGAACATGATCAAGAAGCATCATACATACCGCAATTCAGAGCCTACTACATCTATCCTGACTATCACATCAAATGTAGTATATGGTAAGTACACCAGCAACATGCCTGATGGTCGTCCAGCCGGTGCTCCTTTGGCTCCAGGTGCTAACCCATCTTACGGTGCAGAGAAGAACGGTCTTTTGGCTTCATTGAACTCAGTAGCTAAGTTGCCATACGAGTATGCCCTCGATGGTATCTCTAATACTCAGACCATCAGTCCAGGTGCTCTCGGTCACAACGATGAGGAGCGTGCCCAGACATTGGTAGGTGTATTGGATGGTTACTTCAACCAGGGGTCTCACCACCTGAACGTGAACGTATTCGGTATCGACAAGCTCAAGGATGCGATGGAGCACCCAGAGAAGGAAGAATACCAGAACTTCACTATCCGTGTAAGTGGTTACGCTGTTAAGTTCATCGACTTGACACGTGAGCAGCAGCTCGACGTAATCGCTCGTCAGGCTCACGAGAGACTCTAATCAATTAGAAGAATAAATATTGCCCGCTAGATTTTCTGTCCGAGGATATTTAGCGGGCATTTTTCAAAAAGATAAAATAATTATGGATTTAGTTGATTTTTTGGGTGTCGTCACTGCTCTTATAGTCGTTCCTGGGCTTGCTTTTATTCTTTGGGATAATTACCAAGAAAAGAAAGTCGGCGCATGAAAGGATTTGTTCACAGCATAGAGAGCTTTGGTTCTGTAGATGGACCAGGCATCAGATTTTTGATTTTCCTGCAGGGGTGTCCGATGCGCTGCCAGTTCTGCCATAACCCGGATTCATGGAAGACGGGAGTAGGAGAGGAATGGAGTGCCGATGACCTGCTGGATAAGGCAGAGCGATTCAAGAGTTATTGGGGTGACAAGGGCGGTATTACTGTAAGTGGTGGAGAAGCCCTGATGCAGATAGACTTTCTCATCGAACTTTTCGAGAAAGCCCATCAGCGTGGCATCAACACTTGTCTTGATACATCAGCGCAACCATTTAGGAAAGAGGGTGCTTTCTTCGATAAATTCGAGCGTCTGATGACCGTCACTGATACTGTTCTTCTTGATATCAAGCATATCAACGATGAAGAGCATCGTAAACTCACCCGCCATTCTAATGTAAACATACTGGATTGTGCACGTTATTTAAGCGAGATACACAAACCGGTATGGATTCGTCACGTCCTGATTCCAGGTATTACCGACAAGGATGAATACCTCTATCAGCTGCGCGATTTCCTCTCGACACTCTCTAATATTGAGCGTATAGATGTCTTACCTTATCATACGATGGGTATCTACAAGTATGAGAAACTACGAATAGCCTACCCGCTGGAAGGCATAGATCCTCCTACTAGTGATCGTATAGCTCATGCAGAAACAATCTTGCAAGAGGCACTTTAGCCTCTTGCAAAACTGTTTAGATGAGCCTCTAGCGAGCTGGTGAGACGGGCTTTGATGATAGGCTTTGTGATGTAGTCGTTTACTCCAAGCTCATAGCACTCATCAATATTATCCTTGTTGCTTAACAGGGAAACCACGATGATGGCCATTTCGTTTTTCGAGTATTTAGAGCGTACATGGTCTATTACGTCCCACCCATTTACATGTGGCATCATCAAGTCGAGCAGTATCACGTCCGGCTTGAATGAGTCAATCAGGTCAATGGCTTCTTTTCCGCCATTGGCAGTTTTCACGTCGATGTCAAAGTCCTTTATCATTTCAGAGATAGTTTTAATATTTTCTGAAATATCATCGACGATTAGCACTTTGTTCTTTTCCATTTTTCACTGGTTTATTATATAGGTTCTTTCCGATCTTGAAGATTTAGTTTCTTGGCTTGTGAATGCCGTAGATGTCGCACATGAATCCTTTATCAGTGATTAGATTGTTCATGTCGATACTGTCGAACAACTTGTGATGAGTACCGATTACCACAATCTGATACTCTTTTTCCAGAACTTTAGGATCATCTGTCACCTTGATGTTATATTCTTTTTTTACTTCCTCTACATCTACCAATGGATCGTAGAGTGTGGTTTTGTAACCTGCTCCTACCAGGTTGATATAGAGATCGGCTACTTTTGTGTTTCTGATATCATCGCTGTCTGGCTTGAACGAGAAGCCGAGAATCAGCACGTTAGTCTCCGGAGCCTTGAACTTTCTGCTTTCAGATGCATTCTTTATCTTTCCTGCCATCCATACCGCCATCTGCTCGTTAACCTCGCGGGCTGTAGAGAGCAGCGATGGTACCACGTCAACCTCCTGTGCCTTGTTAATCAGGTAGTATGGGTCTACCGCGATGCAGTGGCCGCCAACGAGTCCTGGAGTAGCAGGTATGAAATTCCATTTTGTGCTTGCTGCCGCCGTTACGTCTTCAATGTTGATGTTCATCTTGTCGAAAATCTTTTCCATCTCATTGAAGAAGGCTATCTGCACGTCTCTCTGGCAGTTCTCCATCAGTTTACATGCCTCTGCTATTCTGATACTCTTCGCCTTGTAGGTGCCATGGGTAAGTACTGAAGCATAGAGGCTGTCGATGATAGCTGCTGCTTCGGGTGTAGAACCGCTGGTAACCTTCACGATGTTCTCGATGGTATGAACTGTATCGCCCGGGTTGATGCGCTCTGGCGAGAAGCCTACAAAGAAACTCTGGTTCAATTTCAATCCTGATGTAGATGCCAGTAATGGAGCGCAGACCTCTTCAGTCAGACCTGGGTAAACGGTACTTTCGTATACCACGATATCACCTTCTTTCAGAATCCTGCCAACCTCAGCTGTAGCATTGCGCACGCAGCTGATGTCTGGCTTGTTAGATTTGTTCACCGGTGTCGGTACAGCGATGATATACACGTTACACTTCTTCAGGGCATCAATGTTGCTGGTCAGTTTCAATCCCTGTTTCAATGCCTTGCATACAGGTTTGTTGTCTGTCATTGTACTTTTGGCTAACTTGTCTACCTTCTCAGCTTTGATGTCATAACCCCATGTATCGTATTTCTTTGAGAATAAGCATGCTAGTGGAGTACCAACATACCCCAATCCTATTATTCCAATCTTAAACTCAAAAGACTTGTTTATCATATACTATATTCTGTTTATGTTTTATAATGTTGTTTCTTTTATTGGGAGTTCCCTTCTGTATGTACGTTACGGCAAGTAACTCGGATCTTTTAGATTCCTTCAAGCTGAGCATAGCGTGAAGTCTTCTCAGGATTCCAGGCGTCCTTGTATGAACGGCGGAAGAAGAGCTCTTGCAGATGAGCCGACAGACGGGCGATACGCAGGAAATAACCTGTATAAGGTGACATCAGTGGCAGGTATCTGTAAAGGAACCATACATCTTTCTTTCTTTCTGAAACCATCAGCACCAAGATGAAGGCAAGCTGCGAGAAGCATACCCTGATGAAGTAGCCCAGTGCCAGCACTTCAATGATGTGCGTGTTAAACGTGATGGCGAGCTTGATGATATACCACAACCACAGAAAATTGAGGAAGCAGTCGAAAACCACACTCTCCATATTAGATAACCAGTTAAGGATACTCCAGTTCTTTGTAGGCAACAGAATGTCGGCATGCTTACGTAGACGGAATCTCACGAGCGAGCGCGACCATCTGATGCGCTGATGATACAACTTATACCATTTGGTAGGTACATTGGTCATGCAGATGGCATCTTCAGCAAATTTCACTTTATATCCGGCTTTGCGGATCTTCTGTGTCAGGTCACCATCCAGTCCCGGTCCGATATCCCAGTAGCCTATTTCTTTCAGCGTCTTTCTTTCGAAGGCTCCGAATGCTCCCGAAATGATGTGGTAGATACCCAGTTCGCTGGTTACGATGCGTCCCACCTGTATTCGCTTCAGATATTCGAATGCCTGCAGCGATGAGCAGATGGTTTCCTTGTAGTTGCGCACTTTCACACATCCTCCTACGCCCTTTACCATTCCGTCGATGTAGAAGGGGAGTAGAATCTTCTCCAGTGCATCACGGTCTAGAGAAGAGTCGGCATCCAGACATACGATATATTTTCCTCTTGCCATCTGGGCTCCATAGTTGCTGGCTGCAGCTTTACCGCCTCTTGTTTCCAACCTCAGATAGTGGGTGATGTACCCAGCCCGGTAGAGGTCGTTGCAAATCAGTTTGGTGTCATCATTGCTTCCGTCGTCTACCACTATGATTTCGTAGTTCCGGTAGGTTTGCTCTGCCAGTGAGTTCACCATTTTGAATATATGCTTGCCTTCGTTCTTTCCCGGTACGAGGATGCTTACTAGTGGATTCTCGCGGTACAGGAAGAACTTGGCATATTCTTTCTCTTTATCTATCCGGTTTCTCTTCATCAGTCGGTTTCCTATCACGAGATATTCCAGTATGTAATATCTTGGCATCTCGATGAAGAAGAGGAACCAGTAGGTATTCACGATACTGCTAAACGATAGCGTGCTGATCCAGTCGAAGAAATCGTTCAGATGTTCTGCTATGCTAAACATACGCTTTTCCCTTTCTTCTTGATGGCTCATCTCAGCACGGTGAGCGCCAAGAGGGCCATGATTATGAGTATACCTGCGATGGTGACAAGGATGGCAACGAGTTTCTTGTAGAGCACGATGCGCTTCTGTATCTTGTCGTTTTCATCTTCCTTCGGCTCCGTATCAAGCAGCTCTTCCTGCGGCTTCACCTCTTTCTCTTCTTCCTTCATCAGAGGTTCCTCTGAGTAGTGGCAGTAGTCGTCTGGAGTCATATCCACATATTGCAGTTTGTTGAAGAACTCGTCATAGTTGTTGGCGATGGTCTTCGTCTTGGTTTCCAGCATGCTGCAGATAATCTCGTCCGGTTCTATCGAGTCGGCCACCTTTCTGATGGCTACCGACATCTCCTTGCTCAATTTCTGCTGGGCCTCTTCCACCGTTTCTCCCTGCTCATAGAGGGTAGAGGATACGTAGAAGATATTGTTGTTGTAAGACACCTTGTGATTGGAGAAGATTCTACAGAGCTTGCCCTGTATGCTTTCCTTTATCTTTACGGTATCCTTGTTATCATCTATAATCCATATCTTGCCTACCATGACCGAGAGTTCATCCTTGCGGTAGGTTTCCATCAGCTGGCGTCGCAGTCGGTTTATCAGCAGATAATATTCCATGAAGTTATCATAGATGTTCGCCATGTTGTTGAACATGATATTGCCACTGGTCAGTGCTCTGATTCCTTCTTCCGTTATCTCGTAGTCCACAACGTCTCGTGGCACCAGGGCGTTTACCGGATAGGTGCTCTGGCAGTAGCAGCAGGTTGACTTGGTGATAGGCGAGGTAAATGAGTTCTCGCAGTCGTTGCAGGTATATACCACGGCTGGTCTGTCATAGTCAACACCGATGTGGCGCAGTTTCTTGTGACACTTCGGACAGATGAGCATACCGCCCACATTGTAGCTGCTCTCTGGCGATACGTTGGCGCAGCTGAAGTGGTGGATGATGTTCTGAATCTTCAGGTTCGTACTTCCGCACTTCGGACAGCACTCTGTATAGAGCAGGTGAGAGTGGTTGCACTTAGGGCATAGATGCTCCTTGAGCAGGAAACGGTGAATGCGCAGTGAACCAAACTCCACCATAGAGTCGATGAACATGAACATTTCGTTGAGATGGAAGAGACCCATACTGTGATAGTGCTCGAAGATTGGGTTGATATATCCCAAAGACGATTTCTCCAGCAGTCGGTGTCCCATGATTCGCTGGTCTCTTGAGAGCAGGTATCTCAGAATATTGGCAAAGAGCTGGTTAGGCTGTGTAGGACGGCTTGTTTCGCTTTTTACACCAAACTTCTGTCTTGCCATCTTGATTCTGTCAATAATCTCGTATACCTTTTCATTGTTCATGTCGCTCACATAGGCATCGATGATATAGTCGATGATTTGTTCTTTTCCCGATAACGCCGTATTGACGAATATCGGTTTGTAGCTACATTTCCAAGATAAGATTGGACTGGCTCCATACAGTATAGCATGGAACGCACGCTCACTCTTCGTATTGATGTAAATACAATCGAAGTAGTCGGGCTGGATGTCCGGTGTCGAATCGATATCTATATAGCTATCGATGGTGAGCACCATATCTCCACGTTTGTTTCTTCTAAGTCCAATCATTCTTTATTTCGTTTTATCTTGATGATTATTGGTGTCGCTCGAAATCATGTTGCTTCGCTTCACGTTTTCGTTCTTGCCTACTGGGATGGTGTACATCGGTAGTGGCTTCGGATCGAGCATGGCACCAATCTTGTTCACTCTTATTCTTACCGGCAGTTTGTTGCTCATTACCCATGCCGGTACTCTCTGGTTCGGGTTCAGGGTGAAGACGGCAACCACTGCGTTGACATCATGCGAGAAGTTACTCTGCAGATGCTTTGGTATTTCCTCTACTCTCAGACCTACCATCTGCAACTTAGCCTGCAGTTCCAGGTCTTTGTTGATGATGATGTCTGCATCGTCAGGGCTTTCCATATACTTTACCATGTCATTTGGTACGTATGCGATTACGCCCAGATGGCAGTCTGCATAGTCGGTATGCTGGATAACCATCACCTCCTCGCTTTTGAACACCAGGGTTTTGTCGCTCACATTGATTTTTGAGATGTAAGCATCGGCTGGTGCACAGCAGTAGTGTATAAGTCCCGGGTTGTAGATGCTAGTGTTGGAGTAAGGCATGGAAGCATTTGCTCTGCCGGCTCCTCTGCGGCTCATGAAGTTATAGGTGGTGTTCTTAGCCTGTGCGTAGATTTCCACCTTGTTAGCCTGCTTTCTCAATTCCTCTTCTACCTCGGCTATCTCAGCATCCAGTGCGTTTCGCTTGGTGTTGTCGGTAAGACCGTAGTAGATGTCCGAACTTTCAGAGGCTTTCTGTTTTCTCAGTTCTGCAAGTCGGGTGCGCAATACAGGAATCTCCTGCTGGGCGAGTTTAGCCTGTACCTCCATGTCGTGAGTCTCCTTTACGGCAGAAGGCAGAATGTTCGGGTCGTATTGGTTCACAATGTTACCTAGCAGTACATAAGAGTAGAGCGTATCTCCCTTATGCACCACTTCACCCATTTCTTTGTTCACCTTAAGGATATAGATGTCGTCAACGGCACTGATATGGTTTTCATCGAGGGTTATATAACCGTCGAAGGTTGCCCATATCATACGAGTGACAATATAGTAGGCGGCAAGCACGATAACCAGCAGGAAGATCAGGGCAAAGATGATCTGCTGTCTGGCAAGGCGGTGACTCTGCGACTTCAGCAAGTCTGCCATCGCCTGTTCTTGTGGCGTGCCATTATATTGGAATTCATTCATATTCTAGTTTCCTTACATTCAAAGTTCTATTTCTTTGAAGATATTATTGTTGTTATAGATGCTCACGGCTTTCTCGATATTGATGATAGCGAGGGCGCGGTTCTGCATCAGTTTATACATTCGCTCCATACTTTCCAGGAGTCCCGTATATTCGTCCATACGCATCAGATAGTTGTATCCCTGCTTCTGGTTCTTGTAGGCAAACCGCCTCATTTCGATATATTTGCCGGTCTGGTCTATATGGAAAGCCTCTGTGGCTATAGCCTTGTTCAGGTTGTCTATCTTCTTGAGCAGGATGCCTACCGACTGTTTTATTTCCTTCACATCGGTACCGCGGCTGCTGCGTATGATTTCCTTCTGGGTCTCCAGTGCCTGTCGTTTGCGTGGCGTTTCGTTCCAGATAGGAATGGTGAATCTTACGCCCACGTCGGCATTGTTCGAAATCTTGTTGTTGCTCTGCCAGTAGCTCGACCATCTTGCGAATGGTGTGAGTCGGGTAGTGCTTAAGTAGTTGGTCAGCTTGCTGTCGTTGTCAGCTATCTGTTCTTTCACCATCATGATGCGTGCATCCAGACTTTCCTGGTTCAGATGGTTCCAGAGGGCTGTGGTGTCTACCACAATCTTGGTTGGTTTGATGCGGTAGATAGGCTTGTTGCTGATATCTCTGTCTGTGCAGAGCACGGAGATGTCATATTCAGCCTCCAACTTATCGTTTATCACTTTCAGCATCTTGTCGTTGCTGATTCGGTCTTTTTCCAGCATATACTGGTACGCTTCGTTCATGATGTCGAGGTTGTCCAGTCTGTGTGCTATGACAGTACCGATATAGAAATTATATTGTTCGGTCAGCTCATCGGCTGCCTTTTCATATATGTCTGCAGTTTGGCGCTTTTTTATTTGCAAGCGGTCGAGTTCATTGGCAAGAGCAATCTTTGTTCTTTTCTCCTTGCCTTGGTAGAACTTCGAGTTGATGATGTTCCATCCCAGTTCGGCTTGAACCTTCATCTTATATTTTGATACCTCTTTTGCGTCGTCTTCATCAGAATCGAAGTACGCGTCAGGTCGGGCATAAATCTGTCCGGTCACTTCCAGACCGTTGTGTCTGTTGAGCGCTAAGTGCTCATGTGCAGTTTTCGACCAGAACAGAGAGTCGGTCTTGTTGATATCAGCGTGATGCTGATTATTGAGTCCCAGCTGTATGACTGGAGCTTTCACCCATATAGGGTTTTTGATGAGAGTGTCGAGTTGTGCGAAGCGCTGTTTGAAGTGTCTCAGTACATTATCGTTCTTCAGATTCTCATATACGAGCATCTTAGGGCTGAAACTTTTCGGCTTTTTGCCTTTCGTCTGAGCCATAGCGCTTTGTGCTGCCATGAGAAGTAGCAGAGCTGTAGTTGAGTAAAGTATTATTTTTCGCTTCATAATGAGTTATTAAACACGATGAATGCAGCTGCGAGCTTTTGCAGCTGCATTCATCTGGTGTTTCTTATATTTGATAAATCACTTACTTTGTGCCATAATTGGTATCATTTCCAGATGCGGCACCATCAATGAGCTTCATGACACGGAGTCGGCTCTTACCATATGCCACATAGATATAACCTCCATCCAGTGTGACATAGTTGGCAGACATTCCTGCTTCAGCTCTCTTCTTGACAACCTTTACAGGTTTGCCGTCTTCCATTTTGTTTTTGTCAAGAACTACCAGTCCATAACTTCCGCAAGCCAGGTAGATGTAATTGGCATCGTATGTTACACCATTAGCATATCCCTGTGGAACTTTGGTATTAGCAGTGAGCGGAGCTCCCCAGTTCCACACTTCTTTGCCTGTGGTAAGATCGTAGCAAGACAATCCCTTGGCACTTCGGCAAACGTAGATGTGGTTACCATCGATAGCTATAGTGTTTTTACCATCGTTAGGAGCTATGCTGCTTACGTTGATGGTTCTTGCTGGTGTTGCTGTAAGAATGTCGGCACCTAATGGGAAGACCTGTAGTGTACCACTTACAGCCTCATCGTCACTTTCTACTTCGTTGTTGTAGTGGAGTGTAACAATATACTGGTTGTTCAGTGCGATGTGCTTAGCCTTGCCTGGCGTTTCTTTCTTGCCGATTAAATCCAGCGTGTTTGCATCATATACTCCGTATCCTCTGGTAGATGCCACCATCAGTTTGTTTCCGTCTCTTACGATGCAGTTCTCGTCAGATTTTTCCAAACCTTTATGTTCCCAATCTACGATGGTGAGAGGGTTTAACGTAGTAGTCTCGTCGATGTCCGTAACTTCTGTGTTGAGAAGTCCGTTGCTATCTAATGCAATTCTACCCATCATACCGCCATTGGTTGAGTGACCGGCAATATATACATACTTTGTTGCATCTTTGCCGTCCACCATAAGGTGGTTGAAGTCGTAGAGTTCCTTCTTGTCTTGCAGATACTGCAACATGGTTGTCTGGTTGTTTTCTGTTTTAAACACTTCGATACAACCTCCAGTCTTCTTGCTTGGATCTGTCTGGTTCTCTTCGTTGGTGTGGTACGACATGTATAATTTGCCATTATATGGCTGAATACATGTTGCAGAGATGTCGTGAGTATGATTTGTATAATCAATCACGGAAATCACATCAATCTTCTTGCCTGGTTCAGGGTTTGGAGTTGGTGTAGGGGCTGGTGTCGTACCGTCACATGATGTTTTGACAACAGGGTCATTATACATATCATATCTCTTTGTATTGTCTGAAAGACCTGGAGCATAAGTATAATTTGCCGAATTTCCATTGTTGGTAAACTTATCGCAGTCCATATAGATAACGCCTCCGTTTCCGCTAGCTCGGAAGATATAGCAGGTTGAGAAATATGCGTAGGTTCCCGGAGCAATAAGAATATTACCGGCATCATTATTTCCGTTGTATTTCACCTCTGCTGCTCTGAAGATGGCATTTGCATTGTCTCCTTGAAGAATGACTCTACTGTCGTTGCCATTGTTGTCATTCTTGTAAGTACCCTTACAGTCGATGACGCTGTTGTTAACCAGATAAATGTTACTTCCTGCACACTGGTCGATAGCTCCTGTCTTCAGATTGTTGATGTGCGCTTCAGCGCCATTTGAATTGAGAACCATCTTGTCTGTCACTTCAAATGAACAAGCATAAAGTTTTGGAGTAGAACCTTGAATTGTCAGCTTGTTGACTTTTGCTTTTCCGTTGATGTTCAGGATGCATCCATCTACGGACAAATCCTGCTTTTCTGTACCAAGAAGATTGCCTTGTATATTGATTTTGGCATCAGACTCAGTTGACAGTTTACCTACTGTGGCATCGCCGCCCACATAAAGCAATCCTTTAACTTTTAGTTCATTTTTTACTTCAATGTTTCCGGTAGTAAAGTAGGCATCTCCTTGTTCCAGATACATGTTGCTGCCCTCTTTTTTCAGAGTTCCACCATAATTGTAGCAATATACTCCTGTATTATTGAAAAGAGCAGTGTTATTGTTGTCTATATGTAATGTTCCTCCTTTGAGGATGTAGATTTTTCCTTTTTGTGCGGCATTGTTTATCCAGACTGAATTATTCCATAGATTTTTTGTAGTCAGTTCGCCTTCGATAAACAGAGTGGCTCCGTTCATGTTGAGCTCACTGCTTATTTTTGTGCCTTTCTTGATGATGTAGGTCTTGGTACCATCCAGTCCCTTACATCCATCGTTATTCTTGATTTCGATAGCTCCGTCATGGCTAGGCAAGCTAGGCATTTCATAAACGTCGCTTAGGTTAGCTGTAGTTGCGCCGGCAGCTCTTGTTGCTGCTTTCGCTTTGTAGTTGATAACGCTACCTGCTAATTCCTGAGGGTCGGTGATGGATGTCACTTCTTCACCTATTATGTTTTTTGTGACTTCACCAGGGTTTGGAACGAAAGGGTTGTCATTAGAATCGCTACAAGATGCCAGGAGCATTGCTGCGAAAGAGAAAGTAACAAGTTTTGTAAAATGATGTTTCATGTTAATCTTTCTTTTGTCGTTTTTGTGTATAAATTAGCTTTCACCTTTTTGCTATTGCTCTAGCCTTTAAAGGTTTGTTCTCCCACACCTGTTGGTTAAGGTGCGGGAGAACAGATTTATTTAGTTGATTACTTAGTATTTACCAACTTGAAAATCTGAACGCGGCTGCGGCCGTAAGCTACACAGATATAATCCTTGTAAAGGGTTACATAGTTAGCTGAGTTGTAGCTCTCCTTGCCATCATAGAATGCACGGCGACGGGCTACAACGTTCTCACCCTTAGCCTTGGTCTTGTCCAATACAACGAGTCCATAACCGCCACATGCTACGTAAATGTATTTTGAATCTACTGCAACACCGTTTACGCGACCGATAACCTTGTTACTTTCGCCTATAGGAGCATCGAACAATACTGTAGGATTGCCATTTGCATCGTAGCGTACAAGTCCGCCGTCACCTTGGCATACGTAAAGGTTTGTACCATCTACAGCGATGGTGTTTTTACCATCAACAACACCCACTTTACCTTCTGTGGTATAGCTCTGAGGATTTTCCAGATTGATGTTGTTAAAGATGTTGACAGTACCTGTAGTTGTACCATTTGCCTCCAAACCATAGAGTTTGTCATTGCCAACAGCTACGAACTTCACGTCATTTGTTGTGAGGTGTGGAGTACGCAGGGTGAATGTAGAGTTGTAAACCTGATAACCCTTGTTTGTTGCCAAAACGAAGTTGTCTTTATACTTGACTACACTATTGGCATCAATGCCATTGTTTGGATTTGTCTTGTCGATAGGGTAGGTAACAAGCTTGGTGTCGCTCAACTGACCATTTGACAGATTGGCATAACCCAAGAAAGCACCTTCCTTGTAAGATGTAGCAGCAACGTAGAAGCGGTTGCCGTCAATCATGCCATAGTTTACATCCAATCCTCCCTGAGCTGAAACAGCCTGATCGAGAATAAGGTTCTTACCGTCGATATGAGCAACTTCCAATCCGCCTCCCATATGACTCTTATCATTGCCCTGGGTGTGGTATGTAACATACAACTTGTCGTTAGCAGCCTGGATAGATGTTGCAGAGAGGGTATTCTCTGTAATTCCAGCTGCAGAAAACAAATCCAGTTTTGGTTTGTTGCTCAAGTTCTCTGTTGTTGCAGTCAATTCATAACCATATTGCTTGTTATCAGCATCCTTCAACTTAACCAAATCACCAGTGGTAGCCTTGTCGTAGTCGAGGTATGATGCTGCAATGTCAAGATCCTCTGCTGTAGGAAGCTGGTTCTCGCCATTAAAGCATTTTGTGAACTGGAACAGGAAGGTAGCACCTTCTGCAGGAGTATCGAATGCCTGGATGTTTTCTGCACCATCGTTGTGGAACTCGTCTGCCTTAACAATAGCTAAACCGCCAGCTTTTTCCAGGCTGATTTGGCCTTTTGCATCGTTATAAGAGATAAGCTTGTTAACATTGATAACACCCTTGTCCGCAATGTTGATCTTGCAGGCACCCTTCAGGATGAGCTGTGCTTCACCTACCTTAGTTACCTTCTTGTGGGTATCCTTTTCGTTCAAGGTAACATTGATGTAGTTGGCATCAATCTGTGAACCGGCATTCATGGTCAATATATTGGTAACCTTGATTGCGCTGTTGTCGCCAGCCTTCAGATAACCATTTGTGTTGAGGTTCAGATCTGCTGTCTTCAGGAAACCGCCGATTTGCAGGTTACCATTGATGTTAACAGTAGTAGCATTCCAAACGTGAGCTGATGCATATACGTTGGCACCTTCCTCAACGTTTACTTCTGTACCACGGATAGAACCGATGATACATGCCTTTGAACCAGTCTTGAAGGTGATTTTCTGTGTAGGACTTGTCTTGTCTGCTGTAAGCTGTCCTAAACCGGACTTGAGTTCCTTTGGTTTAACTGCGTTGCCATTTTCATCAAGGCCGCTGGTAATACCTCTCCAAGATGAGAATAACTTTCCTTCAATAATGATGTCTGTTGCAGGGTCTTCAGTCTTGACATAACCAAGTTCGTTATAGACAGTAACTCCCTGCTTGATCATTGTACCTGTGCCCTTGAAAATCAGGGAACCGCCCTGCTTTACAACGATTGTTGCGTTTTCGAAAGTATTTGCAGAATATATTAATTTTGCACCTCCATTTACGAAGATAGTTGCATTCTTGATAGTGTTTTTTGAGAAGTCACACTCACCAGCAGATTTCTTTAAGTAGAAAATTCCATCTTTTAGGTTGTCGTTACCTAAAGCCTGAGTAGCCGTAGCAGGCTGCTTTGGTATCGTGTTCTCTTTGTCTTTGTTTCCCTCGTTTTCCTCGTAGAGTTCAGTTATGAAATTTGCGTCACTGGCTGCTCTTGTACCAAAGAACTTACGGGCATTAGCTGTTGTGTTCTTGTAGTTGATGACGCTAGAAAACAGAGACTCTCCGCTGTTAGTGAGGTCGAGAGTTGTGGCATCTACCTTAGCTGGAGATGAACCTCCTGTAGGATCACTTGTGTTGTCGCTACATGATGCGAATACGAATGCCGCCAAACCGATGGCAGCAAGCTTAGAATTGAATAATTTCATATCTATTTTAGTTTAAATTGTACTTTCAGTTTTTGTTTGATTCCATTTACTTATATTTTTGTCCTCAAGCTCGTTGCTTTTTTAGGGTGGTTTGACTATCATCATCTCGCATACACTCACAAGTGGCTCTTAGACGCTGCAAATTTAATGGGCTCTTCGCAAATTTTGGTGCACATAGTGCTAAAGCTTAAGCGCAACCTTTTTCTCCAACAAGGTGATGGAGGCTCGTCCTGCCATAATTCGTTTTACTGTTTTTATCTTGCATACCGTTCCTTCAAGAATTCCATTGTTCCATTTGCTGGTAATGGAATTCTTGATGGCCTGGTAGTCGTCAAGCAAACCCATGGCAAACTTTTCTATTCCATCCACCCCACATCCAATGGCCATATTTATCCATTTGTATAGTCCCATTTTGTTCTCTCCACTCAATATCCCTTGAAATGTGGAGACAAAGTATTTCAAATCATACATGTTTTTTTGTTGCATGAAAATCTTGACAGATTCCGTCTTTGGTCTTGAATTAAAGTGTACAATTGCGTTCCAAAGATCATGCTCTTCCATTCGTATGCTTTCTTTTGATAGAAATTTCCTCATTCTTTCTTTGTACTCCCCATATTCATTTTTCCATTTCTCCCTCAGAATGGACAGCAACATTTTCATTGCATACTTTTTCCCCGAACCATGAACGCCCTTGACCACACCTGAGTATTCCAAAGTCTTTTTCTCTAAGATTCTATCTGATATGTACTTCACATTTTTATATACCCATAGTTGGCTAGGGTTGAGAAAACTCTCATAAGTTGCATCTAGCAGTTTCTTAATCTCGCAACTGCTATAGCCTGTTTTGTCATGGATATCCTTTATAGAGAGCTCTTGATTTACATGCATTTGAAGACACAACTTCCGCTTAGCCAATGTTTTAGCTTTTTCCACGTCTTTACTCATTGAGTCCAAAGATGCATAAATACCTTGTAGCACCCAGGATTGATCTAAGACTGGAGGTTTGGGACCAATTTCACTTTTGTCCAACAAACGTTTTCTTTCATGCAAGAAGCGGCTTTGGACTTGTGGGAAAAGTGCTTTCGTCAAATTTTCCATAATATGGAATTTGTCTGCGACAACAGTTGCTGCAGGAAGAGCCTTCTTTATAGCCTTGATGTAACACTTGCCCCTATCGCGAGTGATGGTGGACACATGATGATAGAGGCTCAGGACTTCAGCGACCTTTTCGGAGTCTCTAGAATCAATCAATTCCAACACTTGACCAGTGTCATGATTGACGATGGCACTACCATACGAATAGCCTTTCCTTTTAGCAAAATCGTCTATACCAATGTTGGTTGCCGTCCTATCTGAAGCTAGTTTTATATTCTTGAGATGATTGATACATGTGTTGGGGCAGCAATGTATTCCCATATCCGACAATATTCTGGAAGCTGAGACTGATGACATCTGTAAGTGCACTTGGTTCATTAGTCTTGTACAGTCAATGGAAAATCTAGCATACTTGTTGAGCCAATCGGGCTGTTGCTCTGTAAAGAAATGACCATCGGCCTTACAGTGAAATTTACGCATATACAAAATCAGTGTAAAACGTTTTCCACCGAGCGGAGGCATGGTTACTTTCCTTTTTTGCCAGCCACGGGTATGATGTGTCTCGATATGGCAACGATCACAGCAAGCGCAAGTAGACTTGCTTTTTAGCGTCAGTGCCACTTCATCCTCTGTGATGGTATAGTTGATTATAACGAAATTAGCAAAGTGGGGGATGAGGAAAGCAACGAGGTTTTCTCCCACTTCAAAAGCATTTAATTTTAAATCCGTTTGGTTGTTTCCTAAATTTTCTGTACCTTTGCAAATGTTAGCGATTGTCTCCATTGTAAGTCTTATTTTTTGAACACTAATAAACTTACATTTTTTGTCGGACAATCGCTAACATTTTATGTAAAACTTTCTTAAAGAATTCTGCAGTTGGGCATTATGTGCACCAAAATTTGCGAAGAGCCATTTAATGAAATTATTTCATAAGTAGTAGTTTTCTAAGGTTAAATAAACTTAATTCGCTACTTTTTGTTCTGATACTCATTAGGTTGGTTTGTTGTGGGCAATAACGAATAGGCTCTTCCGCTTGTCAAACGATAACTATTTCTGAACTCATTAACCCGAAAATTACTCCGAAAGATAGCAGAATATCTCCGAAGAATACGAAAATATCTCCGAAAGATAGCAGAATATCTCCGAAGAATAAACCAGGAAAACAAATGTTGGGAATACGATGATGGATATGTGTTGTGGTGAAGGGTGAAGGGTATATTTTAAATCTTATATATATATTCTTTTTTTAGGATTTTTGGAAAAACCGGAAAGTCAGAAAAATGAAAAAACTGATTTTTTCCCTTGCCGCGCGTATATATAAAAAAGAGTTTTCAAACCTTCACCCTTCACCTTTTTATTTAACGTTTTATGTGTCAAATAGTTACGGGTGAAGGGTGGTGAAGGGTGTTTTTCGCTTTTTATAAACATATTTTAAGAATTTGGTCCGTTTTTACATATTTTAAGCGTTTGTTTTTGGTTCCGAAAGAGGTGCCATTTTTTTAGGGTTCCATTTTTTCTCTTTTCTTACCGCTGAAATCTTTGAAAAGCAAGTGGGGTAGGGGATTACGTGTTATGTTGTGTTAAACAATTATCAGATAAAAGAAGTTAACGATACCGAAAAAGAACTGATTTTTAAACAAATATTAACGCAGAAAATTTGAAGTTTCGCATATTAGATTGAACTTTCGTATCTGGGGAAGTTAAGGGAAGTTAAAGAAGTTATCACTCTCTACGGTCGTTCAGTAAACCAGGAAAACAATACTATTTCAGTGACTAACGAAGGCTATTTCAGTAAGAACAGGAGACTGTTCCAGTGAGAATAGCTTTCTGTTGCACTTTTTTTTCTGCATTTTTTCTTTTTTCCTGCAACCTTTATGTATCTTCTTACGTCTAACCATCAGATTTCCGAAACAAAAAGGTATTCGGTATATCACGTATTTAGAAACATAAAATAGAAATGATATGAAGAAATTATGTATTTGGGCGGTGGCTGCCGCTTTATTCTTAGCCCCAATGGGCTTGAGTTCTTGCAGTATGGGATCTTCTGCCAGTGAAATGAAGGGAAGTCTCAACTTTACGCAGGATGATTTGACCGAGAAGCCTTTCAAGGCTATCGACGTGGATGTGATTGCCAGCGTTTATTATACCCAGAACAATGGCGATGAATGCAGTGTTCGATTGGATTACTCTGCCATCAAGGATGCTGAGTTCGCACAGAAACTCAAGGAGAAACTCAAGGTGGTTTATCGTGACGGCGAGGTGAAGATCGGACTCAACGGAAAGCTCAAAGTGCCTGCCGCGTGTAACTCTGAAAAGAATAGACTCAAGATTTATATCACCAGCCCCGACCTGGTGAAGATTGCACAGGAAGGCGTGGGCTCATTCTATACCAAGAGCATCAATAGCGACCGCCTGAAAATCGATAACGAGGGTGTAGGCTCTGTCAAGATTGGGAAGGTTCTTGCCAACAAACTGGAGATAACCAACGAGGGGGTTGGCTCGGTAAATATCGATGATGTGGCTGGAGATGATATGAACATTGATAACGAAGGCGTAGGCTCGGTGAAAATCTCTAAGATTGAGATGGGAAGTGTGAAACTGGATAACGAGGGCGTAGGCTCGGTTAATCTGGGAATGTTTAAGGGTGGCAACCTGATTATCAAGAACGAGGGCGTGGGCAGTGTGAAAGCCAAGGTTGACTGCCAGAGTGTAAACGCTACTTCTGAAGGTGTTGGAGGGGTTGACTTGAGCGGCGTAACCCGTCAGTACAATAAGAAAAAAGGCGGAATCGGAGGGATTTCTGATGGTGGATTGACGGTAAGAAAGTAACGTAAGTTGTTGGAAAACAGAAAATAAAGTGGTTAAGAATTAGTGCGGAAAATTTTTAAAATGAATTTTTGAAAATTTTCCGCAGCTAAGAAAGTTCGTAATTAGAAGTCCCACTTTACACCGAGGCAAGGGCGAACCATCCAGCCGGCATTGCTGCCGAAGTTGTGGCTGATTTCTACCTCGCTACCTACGCTCAGGTTCTCGCAGCCGAAGTGCTGACCTACGTTGTACCAGAGCTGTGGCTCAGTAGTGAAGACGGTGTGCTCAGCTTTGTAATCGATGTTGCCATCCTTGTCGAGCTTCGGGTCGCCATCCTTATCCAGGAAAGAACTGTGGTCCTCCCACCAGAAATCTGCGAAACCGCTAAAGTTCAATCCCTTTAATCCAAAGATGTCTTTGCATCCCCAAACAGCAGTCAACTGCATTGGTACGTTCTGGTCGGTCTTGCGGATAGTCTTGTAGAGTGCCTGGAGTGTCAAGGTGTTCTTGAAACTCTTGTCGTGCATGAAATATTCCACACCGAAGAGCCAGGCATTGTTGATAGGGTATTTCTTGGTAATACCACCATTATACTCTACGTGGAGGCTCCAGTTCTTCATTGGGCTGTTCTGCCAGAAGTTCAATGCACGTGAAATCTCTGTATAGGTACCACCCTGTGCCACGTTTGGACTGCTGGTGTCCATTTTGTCGTAATTGAAGTCGTGGTCTACAAAGAAATAGGTGTTACCCCATTTGTCCTGCTTGAACATTTCGAGTGTGAGGGTAACAAACTTGCGGTCACTGCCGAAGTCGTAGAAAACTTGGGCGTTGGTCTGTGCTAAAGTTTTGCTCGCAGGGAGCAACGCAAGTGCCATGAGCAGTAGGCTTTTCATCTTTTTCATAATTTTTTTTCTTTTCTTTATTATTTATTAAATGAAACAAAAAACTGCGGACGGAAGGCCCGCAGTTTGTAATTATATTTATCCGTAACGATTAGTATGCAAAGAGAGGATAATCCTTCATTGTCGCATTCACCTTTTCGCGAACGCGGGCAATGACCTTCTCGTCCTCAGGAGCATTCAGAACCTCCTCGATGAGTTCGGCAATGAGATGCATCATGTCTTCCTTGGCACCACGTGTGGTCATGGCTGCTGTACCCAGGCGGATACCTGATGTCTGGAAGGCAGAACGGCTGTCGAATGGAACCATGTTCTTGTTGACTGTGATGTCGGCTGCAACCAGCGCATTCTCAGCGACTTTACCCGTAAGATCTGGATATTTACTTCGGAGGTCTACGAGCATAGAATGGTTGTCTGTACCACCGCTCACGATACCGAATCCGCGACCGATGAGGTCATCTGCGAGTACGGCTGCATTCTTCTTTACCTGAGTAGCATACTCCTTCCATGAAGGCTGCAGATTCTCATTGAAGGCTACTGCCTTGGCAGCGATGACGTGCTCCAGCGGACCACCCTGCTGACCTGGGAATACGGCAGAATTC
Source organism: Segatella copri (assembly GCF_015074785.1). Lineage (NCBI taxonomy): Bacteria > Pseudomonadati > Bacteroidota > Bacteroidia > Bacteroidales > Prevotellaceae > Segatella > Segatella copri. The sequence continues at coordinate 573,568 of NZ_CP042464.1, forward strand.
AAGAGCATGCTCATCTTCTTAACCTCGCCCTTCTTGGTAGTCAAACCCCATGGATTGTCAAAATCTTTGCCCATCAGAATGATACCGCCACGAGGACCACGGAGGGTCTTGTGAGTAGTAGAAGTAACGATGTGTGCATACTTCAATGGGTTGTCGAGCAGACCGGCTGCAATCAGACCTGCAGGGTGAGCCATATCGATCATGAGGAGTGCGCCTACCTCATCGGCAATCTTGCGCATGCGGGCATAATCCCACTCGCGGCTATAAGCGCTACCACCACCGATAATCAGTTTTGGTTTGTGCTCAAGAGCCAGTTTCTCCATCTCGTCGTAGTCTACACGGCCTGTTTCCTTGTTCAGGTTGTAACCGATAGGGTTGTAGAGAATACCGGATGTATTGACGTGGCTACCATGAGAGAGGTGGCCGCCGTGGTCGAGGTTCAAGCCCATGAAGGTATCACCTGGCTTCAATACGGCAAGCAGAACAGCAGCGTTAGCCTGAGCACCAGAGTGAGGCTGTACGTTGGCATACTCAGCACCGAACACCTTCTTTACACGCTCGATGGCGAGGTTCTCTACGATGTCAACTACCTGGCATCCGCCATAATAACGCTTGCCTGGCAGACCCTCGGCATACTTGTTAGTAAGGTAAGAACCCATAGCGTTCATCACCTCGTCACTCACGAAATTCTCAGAAGCGATAAGCTCCATACCCTTCAGCTGGCGCTGATGTTCTCTTTCGATTAAGTCGAAAATCTCTTGATCTTTTACCATTTCCCTTTACTTTTTATGGTTGATGTTTAATGAAATCGGGTGCAAAAATAAGCAATATCTCTCAAACTACCAAATAAATCGTAACATTTTGAGTGATATTGCTTACTTTTTGTTATAAACTACCTGTTTTTATTACTTGCAGAGCTCTACTTTGCCCAATTGCTGCTCTTTGTCGCAGTAGTGGCAACGTACGATACCGAGCACTTTGTCTACGGTATGGAAGAGGGTCTGCATAGGCTCGTTGTTGGTGATACACTTAGGGTTGTTGCACTTTACGATGCCCTTCAGCGTATCAGGAGTCTTGACGGTCTTCTTCTCTACGATTTCGTAGTCTTTGATGATACTCAGTCCGATGTTAGGCGCAACGACAGAGAGTCGGTTGATTTCCTCATCGGTAAAATACTTGTTGGCAACCTTGATGATGCCCTTCTTGCCAATCTTCTTGCTTGGCAGGTTGTAGCCGATAGTAACAGGAGTCTCCATCTTCTCCAACTGGAGCAGATTTACTACCTGATAGGTCTTTTCGGCTGGTATATGGTCGATTACGGTACCGTTCTCGATAGCCGCAACCACTAATTGACTTTTATTGTTTCCCATCTCTTTTTTTTTAAATGTTGAGTGTTGAGTGTTGAATGTTGAGTGTTGAATGTTGAGTGTTGAATGTTGAGTGTTGAATGTTGAGTGAGGCTTGCGCCCTTGAGGCCCATGTTAAGTGTCCGTTAGGCAACTCAACATTCAACATTCAACATTCAACATTATTCAATATTCAACATTCAACATTATTCAATTATGCTTTTATCGTTCTTCACGTCATCGAGCGAGATGCCGAGGCAGTGGCAGAAGATAGCCTCACGTGCATAGAGGCCGTTCTGAGCCTGCTGGATATAGTATGCATGTGGATCATCGTCTACATCGTAAGCAATCTCGTTAACACGTGGCAGCGGATGCATGATCTTCATGTTCTCCTTAGCCTTGCAGAGCATGTCACGCTTCAGGATATACACGTTCTTTACGCGTTCATACTCCATCAGGTCGCTGAAACGCTCCTTCTGTACACGGGTCATGTAGAGGATGTCGGCACCTGCAATCACATCTTCGTTAAAGTCCTCGTGCTCAACATATTTGATGTTGTGCTCCTTGCAGTAGAGTTTATACTCTTCTGGCATGGCGAGTTCTTTAGGTGCGATGAAATGGAAGGTAGGATTGAAGTGGCGCATGGCTGTGATAAGTGAGTGAACGGTGCGGCCATATTTGAGGTCACCCACAAGATAGATGTTCAAGTTCTCCAGGGTTCCCTGGGTCTTGTAGATAGAGTAGAGGTCGAGCAGGCACTGTGAAGGATGCATGTGAGCGCCGTCGCCTGCATTTACGATAGGCACTGGTGCTACCTCACTGGCATACTGGGCTGCTCCCTCGATGAAATGGCGCATGGCGATTACATCGGCATAGTTGCTTACCATCAGGATGGTATCCTTGAGGGTCTCACCCTTGGTGGTACTGGATGTCTTGGCATCAGAGAAACCAATGACACGGGCACCAAGGCGGTTGGCAGCGGTTTGGAAACTGAGTTGGGTACGAGTAGATGGCTCGAAGAAAAGGGTCGCTACGACCTTTCCCTTCAACAACTCCCTGTTCGGGTGCTTTTCGAACTCTTGCGCCATTTCCAGGAGGTACATGATTTTCTCCTTGGAAAGGTCTGCAATGGTCACAAAATTATGTTTTTCCATTTGAAATTTGATTGAATGTTCTAAAATCGCCCACAAAGTTACATAAAAAATCTGATTTATGTGTGATAAGTCAAAACTTTTATGTAATTTTGCACAAATATTTAAAGAAATAGTGATGAGAAAGCGATTTATACATATTTTATGGGCTGTTTTCGGCACCGGAATACTCATGGTAATTCTTGCCTTTGTTGCCATCTGGTTTGGAATGATTGGCTACATGCCCGACATCGAGGATCTGCAGAATCCTATCAACAGATTTGCCACCCAGGTTTACTCTGCCGATGGCAAGGTGCTTGGTACGTGGAACCTGAACAAGGAGAACCGTATCGTGATTCCTTACAAGAAAATGTCACCTTATTTAATAAAGGCGCTGGTGGCTACTGAGGATGAGCGATTCTATGAGCATTCAGGTATCGACTTCCGTGCACTGGGACGTGCCATCGTCAAGCGTGGTATCCTGGGACAGACTAATGCGGGTGGTGGAAGTACCATCACGCAGCAGCTCGCCAAGCAGCTTTATTCTGAGAAGGCAGGCAGTACGATGGAACGATTGTTGCAGAAGCCGATAGAGTGGGTGATTGCGGTGAAGCTGGAACGCTATTATACCAAAGAGGAGATTCTGGCTCTCTATCTCAATTACTTCGATTTCCTGCACAATGCTGTAGGAATCAAGACGGCGGCCAATACCTATTTTAATAAGGAACCGAAGAATCTGACCCTCTGTGAGTCGGCAACGCTCATCGGACTGTGCAAGAATCCGTCGCTCTTCAATCCGGTTCGCTATCCGGAGAGAGCGAGGGAGCGCAGAAATGTGGTTCTTTCGCAGATGGTGAAGGCGGGGTATCTGAGCCGGGGCGAGTATAGCCAGTGTGCTGCTGAGCCGCTGACACTCAATTTCCACCGTACCGACCATAAGGACGGTTCGGCTACTTATCTGCGTGAGTTCCTTCGCCAGTATATGATGGCTAAGCGTCCGGAGCGTAGTGATTATCCATCCTGGAACCGTGCCCAGTTTGTGGTGGATTCTATCCAGTGGGAGAATGATCCGCTCTATGGATGGTGCAACAAGAACTATAAGAAGGATGGTTCGCCATATAATGTATACAGTGATGGACTGAAGGTGTTTACAACTATTGATAGCCGTATACAGCAGTATGCGGAAGAGGCTATGTATCAGCATGTAGCCCGCTATCTGCAGCCTCGCTTCAGTGCAGAGATAGCCCGCAAACCAAGCTCGCCATACAGCGATAAGCTGACACCGAAACAGATTAAGAGTATACTGAACCGCAGTATCACCCAGAGTGAGCGTTACCGTACGATGAAGGCTGCGGGATATTCTGAGGATGAAATCAAGGCGGCATTCCGCAAAAAGCAGGAGATGACCGTATTTACCTATCATGGTGATATTGATACACTGATGAGTCCGCTCGATTCTATCCGTTATTACAAGAGTTTTCTGCGTAGCGGTTTTATGAGCATGGACCCTAAGACGGGTGCTGTGAAAGCGTATGTGGGTGGATTGGATTATACTCATTTCATGTATGACATGGTGAGTCTGGGACGCCGGCAGGTGGGTTCTACCATCAAGCCATTCCTTTACAGTCTGGCGATGTCTAACGGCTTCCAGCCTTGTGATCTGGCGCCTAACCGTCAGCAGACCTATATGGTGGCTGGTCGTCCGTGGACACCTCGCAATGCCAACCATTCACGTGCCGGACAGATGGTACCGCTGAGTTGGGGATTGGCGCAGAGTAGCAACTGGGTGAGTGCTTATCTGATGAGTAAGCTCAATCCGCAGCAGTTCGTACAGATGTTGCGCGATTTCGGCATCAACAGTCCTGATATCCATGCATCCATGAGTCTCTGTCTGGGACCATGTGAGGTAAGTGTCAGTGAGATGGTGAGTGCCTATACCGTATTTGCCAACCACGGCATCCGTACTGCTCCAATGTTTGTGAGCCGTATCGAGGATAATGAAGGTAATACGATTGCTACCTTCCAGCCACGTATGAACGAGGTAATCAGTGCCGATAATGCCATGAAGATGCTCACCATGCTGATGGGCGTTGTGGATAATGGTACGGCAGGAAGACTGCGCTACCGTTATAACCTGGAAGGACAGATTGGCGCCAAGACCGGTACTACCAATAACAACAGCGACGGTTGGTTTATCGGCTTTACTCCACAGCTCGTAAGTGGCTGCTGGGTAGGTGGTGAGGAGCGTGATATTCACTTCGATTCCATGAGTATGGGTCAGGGTGCTACCATGGCTTTGCCTATCTGGGCGATATTCATGAAGAAGGTTTATGCCGACCCGTCGCTGGGTATCAGTCCTGCTATCAAGTTCGATTTGCCGGAAGACTACAATCCTTGTTCCCGAAAGGCAGCCGAACAGGATGACTTTGAGGAAGTAGGAGGTGGCAGCATCGACGAAGTTTTCGAATAAAAACCAAGGCATTCGCCATTTTTGCATGTATTTATTTTAAATAGTGCAAAAATGGCGAATGTTATTTGTTTATATGCATTTTTTTTTGTATTTTTGCAGAGTTTTAGAACATGCATAGCCCGAATGATGTTTCTTCGGGTTTTCAAAATAGAAATAAAATAAAAAATCATTATAATGAACGTTTCATACAAATGGCTTAAAGAATACGTCGATTTCGATTTGACACCACAGGAGACTGCGGACGCGTTGACCTCTTGCGGACTCGAAGTTGACGCTTTGGAAGAAGTTCAGTCTGTCAAGGGCGGACTGAAAGGTCTCTATGTTGGTAAAGTGTTGACATGCGAGGAGCATCCTAATAGTGATCACCTCCATGTTACAACCGTTGACTTGGGTAAGGGCGAACCTCAGCAGATTGTCTGTGGTGCTCCTAACGTTGCTGCAGGTCAGAAGGTTATCGTGGCTGATTTGGGCTGCGTGCTTTACGATGGCGACCAGAGTTTTACCATCAAGAAGAGCAAACTCCGCGGTGTAGAGAGTTTGGGTATGATCTGTGCTGAGGATGAGATTGGTGTAGGTACCTCTCACGACGGCATCATCGTACTCCCTGAAGATGCTCCGGTAGGTCAGCCTGCTGCTGAATATTACCATCTGGAGAGCGACTGGCTCATCGAGATTGATATCACAGCCAACCGTGCTGATGCGCTCGGTCATTGGGGTGTAGCCCGCGACCTGTATGCCTGGTTGAAGCAAAATGGCTACAAGACAAGCTTGCATCGCCCAACTTGCGATGAGTTTGTGGTAGACAACGAAGATCTTCCTATCGATGTTGAAATCCAAAATACTGAGGCTTGCAAGCGTTATGCCTGTGTAAGCATCACCGGTTGTGAGGTGAAGGAAAGTCCTAAGTGGTTGCAGGATAAGCTGAACATCATCGGCTTGCGCCCTATCAACAATATCGTGGATATCACCAACTACATCATGATGGCATACGGCCAGCCATTGCACTGCTTCGATGCAGACATGGTTACCGGTCATAAGATTGTAGTTCGTACCCAGCCAGAGGGCACCAAGTTTGTTACTCTCGATGGCGAGGAGCATACCTTGGGTGAGCACGACCTGAGCATCTGCAATGCTGAGGAGCCTATGTGTATCGCCGGTATCTTCGGCGGTAAGGGTTCTGGTACTTACGAGACAACCAAGGATGTAGTCTTGGAGAGTGCTTACTTCCATCCTACATGGATTCGCAAGAGCGCTCGCCGTCATGGTTTGAGTACAGATGCCAGCTACCGTTTCGAGCGTGGCGTAGATCCAAACGGACAGATTTATGCTTTGAAGCAGGCAGCCATCCTCTGCAAGCAGTTGGCTGGCGGTAAGATTTCCATGCAGATCAAGGATGTATATCCAGAGCCAATGCAGGATTTCCCTGTTCGCCTGAACTATGAGTATGCGCATCGCCTTATCGGTAAGGAGATTGGTGCAGAGACCATCAAGAACATTGCTACATCTCTCGAAATGAAGATTGTGAAGGAGGATGCTGAGGGTATCGACCTCCTGGTTCCTGCTTATCGCGTAGACGTTCAGCGTCCTTGCGACGTGGTAGAGGATATTCTCCGTATCTACGGATATAATAATGTGGAGATTCCAACCCAGTTGAAGAGCTCCCTGACTGTTCAGGGCGATGAGGATAAGGCTTATCACAGCCAGAACCTCGTGGCAGAGCAGTTGGTAGGCGAGGGCTTCATGGAGATTCTCAACAACTCTATGAGCAAGGCTAGCTACTATACCGACTTCGACCTCAACAAGTATCCTAACGAGACAACCGTGAAGGTGATGAACCCATTGAGTGCTGATCTCGGTGTGATGCGCCAGACGATGCTGTTCGGTGGTTTGGAGAGCGTGGTTCGCAACATCAACCATAAGAGCCAGAACCTGAAGTTCTTCGAGGTGGGTAACACCTATATATACAATAAGGAGAAGTGGAGCGAGGAGAGTCCTATCAAGGCTTACTCTCAGGAGGCTCACATGTCACTCTTCATCACCGGTAAGCGCGTAGAGGGCAGTTGGGCTCATGCTGATGAGCAGAGCAGCATCTACGAGCTGAAGGCTGTGGTAGAGAATATCCTTCGCCGTGTAGGTATGCCACAGAACAACGTGGTTATCAAGCACAGCGACAATAACATCTTCTCTAAGGGTGTAAGTTACGAGACCCGTGCCGGTAAGGTATTGGTAGAACTGGGTATCCTGAGCCTGAAGCTGAAGAAGGCATTCGATATAGAGCAGGATGTGTTCTATGCTGATATCCACTGGGATAACCTGATGAAGGCAGTGAAGAAGGTGAACCTTACTTACACCGACATCAGCAAGTATCCTTCAGTGAGCCGCGACCTTGCATTGCTCGTAGACAAGAATGTAGAGTTCGCTCAGATTGAGCAGATTGCCCACCAGACAGAGAAGAAACTTCTGAAGAGCGTTGTTCTCTTCGATGTTTATGAGGGTGAGCATTTGCCAGAGGGCAAGAAGAGTTATGCCGTTAACTTCATCCTGCAGGATGAGGAGAAGACTCTGAATGACAAGCAGATAGATGCTATCATGAAGAAGCTCATAGCCAACCTTACAAGCAAGCTCAATGCAGAATTGAGATAATGCAGAAGGGGCTCAGTGCAGAATTAAGATAATATTATAAACAAACGATAAACATTTAAAATTTTATTCCAATGGGAAGAGCATTTGAATATCGTAAAGCTACAAAGCTGAAAAGATGGGGCCACATGGCCAAGACATTTACTAAGTTGGGTAAGCAGATTGCTATTGCTGTGAAGGCAGGCGGTCCAGAACCAGAGAACAACCCATCATTGCGTGCTATCATCGCTAACTGTAAGCGTGAGAACATGCCTAAGGATAACATCGCTCGTGCCATCAAGAACGCTTGTGGCAAGGATACCAGCGATTACAAGGAAGTAACATACGAGGGATATGGCCCTCACGGAGTGGCTGTCTTCGTTGATACTCTGACAGACAACACTACACGTACTGTTGCTGACGTTCGTTCTATCTTCAACAAGTTCAGCGGAAACTTGGGTACAACAGGTTCTCTGTCTTTCCTCTTCGACCACAAGGCTGTGTTCACATTCAAGAAGAAGGAAGGTCTGGATATGGATGAGATGATTCTCGACCTGATCGACTACGGCGTAGAAGATGAGTTTGATGAGGATGAGGAGAACAACGAAATCACTATCTATGGTGCTCCTACAAGCTTCGGCGAAATTCAGAAGCACCTGGAGGCTGAGGGTTTCGAGGTAACTGGTGCTGAGTTCACTTACATCCCTAACGATTTGAAGGATGTAACTCCTGAGGAGCGCGAAACTATCGACAAGATGGTTGAGAAGTTGGAAGAGTTTGACGATGTTCAGACTGTATATACCAACATGAAGCCAGAAATTCCTGCAGACGCAGAATAAGCATTATGTTGCAGCAAGACAAACAGGATAAGTTGCAGAAGGTAACTTATCAGACTCATGGCACCTGCTCAAAATACATCTGCATCAGTATAGATGAAGATGGAAATGTGCAGGATGCCCAGTTCATCGGAGGCTGCGATGGCAATACCAAGGGCGTTTGTGCTTTGATTAAAGGCATGAAGGCAAAGGAGGTCATCGCCCGACTGAAGGGTATCACTTGTGGCAATAAGCCTACAAGCTGTCCAGACCAGTTGGCGACAGCTTTGCAGGAAATGGGATATTAATAGTATTAGAAAAGGCACGGATTACTAGCTAGTAATCCGTGCCTTTTTTACTACTAGTACTCCGTGTCTTTTCTAATACTTGAAGATATCATCCAGCAACACCTCCTTCGGGTTCTTAGCCGAATGATATATGAAACGGAAGGTGAAATGCTCTTCCTTATATTTCTTCAGACCAGGGTTGTTGTCCAGGGCTTCCTTCTGAATCTTATGGAGTTTACCCTTGTTGGCATCAATCGCCTTCTTGTTATCTGCCTTGTTTCTCAAAGAGATATAGTACGTATACATCTTCTTGGTTTTATCAAATGCAGCACTGTCAGTCCTGGCATCGTTGACGTATGGAGTAGGACAGTATTTTTCAGTATATTCCTTGGCTTCACGAGCCGCTTTGTCCTCCAGACTTTCTGTACAAGAAACGAGCAAAGAAGCAAAAATACCGATGTAAATCAACTTTTTCTTCATGATTTTTCTATTTTTTATCTAAAAATCTCTATTATTTTCAATATTTTGTGCAAAGATACGAAAAAAAATACTATCTTTGCACTCTAAAGAGAGAAAATTATATGGAGAATATAAATAAAATAAGAAATTTCTGCATTATTGCACATATAGACCATGGTAAAAGTACCTTGGCAGACCGACTTCTGGAGAAGACTCAGACCATCAAGATTACTGAAGGACAGATGCTTGATGATATGGATTTGGAAAGAGAACGTGGTATCACGATCAAGAGTCACGCTATCCAAATGGAATATAAGGCAAAGGATGGACAGACCTATATCCTGAATCTTATTGATACTCCGGGACACGTTGACTTCTCATACGAAGTTTCCCGTTCCATCGCTGCTTGCGAGGGAGCACTGCTGGTTGTTGACGCTACTCAAGGCGTTCAGGCACAGACCATTTCAAACCTCTATATGGCTATCGAGCACGACCTGGAGATTATTCCGGTAATCAATAAGATAGATATGCCTTCAGCTATGCCTGATGAGGTAGAAGACGAAATTGTAGATCTGATCGGTTGTAAGCATGAGGATATTCTCCGTGCTTCAGGTAAGACCGGTGAGGGTGTAGAAGATATACTGGAAGCTGTTGTTAATCGTGTTCCTGCTCCGGTAGGAAACGAGAAGGCACCGCTTCAGGCTTTGATTTTCGACTCTGTATTCAACTCTTTCCGCGGCATCATCGCCTATTTCAAGATAGAGAATGGCGTGATCCGTAAGGGAGATAAGGTGAAGTTCTTCAATACCGGCATGGAATATGATGCAGATGAAATCGGTGTATTGAAGATGGATATGATTCCACGCCAGGAATTGGGTACCGGTGAGGTAGGTTATATCATCTCGGGCATCAAGAATGCTACCGAGGTAAAGGTGGGTGATACCATTACTCATATCGCCCGTCCTTGCGACAAGGCGATTGCAGGTTTCCAGGAAGTGAAACCTATGGTCTTCGCCGGTGTTTATCCTATCGATCCTAGCGATTACGAGAATCTGCGTGCATCGCTTGAAAAACTGCAGCTCAATGATGCTTCATTGACTTTCTCGCCAGAGAGTTCTGTGGCTTTGGGCTTCGGTTTCCGATGCGGATTCCTCGGTTTGCTCCACATGGAAATCGTACAGGAGAGACTGGACCGTGAGTTTAATATGGATGTCATCACTACCGTACCTAACGTATCTTATATGGTATACGACAAGCAGGGCGGTGAGAAAGAGGTTCACAATCCTTCCGGATTGCCAGACCCAACTCTGATTGATCATATTGAGGAACCATATATCCGGGCAACCATCATTACGGCTACCAATTATATTGGACCAATCATGAAACTCTGTCTGGATAAACGAGGCGAACTCATCAACCAGGAATATGTGAGTGGAAACCGTGTAGAGCTCCACTTCATGTTGCCATTGGGAGAAATCGTCATCGACTTCTATGACAAGCTGAAGAGTATCTCCAAGGGATATGCTTCGTTCGACTATCATATCGATTCATTCCGTCATTCCGACCTGGTGAAGCTCGATATCCTGTTGAATGGAGAGCCTGTAGATGCTTTGAGTACTTTGACTCACCGCGATAACTCTGTGAGCTTCGGCCGCAGAATGTGCGAGAAGTTGAAGGACCTCATACCTCGTCAGCAGTTCGATATTGCTATCCAGGCAGCTATCGGTGCCAAGATTGTGGCACGTGAGACTGTTAAGCAGGTGCGCAAGGATGTTACCGCCAAATGTTATGGTGGTGACGTAAGCCGTAAGCGCAAGTTGCTGGAGAAGCAGAAGAAGGGTAAGAAACGCATGAAGCAGATTGGTAATGTGGAAGTTCCACAGAAAGCCTTCCTTGCTGTGCTCAAACTCGATTAATGATTTAATATAAGTATAATGGAAAAGGAGGTTAAGTATTATGGCAGACTTTAAAGTAATTACCCCTAAGCGTGATATTGCGCGCGAATTGGCGCGTAAATATAGTACGATGACTCATGATGAGCTCGATGTGGTGGAAGATATCCTTGAGCCTATCAAGTATGGCAAGGGCGAGCTGATCTTGCCTGAAGGTGAACAGTGCATGGGTATCTCGTACATCGAGAAGGGATTGGTACGCCAATTTTACTTTAAGAATGGCAAGGAGGTGACCGAGCATCTGGGTGTGGATCATACCATCTTTATGTGCATTGAGAGCCTCTTTAAGGAAGAGCCTACCCACCTGCAGGTGGAAGCTTTGGAGCCTACGCTGGTGTATATGCTACCGAAGAAGAAGCTGGAGGCGGCTGCTATGCGTAATGTCAATATCCAGATGCTTTATCGTAAAATACTGGAAGAGAGTTTGATTCAGTCTCAGATTCATGCCGATCTGATGCGATTTGAGTCGGCACCTAATAAATATAAGCGCCTGTGCGAAATGAACCCACAGGTGGTTCTGCGTGCTCCGCTCACCTATATCGCAAGCTATCTGCAGATGACTCCGGAAACGCTGTCCAGAATCCGATCAAATACATTATTATAATCATAAAGTAAAAAAGAGGATGTGACTTGTGACACACCCTCTTTTTTGTTGTTTCATATCATAGACCAGCAAGCCTTTACTCTGCCGTATAGAGGAATCGCTTGATGCTCTTCTTAGGAGTCTTTTCAAACTCATCTTCATGTATACGTATTTCTGATACTTTGCTGTAAGCAGGAATCATGGTGTTGAGCTCCTGACGGTTCTGCTCCATGACATCTGTCAGTTCTTTGGTACCGAGGTTCAAGGTCTGAGCTTCATCATAGTCTGGGTGAACCAGAGCAATGAGCTTGTCGCCCTTCTGTACAACCACGCTTTCCGCTACCAGAGCCAAAGAGTTGAGTTTATCCTCAATCTCCTCAGGGTAGATATTCTGACCGTTTGCGCCGAGCAGCATGTTCTTGCTACGACCCTTGATGAAGACGTTGCCGTCACCATCCATGGTACCGAGGTCGCCTGTATGATACCATCCGTTCTCGTCGATGGTCTGCTTGGTAGCTTCCTCATTCTTATAGTAACCCAACATTACGTTAGGACCCTTGGCAAGGATTTCGCCTGGTACATTCTCTGGATCAGGACTGTCGATGCGGACCATCATGTGGAGGGCAGCCTTACCGCAAGAGCCCGGTACGAAGTTTTTGTAATCCTCGTAGCAGATGATAGGGGCACATTCTGTTGCGCCATATCCTACGGTATATTTGAAACCTACGCTATGGAGGAAACTTTCCACTTCCTGGTTAAAGGCTGCACCACCGATAATCACCTCGTAGAAGTTGCCACCGAAGGCATTGGATACCTGGTCGCATATCTTCTCCTTCACCTTCTTGCTGATTACAGGCATGTGGAGCAGCATACGCATGCGGTTGTTCTGGATCTTAGGGAATACCTTCTTGCGGATAATCTTCTCGATAACCAGAGGTACAGCTATGATGACAGCTGGCTTGATGCGGCCGAATGCCTCGGCGATGATGGCTGGACTAGGGATGCGGGTGAGATAGAAGACGTGGCAGCCCTTGATGAATTCGAAGATAAATTCAAACGCCATGCCGTACATGTGGGCCATCGGCAGGATACTGATGACAGAATCTCCTGGCTTAATCTTCTTACCCAGTACGTTCTCTGCAAAATCTGCATTGCCCCAGAGTGCACGGTATGGAACCATTACTCCCTTGGAGAAACCGGTTGTGCCGCTGGTATAGTTGATCATAGCCAACTCATCCGGATTCTGTTCCATATAGTAGTTGACATGGTTTTTGCGGAAGTACTTAGGATACTTGATACCGAACATCTCGTTGAGGTGTTCGCGGGCATAAGTCAACTTGTCGGTACGTGAAACGACAAGTGAATAATCCGGTATATAGATGATGCCTTCAAGACCTGGCATCTTCGTTGCATCAATCTGTGTTGCTACAACATCACCCACGAAGAGCAGTTTGGCATCGCTGTGGTTTACGATGTTGTGAATCTGGTCTGGCATGAATTCATGCAGGATAGGTACGGCAATGGCACCATAGGTAAGGGTAGCAAGGAATGCTACAGCCCAGTTTGCGCTATTTCGACCGCAAAGTGCTATCTTGTCTCCCTTTACTACACCAGAGTTCTCAAACATGATGTGTAGCTTCTCAATTTTGCGTGCTACATCATGGTACTGCAAGGTTGCTCCCTTGTAGTCTGTCAAAGCATCCATATCCCAATGGTCTACGATGCTCTTTTGGATTAATGCGTTAAAGCTTGGAATCTCCATATTCTTGTTATTTAACGATTTGCTTTTTTATATTTTTCTCGTACTGAAGTCAGTTTGCTGATGATAGACCTTATCTGCTGATGATCTGTCAGCAGATAGGGCCTGTCTCTAGATTGCGTTCTGATAGAGGTAACGCTTGATAGACTTCTTGGCTGTCTTTTCAAATTCCTGATTATGAAGTTTGATGCGTGATACCTTTGCGAAGCTAGGTATCTGCAAGTTCAGTTCCTTGCGGTTCTGCTCCATGATGTTCTCCAGGTCTTCGTCTGTAAAGCCGAGGTTGTTAACTTCTTCCATATCCGGATGAACCAGAGCAACCAGCTTGTCATCGCTCTGTATTACGATGCTCTCGTTGACCATAGCCATGGAGTTGAGCTTGTCCTCAATCTCTTCCGGATAGATGTTCTGTCCGTTAGGTCCCAGCAGCATGTTCTTGCTTCTTCCTCTTACGAAGAAATGTCCGTCGGCGTCCATCGTTGCCAGGTCGCCTGTATGGAACCATCCGTCTTTATCTATTACGGCATCTGTTGCCTCCTGGTTCTTGTAATAGCCCTTCATCACGTTGATGCCGCGGCAAACCAGTTCACCGGCTACGTTCTCCGGGTCATCGCTCAGTACCTTCACCTCCATGTGCTTCACGGCAACACCACAGCTTCCTGCCACATAGTTGTCCTGATGGGCAAAGGTAATAAGTGGAGCAGTCTCAGTGGTACCATATCCCATGGCAATAGGGAAACCTACGCTGATGAAGAAGTTCTCTATCTCCTTGTTGAGCGGAGCACCACCCACAACAACCTCGCAAGGACGTTCGCCAAACTTTTTCAATACAAACTCGCGAACCTTCTCCTTGATGCGCTTATTGATGACAGGCATGTTCATCAGCAGTCGTGCACGGTTGGTTTGGATATGTGGGAATACTTCCTTTCTTACAATCTTGTCTACTACAAGCGGCACCGCATAGAGGATGTCTGGCTTGATTTCTGACAACGCCTCTGAGATGAGCGTTGGGCTCGGCAGACGGGTAAGGAAGAAGATATGGTTACCCAATACTATATTGAAGAGAAATTCTGTCATGAGTCCATACATGTGAGCCATCGGAAGGGTAGAAAGGATGTTGCAGTTCTTACCTATGTTAGGCTTCACTGAATCGATGAGGTAGTCGAGATTACCCCAAAGTGCTCTGTATGGGAGCATCACACCTTTTGAGAAACCGGTAGTTCCACTGGTATAGTTGATCATTGCCAGTTCTTCAGGATCGTCTACGTGATACTTCACGTGTTCTGGTCTGAAATACTTAGGATATCTGTGTCCGAACATTGCATTGAGGTTCTCGCGCGCATAAGTCAGTTTCTCAGAGCGCGAGATGACAAGCGAATTGTCCGGAAGATAGATGATTCCTTCCAGCGAAGGCATCTCTTCTGGTGTTATCTCTGTAGCTACCACGTCACCAACGAACAGAAGTTTGCTTTCGCTGTGGTTCACGATGTTGTGAATCTGCTCAGGCTTAAATTCGTTCTGTATAGGTACGACAATGGCTCCGTAAGTAATAATGGCCAGGAAGGCTACTGCCCACTGGCTACTATTTCTTCCGCAGACGGCAATCTTGTCGCCCTTCTTTACATCGCTGTTTTCGAACAGGATGTGTAGCTTCTCAATCTTTCTGGCAATATCGTGATATTGGAGGGTTGTGCCCTTGTAATCGGTGAGCGCATCCAGATTCCAATTCTTGATAATGCTGTTCTCAATATACGAGTTAAAACTTGGTATTGAATTCATTGCACAATTTACAAAATTTTGTGCAAAGATAATGAAAATAGTGCACACTGCAAAATAAAATGTGCACTATTTTCAAAAACTATATAAAATAATTAGTTTTTTTCCTTTTTAGTCTACATATTGTGGTGTTATAGACTGTATTTTACTCATATCTCATTGATTTGGCTGGATGGATATGAGAAATCAAGTAGCTTGGTGCTACGAGCATGAAGATGCTTATCAGCAGCGTAGCAATGTTCAGTGCTATGATGGCAAGCCAGTTGAATTCTACCGGAACGGTACTTACATAATAGGTCTGTGCATCGAGTTTGATGATGCCTGTAAAGTACTGGAGGGTAAGAATGCCGAGGGCGATGATGTTGCCCAGAAGCATACCCTTGCCGATGATGAAGACGGCAAACCACAGGAAGGTGTGGCGGATGGTCTTGTTGCGGGCACCCAATGCCTTCATTACGCCTATCATGGAGGTGCGTTCCAGAATGATGATGAGCAGACCGCTGATCATGGTGACGCCGGCTACTATCAGCATCAGACCGAGAATAATCCAGACGTTCAGATCCATCAGGCTCAGCCATTGGAAGATGTTTGGATTCAGGTCCTTGATGGTAGAACTGCTGTAGGTTTCTCCATAGTGATCTACCGTGCGGTTCACCTTATTAATAATATAATCTTCAGTCTCGTTGAGCTTGTTGAAGTCGTTTACTGTCAGTTCTGCACCGCTCGCCTGGTCTTCTTCCCATCCGTTCAGCTTCACGGCAGTATAGAGGTCGGTGTATACCATTACCTCATCATACTTCTTCAGGTTGGTCTGATAGATACCCTTGATGGTGAAGCGGCGCATACGCACTCCGTTGCCATCAAAGAAGTAGGCAAAGATGCGTTCTCCCGTCTTCAGCTTCAGCTTATCAGCCATCAGCTGTGAGATGAGAATCTGGTTATGACTCGCTTTGTCATCAAACTTAGGGATGCTGCCCTCGATCATGTTCTGATGGATAAAGGTAGAATCGAAATCAGGTCCTACACCTTTGAACATGACGCCCAGGAAATCGCTGTCCGTCTTCAGGATTCCCTCTTTCATGGCAAATTTCTGCACATGTTTTACGCCAGGTATCTTTTTCAGTACGTTGACCATCGAGTCGTTCATGACCACCGGATACTGGTTTTGCTGCTGCAGCGTCATGAAGTCGGCCACCTGTATATGGCTACCGAATCCTATTACCTTGTCGCGTATGGTATGCTTGAATCCGAGCACTACGCATACCGACATAATCATAATGGCGAGTCCGATAGCAACACCTGCAGTGGCTATATGAATAGCAGGGCGAGAAACTTTACGTTTATCGCCCTGATCGCTATATAATCTCTTTGCTATAAATAGAGGAAAATTCATCTTTTGTAATGTTGAATGTTGAGTGTTGAGTGTTGAATGTTGAATGTTGAATGTTGAATGTTGAATGTTGATAGTTAATTTAATCTTTGTGTCCGTTAGGCAACTCAACATTCAACACTCAACATTCAACATTGTTATAGTCCTTCGTCTTCCACTCTTCCCGGATAAGCCTCAAGTGCCTTACCCAGAACCACCAGAGCACGCTCCAGATCGTGTTTCTTCAAGACGTAAGCTACACGAACCTGATTGTGACCGGCTCCAGGAGTCGTATAGAAACCAGAGGCTGGAGCCATCATGATGGTTTCGCCCTCATAGTTGAATTCCTCCAGACACCAGCGGCAGAACTTTTCAGAATCATCGATAGGCAGTTTGGCTACGGTGTAGAAGGCTCCCATAGGAATAGGAGAGTATACGCCCGGAATGCGGTTCAAACCGTCTATCAGGCACTTACGGCGCTCTACATACTCATCGTATACATCGCGGTAGTACTCTTCAGGAGCATCCAGAGAAGCTTCGGCTACAATCTGACCAATCAGTGGAGGAGAGAGACGGGCCTGGCAGAACTTCATCACCGCCTTGCGGATTTCTGCATTCTTGGTGATGAGGGCACCTACACGGATACCGCACTCACTGTAACGCTTCGAAACAGAATCGATGAGAACCGTGTTCTGCTCGATGCCTTCCAGGTGCATCGCACTGATATAAGGACTGCCGGTATAGATATACTCACGGTAAACCTCATCAGAGAAGAGATAGAGGTCGTACTTCTTCACCAGGTCACGAATCTGATTCATCTCTCTGCGGGTATAGAGATAGCCCGTAGGGTTGTTAGGGTTGCAGATCAGAATGGCACGGGTGCGCTCATTAATCAGCTCCTCAAACTTCTCCACCTTAGGCAGGGAGAAACCTTCTTCTATCGTTGTGGCGATGGTACGGATCTTGGCACCCGCAGAGATGGCAAACGCCATATAGTTAGCGTAAGCAGGTTCTGGTACGATAATCTCGTCGCCTGGGTTGAGGCAGCTCATGAAAGAGAAGAGTACAGCCTCAGAACCTCCCGATGTAATGATGATATCATCGGCAGTTACGTTGATGTTGAATTTCTTATAGTAATCTACAAGCTTCTCGCGATAGCTGAGATAGCCCTGACTTGGAGAATACTCCAAGACCGTGCGGTCTATATGCTTCAGGGCATCTAGGCCACATTGAGGAGTTGGAAGGTCAGGCTGACCGATGTTGAGGTGATATACCTTTACTCCACGTTTTTTTGCTGCGGCAGCCAGAGGAGCCAATTTTCTGATAGGTGACTCTGGCATTTCAAGACCGCGTACAGATATTTCTGGCATCTTAAAATATTGTTTCTTTCTATTAATTATCCGTGTCGAAAATTGAATTCTATGACCTTCTGGTCTTTTCAATTTACGCTAATCGGCTGCAAAGATAAGAAAATTAGATGAGAATTGAGAATAACTTTCGGTTAAATTTTATTTTTTGATTAAAAACTCTTTAAATATGTCGCTCTTTGCTTTCTTTTTTATAACTTTGCACTTAATTTCAAGAAATGTTATAAGATTATACGAATTAATTAAAATAAGTAAGAAGAAAATTATGAGAAGTAGAACAAGTACATGGTTTGAGACCAAAGTGAAATATCAGAAGACAATGGAGGATGGTTCAGAAAAGGTTGTTTCTGAAGCATACGTAGTAGATGCTTTGAGCTTTACCGAGGCTGAGAGCGCTATCATCGATGAGATGTCGGTTTATGTAAGCGGCGAGTTGAAGGTGAGCGGTATCGGCAAGGCTGGCTACGGCGAAATCTTCTTCAGCGATGTGGATGATGATGATAAGTGGTATAAGGCTAAACTCCAGTTCATCACGATTGATGAGAAGAGTGAGAAGGAGAAGCGCAGCAATGTTACTTATCTTGTTCAGGCTAAGTCTCTCGCCCGTGCCCTCCGGTATATTGATGAGGTGATGGGCAAGACCATGATAGATTATGATGTGGTTGGTTTGAACGAAACCAAACTGATGGATGTATTCGAGCATCATGCTCCTAACGAGAAGAAAGAGGAGAAGAATGATGTGCCTGAATACGAGGAGAAATAAATTAATGTTGAGTGTTGAATGTTGAATGTTGAGTTGCCTAACGGGACACAAAGGTTAATTCAACACTCAACATTCAACACTCAACATTCAACATTCAACATTCAACATTTAGAATATGGACTATGATGTAAAAGGAAATCTCCATGAGGTGCTGGGCAGCTTGCCTGCCGGTGTCCGTCTCGTTGCCATCAGCAAGTTCCATCCCAACGAGTATATCGAGGAGGCTTATGCTGAAGGACAGCGTATCTTCGGTGAGAGCCACGAACAGGAACTCGCCAGGAAGGTGGCTTCGCTGCCTGAGGACATCGAATGGCATTTCATCGGTCATCTGCAGACCAATAAGGTGAAGTATATCGCACCTTATATCTCGATGATTGAATCGGTAGACAGTCTGAAACTTCTCAAGGAGATTGAGAAGCAGGCTGCCAAGCACGATCGTGTGGTGAAGGTTCTTCTGGAACTTCATCTGGCAGAGGAAGATACCAAATCGGGTCTTTCTCTTGATGCTTGCCGCGAACTCCTGGAGGCAGGCGAATGGCGGGAGATGAAGCATGTGCAGATTTGTGGCATCATGATGATGGCATCTAATACAGATGATGAGCAGCAGATTGCTCAGGAGTTTGATGAGGCTGCCCGGTTCTTTGATGAGGTAAAGGCCAGATATTTTGCCGATGATGATGCTTTCTGCGAGCGCAGCTGGGGTATGAGTCACGATTATCATATTGCCGTCAAGCACGGTAGCACGATGGTTCGTGTAGGTACTACCATCTTCGGTCCTAGAATATATTAAAAAAATAAGAGGGTGTGTCATGTTTAATGACACACCCTCATTGTTTATATAGTTAGTATATTATCTTCTGTCCCTTGCTGGTGATATAAATCTTGCCCTTTTGTGGAACGGCAACCTTTCTGCCTTCCAGATCAAAATAGGTTGTCGGTCTGTCTTTACCGATGATGACCGAAGAGATTCCGGTAGAAGAGAAGTTCTTGAGATAATCGAAGGTTACCAGACCGGTTGCGTCATCCTTTGTGATGTTGTAGAGCGGATGACTCGTATCAACACTGTTGTTCAGGGTGATACTGGTCAGACTGTTCACCTCATACTCTGTAGCAGAGCCCGCCTTGTAGGTTGGGAACGGGTCGTTCTGAAGACTCGTTATAATATCAGCATCGCTAACTTTCTTGTTATAGCTGTTGTATACCATTCCGTCTGCAGGAACAATCATGACCCTTGGCTTACCTGTCGTGTTGTTGGGATTATCAAACAGATTAACCGAAGTCTTGTCATCGTAGTCGATGCGCCATACCAGCAATCCGTAACCCAGAGCCTCCTTGTACCATCCCTCGTTTCTGATATTCTGCAGCAGCAGGTATTCGCCCTGGCTGTTGGCTATAATCTTGTATGCATCCGATGCCTTGTCGTATGGTTCCAGCTTGAGCTGCTGCGCCTCGGTATCCGAAAGGAGGATAGGCTGTTTCCATCCTACGATGCTCTTCTCCCATGGTGAATAAGGGATAGGCTGGTAGCCGTTAGCCTGATAACTGCCCATATCCATAACGTCTCAATATTCAGGACTCTGGTTATGGTCTGTGATGCCGTTGGTAGGATAGATGTCTGGCAAACCGAGGGTATGCGAAAATTCATGGCAGAAGAGACCGATACCATTGATGTAGTATTTGCCGTCTTGGGTATCTTCAGGCTTATTGTTCAGCTCGTTGTTGATGCCGAATCGGGATACTGTTTTCCCGTCACAGGTTCCCACTCCTACGGTACCCGATTTCGGCCAGAGGCAATCGCTTGAATTACCTGAGATGCTTTCAGAATAGCCGGCATAGATTACGTATACGAGGTCAACATATCCGTCGCTATCGCTGTCGTAATCGGCAAAGTTAACCTTGCCGTCTACCTGCTGGCAGGCTTCCTTAATCATCTGAGGAAAGTTGGTGTCACTGCCGTCTCCACTTCCGTTCTTGCCATAATAAGCTGAATTCTTGCTTACCGTAACAGGACCCACTACGTCAAACTGTGGTATAAACTGGTTATCGCTCATGTCTGCGAAATACTGCTGTACGCTGCCATAGTTCTGGCAGTAAGTCTCGTTGGTGATAAACACTTCTTTATCAGCCTCAGACATAGCTTCTCCCTTCTTTCCGTTGAGGTAATGGTTGAATGTAGCAACCGGATCCTTACTCTTGAACTTCACATCCTGAAACTGCACCAGGAGTACCAATGCCTTCGGACTTCCCTTATGAGGGAAATAGCTTGGTCTCATGGTTCCTATTTCTGAAGCTCTTGTAAGATTCTCTGAAGAGAAAGCACGGGTCTTTCGGGTGTTCAGCTCTTCAGCAGTTATCTTTTCGTATTTTCCGTCTTGGGTTTCCCGCAGGGGCGTACCGTCCAGCAGCATGTAGTAGTGGAAGGTTTCGTCGCCATGCAGGGTGGCACATGCTACGGTTCCATCAGGCAGCATAATCTTGGCGATGCCCGGTTTGGCCTTTACGGCATAGAGATTGGCGATGCCCAGGAAGGCGAGCGCCAGAGAGATGATTGTCTTCTTCATAAACAGTTAGGGTAGATGGGGGATTATTTATAAAAGTATTGTCCTTTCTTCTGAGTCTGGTGACCAAACTCGATGGCGTGATGCGGACAATGGTGATAGCAGGTAAAGCAGGTGAGGCAATCCTTGTGATGCAGCCATTCCGGATATTCTCCATGACCGCCCTTGATATCGCCTACAGGACAGACGTTGGCACAGATGCCACACTTCACGCACTTGTCTTTCTCCACATGAAACCGCTTGTCGGTGATGAGCACCTTCTCAAAGAATCCGCCCACAACCTTGGTGAAGAACCAAGGGATAGGACCTTTTACCAGACGCTTCACGCCCTCTTTCCTGTCGAATATCTCTTCGCAGATAACCGCCAGTTCCTGTGCCGATTTCGATTTCTTACGAACTTCGCGCTCCTTCGGATCAACATCCATGAAAGGAAGTCCCACATAAGATTCCGGCATGATGAGCGAGTAGGAAGCAGAAACCTCCGTGATGCCCAATGCCTGAAGCGATGCATTCAGCGCAATCGTATCGTTGAGGTTCTCGATGGTGAGTCCGATGCTGTCGCCTGCAGTACAGACGCAATAGGCGAAAGGATGCTTCCTGAACGTCTCCTTGTCTTCAGCAGTAGCATCAGGAGTTTCTCGCCGTATCTTCATCTTCCTGATAAACTCCCTTACAAGGCGTGGAACTCTCCAGCCATGTACGGGGAAAACGAATCCGAGCCGTTCATTCTCTTTCAGAATAAACGGCTCGGCTATATTGTGGCTTGAATCATCCGCCCGCATATAAGGGGCGATAGCAATCAAGTCTTCGTGTGTAGCCGCTGCCAGTCTGGCTGCTGCCCACTTGGTATTTCCTGTTCCGGAGAAATAGAAAATCATGCTTACTTTTAAATATGTATTGAGCTAGATTATTTCTTTTCTGTCATAACACCTTCTATATAGAGACGAGACATTTCTACATTGCCGTTAGAACGGATGGTGATGCTCTTCTTGAAATGACCAGGGAACATGCCCTTGCCGTTATAGGTAACACTAATCTGTCCCTTCTCGCCTGGAGCGATAGGCTTCTTGGTGTAAGAAGGTACGGTACAGCCGCAGCTGGCAATAGCCTGGTTGATAATCAAAGGTTTGTTGCCTACATTGGTGAAGGTAAAGGTAGCCTTCTGTACCGGATTTGACTCTTCGAACGAACCGAAGTTGTGTATCAGTTTGTCGAATTTAATCTCTGCCTGAGCAGATGCAGTAGCTACAAGAGCCACCAGCATTGTGAGTGTCAATATGATTCTTTTCATCTTCATATCCTTTCTTCTTTTTTATATTTTCTCTTTAATTTGTTTCTTATTTTTATATAATTCGATGCAAAAGTACATATAAAGTTTAGTATTACGTTACTTTTTTACATTATTTAAAACAATTATGCCTTATATTTCATGTTACAGCCTTCTTTTCAGTGGAAAAGTGGGGGCGCAATACTCCTCATTATAAAGAAGTTTGCAGTTTCCTGAACAAAAATCCCCCAACCTTAATCACTTAAGATTGGGGGAGAGCGTAGAAAAAATAATAAAGTATGAACAATATCAACTGAATAGAGGGCTAAATGTGGAATTTGATTTCATTCAGCCAAGCCTGAACACTGAAGCAGGGACAGGACTTGTGGACGTTCGGGAGATCACGATGACCTAGGATCTCGGCTTCGGGATAGTCTACGCACAGACTCGTCAGGAGATTCTGGAGCGACTGCTTCTGAGCCTTCGTACGGGTATCTGCCGGATTGCCGTCGGCGTCGAGACCGCCTTCGTAACAGATGCCGATACTGTGTGCATTGAAATGGCGGGCGTGGGCGCCGATTTCTGACTCGGGACGGCCGGGGTAGATGACGCCGTCTTTCGTGATGTAATAGTGATAACCGATGCAGCGGAAACCACGGGCTAAATGACAGGCTTCGAGCTTTTCGAAGGTGAAGTCCTGGGTGACGCGTGTGGCTGAACAGTGAATGACAATAAGTGATATTTTTCTTGTGTTTTTCATAGTGCTGAATCTTTAAAGGGTTGATACTACTGGCAGCTCTGCACACAAAAGGCAGAGGCTACTGCGGTGAGAACGGTAATGACGAAATTCAGAATTTTCTTGAGTGTTTCTCTTTTCATTTTCATTTGATTTTTAAGGTTAATAAATGGATTGGGGGGCTCGGATTTCCTATATCCGGGCGATACTAGAGAAGGAAGGCTGACAGGATGAGCAGATGGGCTTGATAGCGCGTGTTTCAATGATGCTTGCTATATTGATGAATAGCCGGGGGTGCTATAGCCGAATCCCGGACTGCATCCTGTCTAAAACCTTCTTTCTTCATCTACTGGCGAGGGGTTACTCCAGGCCGTCGCTACCATCGGAGCCGCTGCTCCCGGTGTTGCCTGATCCGCCAGTCTGTGTTGAGTCGCCACCCTGGTTTGTGCCGCCACCCTGGGTAGTATCGCCTGCGTTATCCTTGCCGCCGTCTGGTGGAGTAACATCTCCAGTTACGGCTGTGGCCTTCTTCAGGGATGCATCGAGGTTCAGACTGTTTGCCTTGAACTCACCGGTGCCACGGGCACGAAGCTTCAGTCCGGCAATGTTCTTGGTGATGCTGAACTCCTTCTCGGAGGCAGCACCTTCCTTGTTCTTGATGCCGATGCTGAAAATGGCGAGGTCGGGAATCTTCACGGCGATACCCTGCAGAACCAGTTCTCTTACGCAGCTCACCATGTCGGTGAGCATACCCTTGATGGCTCCCTTTGAGAACGGGGTGTTGTGACTTTCCATGTGCTCTGCGAGTTCATCAAGACCATAGGTCTGGGTGATTACAGGGTAGGCGAAAAACTTGCCGTTAGCGGCGCTCAACTTCTCGTTGACATACTTCTTCAATGTGTACAGAATCATAGTGTCTTCATTTTTAAGGTTAATAAATTGTGTTTGTGTAGTAGGGGGCGCTGCGCATTGCCTCTTGGTGGTATGAGATGTTATCTCTGAACCACAATGCAAAGATACGAAATCGGTGAGGGGTCAACTCACAGTTGCTCATACTTGCTCATGTTTTATCATACTTTTTCATAGATTCTTTTTTTCTGGAGTTTATAAGCCCATTATAATCAATCATCATTTGCTTGAATCTTGCAAAAACAAGTAAGTCTTCAAAAGCTATGGATGGCAGTCTCCTTATCGCACTTTTAAGGGGTGATGTGCAATATAATAACAGTTTTTTATCAAGCTGCTAAATAAACTTAAAAATCACAGTGTTTATGCGGAATAGTGATGTATTATAATTACCTTTGTAATTAAATATGCATCTGCATATGGCAAATAATAGACTGATAAAATGACAACAGACAATAAAGACAACAAACTCTCAATAGGAAGTAGCGATTATGCTGAGATACTGCGACACGCTGTCGCAGTAATTGAGCATGCACGGACAGAAATAGCCCGACATGTCAATGGCTACGTATCTACCGCCTATTGGGAGATTGGTCAAATGCTTCATGAGCGCAAGATTGAAAGTGGGTATGGTGACAGCGTTGTAAGAAGATTGTCAGCAGACCTGAAAGAACGATACCCGAAGATGGGTGTTTCACCACGTCAACTTTGGAACATGAAGAAATTTTATGAACGTTACGCGGGACATGATGAAAAAGTGCTACGCTCCGTAGCACTTTTGCCGTGGTCGCACAATCTGCTACTGCTGAGCAAGGGATTTAATGATGAAGCCACGCTATAGGGAAAGCCTATCGGAGTGGCGGATTATCAGTTGATAGTACCGAAAGAAAAATTACAGAAAGTCCTTGCTGATGAGATTAAGGCATTTAGTGAGGAGAAAGAAAACAAAGAAACATTATAATATGGACATTCAAAGAATAAATCTGCATACATCCGCTTTCAACGAGATAACGCATTACATTGAGAGGTGATAAATTATGGCAAAGAAATTTGAAATACGAAACAGTACGGCGGAATTCCTGACTTTCGTGGCAGAAGGTAAGGAGCAAGGCGTACAAGTGTTATATAAAGACGAAACGGTATGGGCTACTCAAAAGGCTATGGCACAGCTTTTTGACTGTTCAACAGATAATATCGGATTGCATCTTAAAAACATCTTCAAGAGTGGAGAACTTGTTGAAGATTCAGTTACCGAGAAAAACTCGGCAACTGCCGCAGATGGTAAGAATTACATGACAAAATTCTACAACCTCGATGCAATCATTTCCGTGGGCTATCGTGTCAACTCCATTCGTGCCACTCAGTTCCGCCAATGGTGCACCTATGTCATCAGGCAGTTCTCTTTGCGTGGCTACATCATTGACAAGAAGCGTATGGAGAACGGCTCGTTCATTGGGGAGGACTATTTTGAGCATTTGTTAGCTGAAATACGTGAGATTAGATTGAGTGAACGAAGATTTTACCAAAAGCTCACGGATATATATGCTACAGCTGTTGATTACAACAAAGATGCACCTACCACACGTTTGTTTTATAAAAAAGTTCAGAATAAGATGCATTATGCAGTGCATGGGCATACCGCAGCAGAACTTATAGTGGAAAGAGCCAATGCAGAGAAAGAGCATATGGGACTGACCACTTGGGAGAATGCACCTGATGGTAAAATCGTCAAGCCTGATGTCAGTATTGCCAAAAACTATCTCAAACAAGTGGAACTTGAAGATATGGGGAAACTTGTCAATTCAGTACTTGATTTAGCTGAACGTATGGCAAATCGACATATACCAATGACTATGGAAGATTGGGCAAAGCGTATTGATATTATTCTTGAAGCTGGAGGTGATGCCGTATTACATGATTCTGGAAAGGTTTCTGCTGAATTTGCCAAGAGCTTTGCTGAGTCAGAGTTTGAAAAGTACCGTGTGATACAAGACAAACTATTCAGCTCAGATTTTGATAGATTCGATTCTTCTTTACCGTTTGACGATGATAAGAATTGAAAGCCAAAGAGGGATGAGGTGGTCTCAAATCACCCCATCTTTCGCTTACTTGTCTATGTATGATGTAATTAAGGTTTCGCAAGTTTTGCCCTTTCAAGGCGTGTGGGGCTAACTTATGAAAGTTCAGTTGATAATATAGCGAAATACTCAATTATTTGTATGTTTTGTAAACTTTTTAAGAACATTTTCCCTTTTTCTAAAATTATTTTCTTACTTTTGCAAGCGTATTCATTATAATAATGTATAGCAAAGAAAGTAAACATAAGATAAGAAACGTATGGATTCATTATTTCTACTTCAGTTTGCATGTTTCATATTCATGCTCATCAATGCCATCTTCGTGGCACTCTCTCATCTGTATGTAAGATGGGTGAACAAGCGGTATGAGCGTTCCCGCTGGATGGTCGTTTTCGCCATGATAGGACTGGCGATACAGTATGTGATACAGATGGCTTTCGGATTCCGTGCTGCCGACGACATTCTCGGGGCGGTCGTCAACATCCTCATCTATACCCCCCTGCTTCTCGCTCATCGCCATGGCCATCTATAACATAGAGACCACACGTGCCAACCGCAGGAAGATGAACCTTGTATGTGGCGGCATTAACGCAGCCACCCTCCTGGTCTTCCTGGTGGGCATCAGTCTCCATCACAGCCTTTATATCAAGGAAGGACTTTATATGATGCTTGCCCTGTTCTGCATGAGTGTAGCCTACAGCATATCCATGATCGTGCGCGAGATGATCAGGCGCAAGAAGATGTTGGAGACAATGGCAGCTACCGATATGTTGCCCTACGTGAGATATTCACGTGCCAGTGTCTTCATTCTGTTCCTTTCATCTCTCACCATGCCGGTAGTTATCTTTTCCACCACCTTACTGTTTATCATAGGTCCGTTTGTATTGCTTGCCCTGCTGTTCTTCAA